>NZ_JAUYVV010000001.1:0-360913 GCF_030689165.1 Oceanobacter sp. 4_MG-2023 | reverse complement strand
ATCATGGTGAGATGAATCATGGTGAGATGAATCATGGTGAGATGAATCATGGTGAGATGAATCATGGTGAGATGAATCATGGTGAGATGAATATGCAAGGTGGAACAGCACCTGCTGATGCACGTGATCCTCATGCCTACTCGGGCGGCTACACGTTGACCTCAGGTCCTTACGCGAGGCCAGGGGATCGGCAGCTACGTCTGGCCGACGAGCATCACTTCTCGGCACTGATCATCGACCAGTTCGAATGGGCGCAGCACGATGGTTCAACCTCCTCACGATTGGGTGGCGAATACTGGTATGGCACCACATGGGATCGGGCTGTGGTACAACTCGATGGCGAACACCAGCAAGGTGACACCGAGGCCGAGTTAGGCTTGTATTGGCGTCATGCGGTGACCGCTTTCTGGAATACCCAGCTTGGTGTGCGGTATGACACTACGCCAGAGCGGTCTCGGTACTGGGTCGGTGCCGGGTTTCAAGGGTTGGCTCCTTACTGGCTGGAGAGCCAGGCGATGGTGTTTGTGGGCGAGCAGGGCATTACCCGGTTGGAGCTGGAGACCGAATACGATCTGCTGCTGACCCAGCGCTGGATTCTCGGACTGGAAGGGAAATTAACAGCCGCTGGCAAACGAGATCCACAAGATACGTTTGCCCAAGGCCTGAATGACACACAGTTCAGTGGCCGCTTTCGTTATGAATTCAGCCGTCAGTTCGCACCGTATGTCGGGGTTGAACGTCGTCATGTTTATGGTGCAACGGCAGATATACTGGGTGAGTCTGCGGCCACAGAGTGGCTGCTGGGTGTGAAAGCCTGGTTTTAAATGTGTCTGGCTGGTTTGCCTGTGTCTGTGCTGGTTTGTGAATAGTCCACCGATGACCTTTGAACGTCATTGGCGCAATGTAGGATGATCCTTGGTGTGGCTGTGGTCTGGTAACAAATACTGCTTGCGGTGTTTTCCTGTTTACGGCTGTTTCTCGGTTTACGGCTATGCTGATAAATAGCCGATGTAGATTTCAGACCTCTGGTTGGCGCCGGATTTTTCAGGATTGACTATGACATTCCAGATCACAGCGAATGAATACCGACGGTTTCAAGATATGCTGGAGCAGTCCAGTGGCATTGTGCTGGGAGACGGCAAGGATTATTTACTCAGCAGTCGCCTGAAGCAATTACTGGCCCAGCAGCAATTGGGCTCGATTACTGCGTTGCTGGATAGCCTCGACGGCGACCAGCGTTTGCAGGAAAAAGTCATCGAAGCCATGGCCACCCACGAAACACAGTGGTTTCGGGATGATTCCCCTTATCGGGTATTCCGCGAACGTTTGTTGCCAGAACTGGCGGCGTTACGTCGGCCGCTGAGGTTGTGGTCTGCGGCCTGTTCGTCGGGGCAGGAACCTTATTCATTGAGTATCGAAATCGAGGAATTTCGCCAGCGTTCACCGGGCCGTCTGGCGGTCGGGGAGCAGATTCTGGCGACGGATATTTCCCAGGCGGTGCTGACGCAGGCGAAGGACGGCGTTTATCCGTCATTGGCCATGACTCGCGGCATGCCGGAGCCATACTGGCGCCAGTATTTTCAGCCTCTGGCAGAAGGGCGCTGGCGGCTGGATTCGCGTATCAAGCAGCGGGTCGAGTTTCGCCAACACAATTTGCAGCATGGTTTTGACGGGCTGGGCCGCTTCGATGTGATTTATTGCCGCAATGTGCTGATTTATTTTGCAGCGAAGTTGCAGCTGGATTTGATCAAACGCCTGCATGGCAGCCTGAACCCGCAGGGTTATCTGGTGCTTGGGGTGTCCGAGCAGGTGCAGAATCTGAGGGAGTATTTCGAGACGGTGCCCTGCCACCCGGGGGTGATCTATCGGGCACGTTAATCGGTTGGTCAGGGGTTAGGCAATGACAAGGTCATATCATGCCAGTGCAAGCCACCGTGGTTGGAGGCGGACTCTGACTGGTAGATAAACCCGCAACGCTGGTAAAAACGGATGTGATGGCTGCGGCACATCAGGTGAATCCGTTGCTTGTGGAGACGGCGCATATGCTCAATGTAATTGAGGAGCAAGGTGCGGCCCCAGCCATGGCGTTGCCAGACCGGGTGAATCACCACCGACATCACAACGTTCTCCGGGCCTTCCGGGTCGTGGCCAAGCAACTGCTTGAAGTGTTCGTCGTCCATGGCTACCTTGAAGCAGCAACCGGAGTTTACAAAGCCAATGATGGCGCCAGCCAGCTCCAGTACCAGAAATCCTTGCGGATACTGCTCAATGCGCCGCTGGATGGTCTCCAGAGTGGCGGCTTCATCCCCTTCGTAAGCGCTGTGTTCAATGGCAAAACAGGCGCTGGCATCGGCCGCTTGTGCCAGTCGTATACGGTAATCGGTATGGACGTACATGGTGACTCCAGAAATCGACAATGGTCAGCTCAGCTGGCGATAAATTCTTTCCAGGCTTGCAGCAGCTCAATAAAGTCTTCCAGCCCGCAGCCTGTGGTCAGGTCGTAATCATGCAGGATCAGGTCCTCTTCCAGATCCAGGTCTTCGTCGTACAGCAGCGTGTTGGAGGCCAGATCGACTTCATGTTGGGTCATTTTCAGAATGGTTTCTTTGCCCTGCCAGCGATAATCCCGCAAACCACCGGATTGCAGTAATTCTGCAGTGGTGATCAGTGCGCGCAGGTGTTTCAGATCGTCGCCTATTTCGTCGGTTAGCCAGTGGCTAAGCAAAGAATGTTCTTCATCAAGACGGGCGACAGGCTTGTTGCCTTCAAACCAGAATTCGTAGTCCAAGGGGAAATCTCATATTGCGTGCAAGAGTGAAACATCAACACATTCAGGTTGCTGCAGCGTGATGGTCGCAACCCATCGGGCTTCACCAAAAACGCCGCTGGTCATGATCAGCGGCGTTTGGTATCAGTCTGACAACTCGGTACCGGGTTTAATGTCCAAGGGCCAACCGCCCAGATCCTTGTAGCGATTGACGATAAAACAGAACAGCTCAGCGGTTTTCCAGGTGTCGTAGGCGGCACTGTGGGCGGCGCTGTTGTCAAAATCGAGCCCGGCGGTCAGGCAGCTTTTGGCCAGTACGGTTTGTCCGAGTGAGATAGCCGCAATCGAAGCGGTATCAAAGGACGAAAACGGATGAAACGGGTCTCGCTTGATGTCGTTACGCTCAATTGCAGCACGCAAAAAGGCGTGATCAAAGTGCGCGTTATGGCCCACCAGTACCGCTCGATTGCAGCCGTAGTGTTTGATCTCACGACGAATCACCTGGAACATATTGGTCAGTACGTCGATTTCAAATTCGGCATCACGTTCAGGGTCGAACGGATCGATGCCGGTAAAATCGAGGGCTTCCTTTTCCAGGTTGGCACCGTCGAACGGATGCACTTCCGCTGCCAGCGTCTGGTCGGGGTGAATATAGCCTTCGTCGTCCATGCGCAGGGTGACCATGGCAATTTCGAGCAGGGCGTCGGTATCGGAATTAAATCCCCCGGTTTCCACATCCACGACCACGGGCAAAAAGCCGCGGAAGCGTTGGGCCATTGGGGTTTTTTCCTGCTTGTCGCCGTTTCCAGCGGGAGTTGTACTCATCCTAAGCCTTATCTTCAGGAGTTTTGCAGTTGCCAGCGCAGGGTTTCACCCGCACGCAATGGCACAATGATATCGTTGCCAAATGGCATCTCGCCAGGTACCTGCCACTCGGATTTCACCAGGGTGATGGTGTCTTCGTTGCGTGGCAGATTGTAAAAATCGGGGCCGTGATGGCTGGCAAAGCCTTCCAGGTTTTCCAGCACACCGAGGTCTTCAAAAATTTCGGCGTACAGTTCAATCGCAGCATAAGCGCTATAGCAACCGGCGCAACCACAGGCACTTTCTTTGGCGCCTCTGGCATGGGGAGCACTGTCGGTGCCGAGAAAAAACTGCGGGTTGCCAGAAACCACGGCGTCTTGCAGCGCTTGCTGGTGGATATTGCGTTTCAGTATCGGCAAACAATAAAAATGCGGCTTGATGCCACCAACCAGCATGTGATTACGATTATAGGCCAGATGCTGCACGGTAATGGTTGCGGCGACGTTATCGCCCTGGCTTTGCACAAACTCAGCCGCTTCTTTGGTGGTGATATGTTCCACCACCAGACTCAGGGCGCTGTGCTTGCTGGCCAGTGGGGCCAATACGGTGTCGAGAAAGGCTTTTTCGCGGTCAAATATATCCACATCGCTGTGGGTGACTTCGCCGTGTACCAGCAGCTTCATATCGTTTTCAGCCAGTGCCGCACAGACCTCGTCGAGCTTGCCCAGATCGGTCACACCGGAAGCCGAGTTGGTGGTTGCACCTGCCGGATACAGTTTGGCCGCGACAATATGACCTGCGGCTTTGGCGGCGCTGATCATGTCGGGGGTGGTGTTATCGGTCAGGTAAAGCACCATCAGAGGGTCAAAGTGGGAATCCCCGGCCTGGGCCAGAATACGCGCACGGTACGCCAGTGCCTGTTCAGCATCCATGACGGGCGGTTGCAGATTCGGCATGATGATCGCTCGTTTCATCACCCGGGCGGTAGCCGGTACCGTGTGTTGCAGTACCTCACCATCGCGAACGTGCAAATGCCAGTCGTCTGGGCGAGTGATCGTCAAGCGGTCGGTCATGAGGTTTCCTTCTGTGCATCTTGGTGATGTTGCCCAGCGTAACGGCTGGCAACCGAATTCCGGATTGGCAGAAGCCAGGCTGACAAACGAATCCGGCAGACATAAATATTAGCCCGGCATTGTAACGCAACCGTTTTTTTACTGCTTGGCTTTGTGGGTTCAACATCCTGCCGGGTTGTGTAGAGAGTCAGTGTTTTTTTATCAAGGTTTCATTCATCCGTGATGCCATCACATACAGCCCAATCAACCCGGTGGCGGCAATCAGCTGTGAGCACAATAACAGGCTGCCAACGGTGAGGATGGCGCTGATAGCCAGTGGTGCCGCTGCCTGGCCGGAATCGGACACCAGTTTCCAGACGCCCATAAAGCGGGCGCGGCCGGTGGTGGGGGCGAAGTCGGAGCCAAGTACCATCACCAGCCCGGCACTGACGCCGTTGGCAAAACCGATCAGCAGGGCACTGAGCAACAGGCCAAGGTAGCTGTCGGCCCAGCCGAGAGCGGCGAGACCACAGGCAAACAGCAGCAGACTGGGGGCAGCAGCGGCCTTGCGTCCCCAGCGATCCATAATGATGCCTGCCGGAATAAACATCAGGCTGTCCATCAGTGCAGCGGCGGCCACCACCAGACCGATTTCGGCCACCGACAGCCCAATGGCGTTACCCGCCAGGGGTAATAACACCACTCGGCCAGCACGCATGAATTGCAGTGAAATCATTGCCAGGCCGGCACTGAGAAACGCCTGACGGTGATCGGTCAGTACGTGCATGATGGCGACCAGGCTATGGGGGGTACGGTTTACCTCGGGTTCGCCACGGTCGGCGGATACCAGCACCACCAGTAATGACAGCAGGCACAGCAGTACCAGCACCACAAAGGTAGCCTGATAACCAAACTGCACGGCGGCCAGGCCGCCCAATGCCGGGCCGAGCAGGGAGCCAATCCGCATGGCGCCGGCCATCAGTGAAATTGCCCGGCCCCGCTGGTGCACCGGTGCGCGGCTGGTGACGTACGATTGTCGCCCGATTAAAGAAAACGACATGCCGATGCCAGCGATAACACCGCCCAGTCCCAGCAGCAGAGGTGTTTCGGTCAGTGTCATCAGGCTGTAGCCGATGACGTAGCCAGCGGCCCCGAGCATCAGGCAGGTTTTGTCACCCCAGCGCCCGGCGACGATACCGGCAGGAATATCGCCTGCCAGCTGGCCAATGCCGCGAGTGGCCATCATCAGGGCGGCGATGGCTGGACTGTAACCCAGCTCCAGCACGTACAGCGGTAACAGCACCAGAATGGCGGTTTGTGCCGTGGCGGTTAAAAAACCCGGCAGATAAACCGGCCAGAACAGGCTGGTAAGTAGCAGGCGCAGTGAGGGGGCGGGTGTTGTCACAAAAAGCTCTCGTTGAAAATCGCTCGAGAGTCTAACGGCGCGCTACTAAAGTATAAACCGCTGATTGGGCAACGGCTTGTTGCTCACCGCACAGCCGGTGAATGATGTGGTCACCGAGACAGGCTGCAAAAGCGCTTCCCACCGCTTACAATGGCTGCTTGTTCATTATCCGGTGTTTATCCTGACCATGCGTGATTTTCTGATTGCCCCTTCAATTCTTTCTGCTGATTTTGCCCGTCTGGGAGAGGATGTTGCCGCTGTGCTGGACGCCGGTGCCGACGTGGTTCACTTTGATGTGATGGATAACCATTACGTACCGAATCTGACGATTGGGCCGATGGTATGCAAGGCATTAAAAAAATATCTTGATAACCATGGCTATAAGGCACCGATAGACGTTCATTTGATGGTGTCGCCAGTGGATAGCCTGATCGCGGATTTTGCTGATGCCGGAGCCACTTATATTACGTTTCATCCGGAAGCGTCGGAACATATCGACCGCAGCCTGCAGTTGATCCAGTCGTTGGGCTGTAAGGCTGGTCTGGTGTTTAACCCGGCTACGCCATTACATTACCTCGATTATGTGATGGACAAGCTTGATGTGATCCTGCTGATGTCAGTCAACCCGGGGTTTGGTGGCCAGTCGTTTATTTCGGGTACACTGGATAAGCTGCGCCAGGTACGTCAGCGCATCGATGCGTCCGGGCTGGATATTCGTCTGGAAATCGATGGCGGCGTCAAGGTTGATAATATTCAGGAGATTGCCGAAGCCGGGGCCGATATGTTTGTTGCCGGGTCGGCGATTTTCAACCAGCCGGATTACCAAGCCGTGATTGACCAGATGCGTGCACAGCTGGCGGCCAGTGCTGTTTCGCCTTCTCGCAACGATTAAAATCCATCAAAAGGTATTGCTGATATGTCGATCTGGAGTGAACCGGTATTAACCTGTTTTTCGGCCCGTGAAAAAGCGGTTCCGCAAGCGCTGCTGTTTGATCTGGATGGCACCTTGATCGATAGCGTACCGGATCTTGCGGCGGCGATTGATCAAATGCTGGTGCAACTGGGCCAGGCTCCCGCCGGGGAGACACTGGTGGCAGAGTGGGTCGGTAATGGTGTCGATATGCTGGTACGCCGGGCCTTGTGCCAGGGGAATGACCTGCAGGCTCTGGCACTGGATGACGCCGATGTTGCTGCTGCCCAGGCCTTGTTTGATCCGTTTTATCTGGCTCACCTGAATGACGCCACTGGCGTTTATCCCGGCGTTACCAAGACTCTGACCACCCTGGCGGTACTGGGGATTCGTATGGCGCTGGTGACCAACAAGCCCCGAGCTTTTACCGAAGTGATACTGGATTCTCTCGGCTGGCAGCCGTACTTTGATGCTGTGGTGTGTGGTGATGACTTGCCGCAGCGCAAACCCGATCCGGCGCAGTTGTTGTACGCCTGTGAGTTGATGGCAGTCGAGCCACAGCAAACCATGATGGTGGGAGATTCCCGCAACGATATGTACGCTGGCAAAGCCGCCGGTTGTGTCACGGTGGCGGTACCCTATGGCTATAACCACGGCGAAAATATTGCCACCTGTCAGCCCAACCTGCTGATCCATTCTCTGGCTGAACTGATCGAACCGGCATAAACCGCACGGAATATACCGCCGCATCGGCCGCAACAGGGGGACGCAGTATGCATTGGATGGCATGGGTGATCAGTCTGGTTCTGCTGAGTGGAGCCACCCTGGCTGAGGTCAGTATCCGTTTGCCGCAACCGGACTGGTCCAGTATCCCGGTGGCGGCTTCTAACCACGCGTTTGAGGATGGATTGCATCCCTATCTGGATGCTGCCTATGGCATCAGTGCATTCGATTGGCCTGATGATAAAGACCAACCGGATGATGACGGTCAGGGGGCGGTGTTAGGGCGTTTTTTGCGGGTAGGCGGTGGTTACAGCTGGCATTCGATACTGTCGGTTGGCGCGGCTGCCTGGCTTTGGATGGGGGATGACGATGATCCGGACGACGAGAGCATGAATCCGGTCTATCAACAACACGGCGTGGCATTCAGTTGGGATGTGCGGGCGATGTTGCCGATCGGGTCCGGGTCTGGCCCCTGGCTGGGGTATGGCAACATCTGTTTGCGTACCCGGGCTGTACGGCTGGAGGCGGTTCACCGGGTATCGGGCTGTACGCCAATGTGGCAAGCCGGATTGACCTTGTCGGCGGGGTCGCAGGGGTATCCTGTGGCGTTGAATCTGGAATACGGCCGGGCAGATATTGATGATGTGCAGAGCTATGTCATCAGCGCCGGATTGAGAGGAATGTTCTGATGGATCGATTGACCCTGGCTGCGTTGTTTCCGTTTGAGTCCCAGATGGTGGGCAGTTACGTCTTGTTGGCGCTGTCTGGTTTGATCTCCGGTGTGCTGGTAACGGCACTGATCATGCGACATCGCTCCAGAACTGCGGCGAGCTTGATGCAACAGCAGTATGAACAGCGTATTTCCTTGCTGGAAACCGAGCTGAAAGAAACCGGTGTGGCATTGCATGCATCCCGCACAGAAGCCGCTCGCTGGCAGGAGCGTGGTAATGCTGCGGTGATGCAAAAGCAGGCGCTGGAAAGTGAACGCAAGGCGGCCCAGTCATTGTGGCAAAACCGCTTGGCCGATTTGCAGCAGCGTTTGAGTGAATGCCAGACAGAGTTGGCCAGCGAGCGTCAGGGGCGGAAAATGCAGCAACAGCATGCCGATGAAAAACTGGCCTTGCTGCAGCAGAACAAGGAGCAGCTGTTGCAGGAGTTTGAACAGTTGTCGCAAAAGATCTTCGAACAGAAACAGCAGCAGTTTACGCGTCAGAGCCAGCAAGGGCTGACCAGCTTGCTGACACCGTTTCGGGAGCAGCTCGATGGCTTGCGCAAAAAAGTCGAGGATGTGCACATCAGTGACACCCGTGACCGGGCTTCTCTGCAGGCGCAGATTGTGGAGTTGCACAAGCTCAACCAGCATATGTCAGCGGAAGCGCATGCACTGACGACGGCCTTGCGGGGTGAAACCAAAACCCAGGGCAACTGGGGAGAGATGGTGCTGGAAACCGTGCTTGAACGCTCCGGGTTGCGCAAGGGCGCTGAATATGTCCGTGAAGAAAGCCATCAGGACGACAGCGGCCAGCGTTATCGGCCGGATGTGATTATCCGCTTGCCGGAAGGCAAGCATATCGTGGTGGATTCCAAGGTATCGCTGAATGCCTATACCGATTATATCAATGCCGACTCCGAGCTGGAGCAGGCCGCGGCATTGAAGCGGCATATCGAATCGGTGCGTAATCACGTTCGCAGCCTCAGTGACAAGGCTTACCAGAATCTGAACGGATTGAATTCGCCGGATTTTGTGTTTCTGTTTATGCCGGTTGAACCCGCATTCATGCTGGCTTTTCAGCACGACGAAAGCCTGTTTAATACTGCCTTTGAACAAAAAATCGTGGTGGTAACGCCAACAACCTTACTGGCGACGTTACGTACCGTTGCCAGTTTGTGGGCGATTGAGCGACGTAACCAGAGCACGGAAAAACTGGCCGATCAGGCTGGCAAACTGTACGACAAGCTGGTGGTGGTGGTCGAGAAATTCGAGAAAGTCGGCAGCCAGCTGACAACGGTAAACAAGAGTTACGATGAGGCCTGGAACTCGCTGAAATCTGGCCGGGGCAATTTGCTCAGTCAGGCCGACAGCTTCCGCAAGCAGGGGGTGCGGGTCAAAAAGGCCCTGGCCAAAAACCTGGTGGATGATGCCAATGCCGAAGCGGAATTACACGAATCACTGGCAACACCACCGTAGGGCCTGGCTGTGTCCTCGGCCGTTGATCCTGCTTTTCTGCGGCCGCTGCCCCGGTTTTTTGTCCGTGCCGTTGCGTCCCTGCTCCTGTTGATAAACGGCTGATTATTGGCTGGTTTCTCCGCCCCGGTTGTCGCTGTGATACCATGGCGATTTGTGATTGCCAGCGTCTGCCAAGACGAACTGGCCCTGATAAGTGACCAGAGACAGCCGTATGAACGAGCGTGACGACCTCTACCAGACTCGTGAATCCCGCAGTGCCGATTTCCGTTTTGATGACGCCGTTGCACGGATATTCCCCGATATGATCAAGCGTTCCGTCCCCGGCTATGCCGAGACGGTTGCCATGTCTGGCATTATTGCCGGACGTTACGCTCAGGATAATACGCATCTGTATGACCTTGGGTGCTCGCTGGGTGCGGTGACACTGGCGATGCGTCACGGGGTCCGTGCCCAGGGGTGCCAGATTATCGGGGTGGATAACTCGGCGGCGATGCTGGAACGCGCTGCTCACTATATCGCTCTCGATGATCACTCCCTGGCGGGTGATTCGGCGGCGGTGGAATTATTGCAGGCTGATATCTGTTCATTGGCGCTGGAAACAACATCGGTGACGGCGCTGAATTATGTGTTGCAGTTTATCGCCCTCGATCAGCGTCTCGATTTGCTGACCCGTATTGCAGAAGCCACTGTGCCGGGTGGGGCGCTGATCCTGTCGGAAAAAATCTGCTTTGATGAGGCTGAACAGCCGGTGCAGGATGCCTTGCACTGGGATTTCAAGCGCGCCAATGGCTACAGTGAAATGGAAATCGCACGCAAACGTACGGCGATTGAGAATTATCTGATTCCAGAACGCGAAGAGGTGCACCGCCAGCGCCTGTTGGCGGCTGGATTCCGTCAGGTAACCCGCTGGTATCAATGTTTTAATTTTGTTTCATTTCTGGCGGTGCGCTAATACCGTTAACGCACGTTGGTTTTTGTTCCCTTCTTTTTTGAGTCTGCTTCATGCCCGTTGATGTTTCTCCTCTGTTTGCTGATCTGGATGCTGCTGACGCAGCGACCCTGTTGCCGCTGTTTGATGACGTGCTGAAGGCGATGCGCGAGGAGGGCAGCCGGATGGGCCGCTGGGCCGATGTCTTGCCCGGTCAGTTACAGGATTTGCTGGTTACTCGGGAACATGGCGATCAGTCCCGTTGGGTGGACGCCTTGCGTTTGTTGCCATCACTGACGGCGCTTGATTGTGATCTCAATGCCGATGATCTGGCGATTACCAGCGCTGCTTGTACTGCGACACAGGCGCAAGCGATTGAAGCCGGGCTGAGGGGGCTGATGCCGTGGCGCAAAGGGCCGTTTCGGATTGTTGATAGCCATATTGATACTGAATGGCGCTCCGACTGGAAGTGGCAACGGTTGGCGCCTCACCTGTCGGATCTGACCGGGCGTACGGTTCTGGATGTTGGCTGCGGCTCGGGCTATCACCTCTGGCGCATGCTGGGTGCCGGTGCGTTCCGGGTGCTGGGAGTGGATCCTTCGCGGCTGTTTCTGATGCAGTTCCAGGCCATCAAGCGCTATGTCGCCGCAGCACAGGGCGTGGCTCCCCGCGCAGACCTGTTGCCGTTCAAAATGGAAGATGTCCCTGCTAACCTGAAAGCCTTTGATACTGTGTTTTCGATGGGGGTGTTGTATCACCGCAAATCGCCGATTGAACATCTGGAAGAGCTGCGCGGGGCATTAAAACCCGGTGGTGAGCTGGTGCTGGAAACGCTGGTGATTGATGGTGTTCAGGGGGAAGTGCTGATGCCGGAAGATCGCTACGCCATGATGCGGAATGTCTGGTTTATTCCAACGGTTGAGACCTTGTTGTTGTGGTGTCGGCGTACGGGTTTCCGTAATGCTCGCGTGGTGGATCTGAACCGGACCTCGCTGGATGAGCAGCGCACGACCGATTGGATGCGCTATAACTCGCTGGTGGATTTTCTGGACCCGGAAGATATATCAAAAACCGCTGAGGGGTATCCCGCTCCGTTGCGGGCGGTGATTATCGCTGAAGCATAAAAGGCTGGGGCTGGGGACGAGGTGAGTGATATCGATTGCCGACAGTATCCCGCACTCCAGGCCCATACTCCATGCTCACGCCCAAGCTACTCTCCAGACTTATCGGGAAGTCCTATCGGGGGAAGTACAGTAAGCAACGACGTATTTACTGCTCCGCTGGCGGGTTGACCGCAGGGCTGACAGGGTCCCGTTCTGCGGTGGCCGCTTCTTGCATTTGCTGCCCGGATTTTACGCCCAGCACCTTGCCTTCGGTATCGGTGATCAGCCAGTTGCCGGTTAATCCGATGGTCAGTCTCACGGTGTCGTTAAACTCGAACAGGCCTGCCGGTGCCCGGCTGTGGAGAAAATCCATAAAACCGCCATCGGTGATGGGATGCAGTTCTTCGGCCGTCAGATGCTGGTAATTTTCAGGGCCAAAGATCGAGCCACCGCTGTTGGGCAAATAATAAAATACCTGGTTATCACTGGTCTGAATGGCTTTTAACGTGTCGCTGTTCAGGGTCTGGGCATAGAGTATTTCATAACCTTGCGGCGGGAAGGCAACGTACAGCGCTACCGGACGGGTTGTGTGGACGGTATAGACGCCCGCAATCAGTGCAGCCAGTTGCACCACAGCAATGATACTGAGATCCATCTTCAAACTTTTTTTCGCTGGATTGAATACCAGCAAGGTCAGTGTCGGCCCCAGTACCAGATCAACCCCGGCAATCATCAGCAGTGCCTGATGCCAGCCTTGATCGGCTTCGCTGAGAATGCCGGGATACCAGACACCAAATACCAGTGCCACCAGAATAAAAAACAACACCAGGCTAATGCCAAAGTGGGCAGCAAAGGCCTGATAACGATTCCATGAGGTCAGATGCATAAAAGTCCCCTTTATATAAAGATTCGTTATAGATTTTTTGTGATCAACCGTCTGTGACCAATGCCATGTCAGAGTGTAATACGCATGGATAAGTCAATCGCTTTACAATCCTTGGTCAGTGCACCGATAGAAATATAATCGACACCGGTGCGTGCGTAAGGCAGCAGGGTGGCATCGGTAATGCCGCCTGACGCCTCCAGTTTGACCGGGCCAGCAGGACGGTGAGTGGTGGCAGCACGGGCGTGTTGTACGGCGATGGTCATTTCTGCAGGAGTGAAATTATCCAGCATGATGATGTCGGCATCGGCGTTGATGGCTTCATCCAGTTGGGTCATGGATTCCACTTCTACCTCGACGGGTTTACCCGGGGCAATGTCACGGGCTGCGGCAACGGCCTGAGCAATACCACCGCAAGCCATTATATGATTTTCCTTGATCAGAAAGGCATCGTACAAGCCTGTACGGTGGTTAAAACAGCCACCGACGCTGACAGCGTATTTCTGTGCGATACGCAAGCCGGGCAGGGTTTTCCGTGTGTCGAGCAATTTGACCTGGGTGCCCGTGACCCGATCGGCATACTGTCGACACAATGTGGCGGTAGCGGACAGGGTTTGCAGAAAATTCAGCGCACAGCGCTCGCCGGTCAACAGGCTGCGGGATGATCCCGACAATTCAAACAGTACCTGATCAGGCCGTACCCATTCACCTTCGGATACACGCCAGATAACCTGAACGTTTGGATCCAGTTGACGGAAGACTTCATCAACCCAGGCTTTGCCGGCGATGATGGCTCGTTCGCGGCTGATAATACGGGCGTGGGAGCGTTGCTGTACCGGGATCAGGCGGGCCGTAATATCCCCACTGCCGACATCTTCGGCGAGGGCGGTGGCAACGGCGGTGGCAATATCGGCAGCGTGTAGGCTCAGGTTCATGGTATGGCTCTTGATACGAATTGTAGGACGGATAACAGATACAAGGTGTTGTGCCCCTCCGGGCGACCGGGTCGTCTCTGGGTCGCGGGTCATGATGGCAGGTCACGGTGGCGGTGAATATTACACGGAACGCGGCGTTGGTGCATGGCGACTCGCAACACCGGGACCAGCAGCAGTTCTGGCTGCAACAGTGCCAGCCACGACGCTGGCAAGGGTATCTGCAAGAATGCTGACTCTGTCTAACGGGGTTGTATAACAGATACGGTGTATTATAAACGCTGAATAAACATAAAAAGCGGGGAAAACCGTTGATTCTGGATGTACAAGACGGGCGTTTGCCCGATGCGCTTTGGGTGCCATCCCCCAACTTTGGCCCGCGTCCGCCAGAGGCGGTTGTGTCTTTGCTGGTGATTCATAACATCAGTTTGCCTCCAGGTCAGTTTGGCACGGGGTGTGTGCCGCGATTTTTCACTAATCAGCTGGCTGCGGATGAGCATCCCTATTTTGCGGGCATTGCCGATTTGAAGGTCTCCAGTCATTTTCTGATCGAGCGGGACGGTACGCTTTACCAGTTTGTGAATGGTAATGACCGTGCCTGGCACGCTGGCGCTTCATGTTACAAAGGTCGACCAGACTGTAATGATTATTCTGTTGGTATCGAGCTGGAAGGCTGTGATGACACACCGTACTCTGATATGCAATATCAGGTACTGGCGCAGGTAACGATGGCTCTGCGTCGCTATTACCCCATGATTGGCAACCGTATAGCAGGTCATAACGAGATTGCACCAGGTCGCAAGACGGACCCGGGTGCGGCATTTGACTGGCCGCGCTACCTGAATTCCCTGAAACCAGATGAGTATGTCTTATGAAATTTCTGATTTTGTTTATTGCGCTGTTGCTGCAGCAACAGTTGCCTCGGGCTCGTCGCTGGGGGCAGGGAGACCTGTATGGTCGCTGGTTGGGGCTGTGGCAACGTTGGGCGGGGTTTGAACGTCAGGGTGCTCGCACGCGGTTTCTGCTATTGGTCATTCTGCCCAGTATTCTGGTGACCTTGTTGTTTATCTGGCTGGAGTCGTTTGCCTGGGGGTTGCTGGCAGCGATTGCAGAAATCGGCTTGTTATTACTGGTCTTGTTTCAGGCCAATGTTGGCGGTGGCCTGAAACGCTACCGCGAACATCTGGCTCATGGTGATGTGCAGGGTGCGTTTCTCTGTGCGGAAGAAACGGTTTCCGTGCCTGGGGTCGGTTTATCAGCGGATGCAGAAAGTCTGAATGCCCAGGTGTTGCATACTGTGCAATACCGTTGGTTCGAGTATTTTTTTCTGATGGTTTTCTGGTACATGTTCGCCGATGTAGGAGGCGTGGTGCTGGCCTGGCTGACACTGCATTTTGTTCGTGCCCAGGAAGCCGCCGCACTCATGGCGGAGGATGACGTACCTCAAACGACGGCAGCGGATTGTCAGCAAGGTGAGGAATCAGAGGGGCAGACTGCTTGTATTGCGCGCTGGTGCTTGCATTGGCTGGAGTGGGCGCCTGCCCGGTTGCTGGGACTAACGTATTGTCTGGCCGGTAATATGACCGTGGCATTACCGGTATGGCGACAACTGTTGTGGAAAACGGCTATCGACAGTCAGCAAGTGCTGGCGGATGTGGCGAGCGCAGCGTTGTCTTTCAGTCATGATGGGAAGCGTTGCTGGCACAGCGCCGCAGCGGATTGTGCTGCGGCAGCTGCAGAAGTGGACGAATGGCAACGGCTGCATTTTCGTAGCATGTCTGTCTGGATGGTGGGGATTGCCGTGGCAACGATCGGAGGCTGGTTACTTTGACGATGTCATCGTATCGTCAGAACAAGTGCCTAAGCTTATTGTCGGTGGCTTGGCAAGTTGCCCTGACGAGTGACGGGTTTATGATCCCATTGGTTTGGAAGTAGTGGTTTGATAGCTTCTGATCATATTGTCCAGGGTGGTACAAGGGGCTTTTATCCGACATCCGGCGCGGTACAGACTGGGTGTGAGAGGCCTGCTCCAGACAACTTCAGCCTGGCAAAAGCCGGTGCGGTGTAGATCGAGGTCTGGCCGGATATCGACAAGCTCCAAGCTCAGTTCGGTACCGGGGGGAATGGGTTCGTAGGTTGAGATCATCAACCCGTTATCAGAGCAGTTCAGCAGTAAGCCAAGATAAGACAGGTCGTTTTGTTGAAAAACGCTGACGCTGGATGATACGTCGACTCTTGGGGTATGACGTTGTTCGGCTGGTCCGTTCATGCAAAACCTCCTTCACAGAGTGATATAACAGCCTAAAGGGGACATCTATTTAATCCTGCACGGCTCTGCGCGAGTGTTGCCGTTGTTCAGAGCAAGGCGACGAATGCAGCGAAATGACGAGTCCTTTTCAAATTCGTCAACACCGCACTGGATGGCGGCAACCCGCGCCCTTCGGGGGCTGCCGGATGATCTCGACTCGGTGTCGCCGACTTTTGACTTGACCCGTCAGGCCTGCAAGTCGGCTTCGTGATTCGAAACCATCCGGTAGCCCAGAGTGAGCACCGGATTAAATAGATGTCCCCTAAAGACTGCTTTTAAACCTGTGAGGAGGTCAAGACTAACAGTTGGATCAATAAGATATATCAGACACGTTTTTGATTAGTACATGCTCTTGATCATATCAATACTGGGTTTGAGAGTACGACGCCAGGTTGCTTCCAGCTCTGGTGAAAACTGAGGGTCATGACGAGCCAGGGTTTCCATCAAGGCATCCAGCCAGAGGCTGTAATACATCGGGTTGATATTCATTTCGGCACGGCTGTGGCTCTTTCCCAGCGCCCGGATTTTGGTGTCTGACATGCCACGGGAATGCATCACCAGCCACAAGATGCCACTACGCAGCAAGGCGCGTTGGGCTTCCATGTTGGTGTTTTTGAAGATCTCCCGAATGTCGTGTGACTTGCCAATGAATATGTCATAAAAGTCTTCAAAGAAGATAATGTTGTTGCAGCTACGGCCGTAGCTTTGAAACACGATGTCCGCATCGCTCATATATAAAACTCCTAGGTGTCTGCGCTACCTGGCTGCCCGCACTCGGATTCGAGTGCAGGTTTTCTGTTGAGATGCTTCTCTATGTGGAAGCTTTTGGGGTCTGTATAGGAACGGCGACACTCGAAACGACTACTTAACGCTTTCTCCTGATAGCATTCCTTTGATCTTATTATCAGTATTGAGGCCACCAGACTCCGCTGGCGCTTGTCAGGCAGTGGCCCGCGCTGCTGACAAATCAATAGTTGCGTCGATAAATCGTCTTACAGACCGCAAGACTAAATCCGAAGCCGGGATCATAAAAGAACTTTTAGAATGGATAAAGTAACAAATAATTTCCACAAACAACTTGTTTTTCAAGTTGAAATAAGCAGGGGGTGTTGTTTGGTAGGTATTACGTGACAATTGTGACTCTGGATTAAAAATGACAATGTTTTGATTGGTATACCGATGTGTTTGTTGTCTGGAAAGTGGCCTGCCGGTACACACCAGCAGGCCGTATCGTTTGAAACACCTGATCAGAGCATCAGTCTTCCAGCAGTGAACGTAACATCCAGGCAGTTTGTTCATGCACGGTCAGACGTTGGGTTAACAGATCAGCTGTTGGCTCATCGTTGGCGGCACCAACCAGTTCATACAGGCTTCTGGCGGTACGGGCAGCAGATTCATGACCCTGAGCCAGAATGGCTACCATCTCCATCGCTTTGGGTGGAACAGCCGGAGCGTCCGGCAGTGAGGCCAGTTCGGCAAACTGGGCATAAGACCCCGGAGCCGCATGCCCGAGAGAGCGGATACGCTCCGCGATAGGATCAACGGCATTCCAGAGTTCGGTGTATTGCGTCATGAACATCACATGCAGGCTGTTGAACATTGGCCCGGTGACATTCCAGTGAAAGTTGTGAGTGGTCAAGTACAGAGTGTACGTGTCAGCCAGTAATCGTCCCAAACCTTCTGAAATGGCCTGACGATCGCTGTCACTGATGCCAATATTGATGCTCATAATGTTCTCCCTGGTGCAAACGGTAAAATAAGTGGGTACAACAAGTTCAGTTACAGTCATTGTTGCCTGACTGACAGCTCAATAATCATGAGTATGACAGAGTGACCCGTTCAAAATATTGATCAAGCTACCAAATTGGTTCAACTATTGAGTACATGACCTGCTTCAGGTGAAAGCTTATCTGGTCTGCAGCAGCTTTTGCCATCAATACCTGAGTGTCTGATCATTTCTGTACCACCATCATAACCATTCTGCCGCCTGGCTGAGCATTTGATTGTTTGTATCGGAGCAATACCTGGGCACTATCAGAATCAGGCCGGCTGCCAGGATGCCATCGCGGCAAAAAAATCACGGCGGCTACGATGACGTCTGACGGCTTGAAAAACAGCGCTCATTTCGGCTGATTGCAGTGAATAATAATGTAGCCACTGTTTCATTCGGTCGGTGAGTTGCT
Source organism: Oceanobacter sp. 4_MG-2023 (assembly GCF_030689165.1). NCBI lineage: Bacteria > Pseudomonadati > Pseudomonadota > Gammaproteobacteria > Oceanospirillales > Oceanospirillaceae > Oceanobacter > Oceanobacter sp. 4_MG-2023. The sequence continues at coordinate 342,727 of NZ_JAUYVV010000001.1, read as the reverse complement.
TGTCTTCCAGATGTTCAAGTCGTGCTGCCAGCTGATAGCACAGCGTCAGATAGTCTTGCCACTTCATTGCCTGATAGGGAATTCCCTGTTGTTGTGCCCTGATTTGCAGGCCCAGATCCGGCTTTGCGACCAGACCTCGACCAATCATTAATAGCCGTGACTGGCTCTGTTGTTGGCAGGCTTGTGCCTGGTCGGGTGTCCAGATCTCGCCATTGGCTAATACTGGAATGTCGAGGGCTTGCTTGATCTCCGCAATCCATTGCCACCACGCAGGTGGCTTGTAGCCTTCGGTTTTGGTGCGGGCATGAACGGTGAGCCATTGGATACCGGCTGAGGCCAATGCCTGGGCATTGTCAACGGCCAGGGTCTTGTCGGTATAACCCAGGCGCATCTTGGCACTGACGGGGATATGATCCGGTACTGCGTCGCGTACGGCCCGGGTGATGGCATACAGGCGTTCAGTATACTGCAGCAACACGGCACCTCCCTGACTGCGGTTGACAGTTTTGGCTGGACAGCCAAAGTTAAGGTCAATAGCGGGTGCTCCAAGTGCAGCGACCCGTGCCGCATTGGCGGCCATCAACTCAGGGTCACTACCCAATAGTTGAATATGTACCGGTGTACCTGCCAGTGTTTTTCCACCCTGGGCCAGTTCCGGACAATATTTCAAAAAGACTCGATTGGGTAATACCGTTTGGCTAACGCGAATAAATTCCGTTACGCAGTGATCAATGCCTCCTACGGCCGTTAATATTTCCCGTAAATGGAAATCCATTAATCCCTCCATGGGTGCTAACGCAATATAAAGGGAACTGTCGGGGTCAAATGGCAACATGGCGGAACTCGCTGGAGAGGAAGGGCATTGGCTAGAAATTGGACGCGAATTGATCATTGTCTGGTGTTAGCGTCAAGTTTTTTGCCCTCTACTTTGGCCGTATATCACGGTGGAATGTGTCAATTTGACTATTTGTACAGGCTATAGTCGATATAGATTTCAGAAATACTACTGATATCAGTAGCTTGGAGCCTTAATTTGGAGGTTGTCTGCCGTTTTGCGCAATCTGGCGCAGTTGAAAGCGTTAGTCCTTTTAAAGTAGTCTTATTCGGTTATTCCCACTATAAACACGGGTTATTCTGGTGAGAATTTATGGGAAAACACGTCGCTGTCCGTAAAAATTATTACTAAATAGGAGCCGCTTGCATGTCTGAGCCAGGACTCGTCACGCAAGGTTTGGAATTGATGTTTTTTGGTATGGGTACGGTATTTGTCTTTTTGACAATGCTGGTATTTGTTACCGGATTCATGTCCAAGCTGGTAAATAAATATGCTCCCGAGGAAGTGGTTGTGCCGACACCGGCAAAAAAACGACCCCAGTCTCAGGGAGTGGATCCGCAATTGCTGAAAGTACTGTCAGCAGCGGTCAAGGAACATCGTGCACGCCAAAAGTAGTGCACGAATCATAATAACCAAAACGTTAACAACGTTATCGGAAGAAAAGGCCATCATCCATGACCGATTCTAAAAAACTCGGAATCACCGACGTCGTGTTACGCGACGCGCACCAATCCATTCTGGCGACTCGCATGCGTATCGACGATATGCTGCCGATTGCTGAAAAACTCGATCAGGTCGGTTACTGGTCGCTGGAATCCTGGGGGGGTGCAACATTTGACTCTTGTATTCGTTTTCTGGGAGAAGACCCCTGGGATCGCATTCGCGAATTCAAGAAAGCCATGCCCAAAACGCCGCATCAAATGCTGCTACGGGGGCAAAACCTGCTGGGCTATCGCCACTACGCTGATGATGTGGTCGAAAAATTTGTTGAGCGGGCAGCGACCAACGGAGTGGATGTGTTCCGCGTCTTTGACGCGATGAACGATCCACGTAACCTGGAAACCGCTCTCAAGGCAGTCAAAAAGCAAGGCAAACATGCGCAGGGGACCTTGTCCTATACAACCAGCCCCGTCCACACCATGGAATCATGGGTCAGTCTTGCCAAGCAAATCGAAGACATGGGTGCCGATTCCATTGCGATCAAGGATATGGCCGGGGTACTGACGCCCTATACTGCCTTTGAATTGGTGAGCAAGCTGAAAGCCCAGACGGATCTGGAAGTTCAGCTGCATGCCCATGCAACCTCCGGTTTGTCGGATATGACGATTCTGAAAGCCGTGGAAGCCGGTATTGACCGCGTGGATACCGCCATCTCTTCCATGTCCATGACCTATGGTCATACGGCGACAGAATCCGTTGTAGCGGCATTGGCTGGCACTGAGCGTGATACCGGTATCGACCTGTTGTTGCTGGAAGAAATTGCCGCGTACTTTCGTGCTGTGCGTAAAAAATACGCCAGGTTCGAAGGCGCTCTCAAAGGCACCGACAGCCGGATTCTGGTTGCTCAGGTGCCCGGTGGCATGCTGACCAATATGGAAAACCAGTTGCGCGAACAGGGTGCTGCGGACAAGTTTGACGAGGTATTGGCCGAAATTCCACGAGTGCGTGAGGATTTGGGCTTTATTCCTCTGGTAACACCGACATCCCAGATTGTCGGGACGCAGGCGGTTTTGAATGTACTGACGGGTGAGCGGTACAAGTCCATTTCAAAAGAAACCCAAGGTATTCTGAAAGGGGAATATGGTGCAGCTCCGGCACCGATGAATGCCGAGTTGCAGGCCAAGGTACTGGATGGCAAGGAAGTGATTACCTGTCGCCCTGCAGACCTGATTGAAAACGAGATGGACAAGGTGATCGCCAACGTCGACAAGCTGGCCGCTGACAAGGGTATTACCTTGGCAGCTGACAAGATTGATGACGCGCTGACTTATGCCATGTTCCCTCAGATTGCGCCGAAATTCCTCGAAAATCGTGGCAATCCGGATGCATTTGAACCGGTTCCAAAAGGTGATGCAGAAGATACCTTCACCATTTCCGTTGATGGTAACGATTATGTGGTGAAAGTGGATGATGGTGGCGATGTTACGCATCTGGCCGCTGTTAATGGAGCGCCGCTGAGTATGGGTGGTGCTGCATCAACAGCGGGTGAGGTTGCGGCATCCGGTGACGGTGATCCTGTCTGTGCGCCTTTGTCTGGCAATGTCTGGAAGGTGTTGGTTGATACTGGCGATCAGGTGGAAGAAGGCGATGTTGTCGTGATTCTGGAAGCCATGAAGATGGAAACCGAAGTGCGTGCTCCTCGAGCAGGTACGGTGACCGGTGTTTCAGCCAAAGAAGGTGTGTCAGTGAAAGTGGGCGACACTCTGTACAACCTCGCGTAAGGAGTGCCTGAATGGAAAGCTTGATTAACCTGTGGCATGACAGCGGCTTGTATCAGATGGAGCTTGGCCAGGGTGCCATGATCCTGATTGGTTGCTTGCTGCTGTTTTTGGCCATACATCCAAAGTTTCAGTTTGAGCCATTACTACTGCTACCAATCGCGGTGGGGACCATTTTTGTCAATATTCCCGGGGCTGGTTTTTATGCGCCGCCGGTATTTGATGCGCATGGTCACCTGGATGCTCCGGCAGGTCTGTTGTACTACATCTACCATGCCGGTATTGAAACCGGGCTGTTTCCGCTACTGATCTTTATGGGTGTCGGGGCAATGACGGATTTTGGTCCGTTGCTGGCTAACCCGAAAACCCTGTTGCTTGGTGCTGCGGCCCAGTTTGGTATTTTTGGTACCCTGTTTGGGGCTGCCTTCTTTACGGATATCGGGGTGATGGACTTCACCATGCAGCAGGCCTCTGCGATCGGTATTATTGGTGGTGCGGATGGGCCAACCTCGATCTTTATTGCATCGAAGCTGGCGCCTGAGTTGTTGGGTGCGATTGCCGTGGCAGCGTATTCTTATATGGCTCTGGTTCCGATGATCCAGCCACCGATCATGAAGGCACTGACCTCAGTGGAAGAGCGTAAAATCCAGATGGTGCAATTACGCACGGTCAGCAAGGCCGAGAAGATTATCTTCCCGATTACCTTGTTGGTTCTGGTTGCCTTGTTGCTTCCTTCTGCTGCTCCCTTACTGGGTATGTTCTGCTTCGGTAATCTGATGAAGGAGTCTGGTGTGGTGGATCGTCTCAGTGATACTGCCCAGAATGCCTTGATCAACGTGGTGACTATCTTTTTGGGGTTGGGTGTCGGCTCAAAGATGAGTGCAGACAAGTTCCTGAATCTGGATACCCTGAGCATTCTGGTATTGGGCATGCTGGCATTCTGTGTTGGTACCGCTACCGGTGTTGTGATGGCCAAAATCATGAACAAGGTATCCAAGGATCCAATCAATCCACTGATTGGTTCTGCAGGGGTATCAGCAGTACCGATGGCGGCGCGAGTCTCCAACAAGGTAGGACTGGAAGCTAATCCCCAGAACTTTCTGTTGATGCATGCCATGGGTCCGAACGTTGCTGGTGTGATCGGCTCGGCGGTGGCTGCTGGTGTGATGATCAGCTACTTTGGTGCATAACCGGTCAGTATGATGTTGCTCGGTTGAGTACCCACAAAAAACGGCGCTTCGGCGCCGTTTTTTGTGCATCGCAATTACCAGCAGAGGTCAGTCGTACCGGTTACTCCGTTATGGGCTTCCAGGCCTTTGTTGCCTGCCTGGTTGTAGGTCAGGATGCCACAGGCCCAGTCTTCCTGATTGGCGGTTGGTGTTGCCTTGAGCGTGAAAGCATGGGTTTCAAGACTAGAGCTGATGGTGTAACTGTCGCTGACACCACTGATACAGCTGTTGCTTGGTGTATCACCCGTATAGGCCGTTGCTGCGGCATAACGTTTTTCCAGCGACTGGGATACTTCCAGTAAGCAGGAAGCCGCCGCGTTACGGTTGGTTTTGACGACATAGTTGTTGTAGCTGGGAATACCAACAACAAACAAAATACCAATAATCGTTATGGTGACCATTAGTTCGATCAGAGTAACGCCGCGGCTAGCGGCGTATTGGGCGTTATTCATCAAGCAGCTCCCTCCAGCCAGACCAGCCTTGGTTACCAGTGGTGAATGTAAATGCATTGTCTATCCCCAGATCGGTAGTGGTGTTTTCGCTACTGTGCCCCTGTAATGTGATGGTATCGCCAATCACCACAACAGTCGGTGTGTATGCCTTCCCTGTTCCTATATTGACATTGCTACCATCCACGGTGGCATCGTTATGCAATACATTGCTCGGAAACAGGCCAGTGTCGAGATCATACAAGTAGTAATAAGCATCACAGCTCTCTTCGGTATCCCGTTGCAGAGGGAGGAAAATCACACTGGCTGCAATTTCAACCTGGTCGGTAATGGTAACGTCGTCTTCCAGTAGCTGGATATGCTCATAGTTGTTGCTGTGATCGGTTTCCTTGGTGTAGCTGGCACCGCTGTCATTCCAGTAGCCAGACTCACCTACCATGCTGATCCAGTCGGATTGCCAGCTGTTTTCTGCGGCGGGCAAGCGGAAGACTTTCATACGTTCTGTGGTTTGGGCCACCAGATAATCATCTCCGGCTAACGTGGCAGATTGTAACCAGAGCACACTTTTTGCCACCGTGGATGAGGTGCCCACGTTACCTACCTTGGACCAGGATGGGCTGTTTTTCAGTGAGCCATTATTAACGACCAAAGCGCTGTAGACATTACCTTCGTTATCACCAAACGAGACTTCAATATTTTGTTTGTTGCTGCTGCCATCACTGCTGTAGTACTGGTAAGCCAGAGGCATAGAGGTGATCTGGCTGGTTTTGGATGATACGTCATACACTTTTTGAGAGGCGCCTGAAGTCAGCTCTTGCACGACTATGTCGGTACTGTTGGTGACATAGAGGGCATATTGTTTATCATTATTGGTAAATGTGATGGGGCGGTGAGGGTTGTCGCCGCCGCTTTCTTCAACCCAGAGTACGCTGCTGAGCCCGCCACTGGAGCTCAGCTTGAGGGCATAGTGAAGGGCTCCACCTTTGGCTGACCCAACCACGATATCATCACCAATCGTGGCAATTTGACCTTCCATATAGTGCTGGGTGTAAAAACTGCTGTAATCATCCAGGTAGGAAACCAGAGGTCGAGGCATAAAGCCCCACTGGAGTTCGCCGCTACTACTGTCAATGGCGTAGACAAAACCATCATCGGTATGAAAAATAACCAGATCACCGAGTATCACAGGCTGAGTAGTATAGGGGGCTCCGATCCATGAACTTGAATCCCGGTCGCCCAGATAATCGCCATCTGCATAATTGGGGGTGATGGTGTAATTTATGATTGTTTCTGTGGCCAAATCCGACAGAGTCCCAAAGGCAGCATCGTCCAGGTTGGCAAATTTCACCAGGTTGCCAGAAGCATCCGTTGACCAGAGACGTTCTTCACGCAGGTCGGTGGTCATTTGGTCGTTGGCATCCCAGCTTGCGGTGCTGCTGGTGCCACTGGAAGTAAGTGGAAAGGCCATCAGGTGGCCGGTAATACCGGTACCGTAATAGTCTGATGTTGTGTCCATTGTCAGGCTGTCTGTCGAGGAGACATCGGTTGTATCATCGGTCTGATAAGGAATATACGACAGATCACCAATATTGGAGGACGGGTTGACTGCAGGAGATGCGAGACTGTAGATGCCGTCATTTGGTGTTACCGATTCAGCTGCCGAATCAATATACAGTTCCGTAAACATACCGGTATTTTGGTAGGCATATTCCACGCCCGAATTGTTTCCTACCTGGATATCGGATGCCAAGGCTTCTCCGACAAAATAGGTTCCAGAGTTGGCTTTTATTTCAAGAGTGCCGTCATCAACATAGATACCCGCAGCAACCTGAGCCTGGTCATTAATTGTAAAATCACCGGTGTATACGGATATATATAGGCGCTCTGGGTATTGTATATCATCACGCTCATCTGGATTACCAGGTTCACAACCGGCGACATTGATACAAGCGCCGTTACCTATGATGGATGTGCCATCATACAAGTACAGTTTTACAACGCCGCTGCCATCACCTGCTGCACTGCCATCCTCTTCTGTCATGGCGACCTCGATGGTTACTCGGTCGGCCAAGTACATTTTGTTAATATAGTAGCTACCAGGTTCAAAATAGATAACATCAGTGTTGGATATATTCAGGTAGTTGATACGGTAAGGAGTCTCGGGTGTTGTGACGGCATAGTTAAAATAAATTTCTCCCTGGCTACCAGTACCTCCTTCTATTTCCTGCCATTCACTACCCTGTCGGTTATCAAATACAGCGGTATAGGTACTGCCGCTGTTTTGAATGCTAAGGAGATAACTGGCTACCTCATCGTCTGGGGTGTTATAACCAATATCTGTGGTGCAAGGCGAAGTACCATTGACGCAAAACTGGGTTTTGCTGTTATCAAGACGATACCAGTTGCTCGGGTATTGAAAGGTATCACCACTATTTTTGTATCTGAAAATAGAAGAACTACTGGTGGTTAAAAAAGTGGGCAGGGTCAGATGATCCAGTGTTGTATCGCTGGCAGTCAGGCCACAATCCGTTTTACTCGGATCTGCCTGGTAAAGATCGTCGCTGACAACGTTAACATTGGAACTGCCTGAAAAGGTGACCTGACAGGTTTTAGAATCTCCCTCTGAGCCAATGCTGATGGTGCCATCTTCCAGCACAGAAAAGGCAGCGCCTCCGACGGAGGTTGAGGTCGTCGGATAGCAGGCTCCGGCCAGTGACTGATGAGTAAAAGAAGCAAGTACACACAAATGAGCAAGATATTGGAGTGATTTCATCGGTAAGGCTCCTAGTGCAGGATGCTGTAAACGGCTTGTAACCGCACACGAGTGGATGGTTGAGAACCGTAGCCTGCAACAGTGATGGTAAAACGGTCAGCCTGATAAGCAGCCCCAGTACTGCCTATGCTGTTGGAGTAACCCTCGGCATCGGTGCTGGAGTAGCAAGGGCTGGATGTATCGGTATCGTTGTCGAAGCCGATCATAAAACGTGGTGATTGGGATAAATTCAGGGCAGACAGTGCTGTTTTTGTGCTGCTGTCATATTCATACAGGCTGACCGAATCATCGTCATCCCACTGGGCACTTTGAGTCAGCCAAGGGGTGGAGGTATCACAATCGGCGCTGCCTGCACCGTCATCGGAAATGGTGAGGGTTTGATACAGGCCGTTTTTTACACCAAACGTTGTGTCGATTTCTCCGTTCTCAACCAGTGTGGTGACGTATTGCTTGGCCTGGGTCAGGGTATATTCTGCTGCCTGGAATGCCCGATTGCGGTCTTCGTTATTGGATGCCATACGGATTTCCAATGTGGTGGATTGCACCGCTGAAATACCCGTAATGGTCAGTATTAACAGGAGAACAATACTGATAATAAGCGCGGACCCGGATTGGTGGGGTCGGGGGGATATCGCTGCTGTTTGCTGCCGAAGGGCCACTGCCTTGTGGAATAACATCTTGCTATACCTTTATTGCTCTGTCAGATGAATGACTTTATGTATTACTGACGCGACTGCGAATCGCGACAACAAAATTACTGCTACGGCGAATTTTTCGATCTGTTGGCGTTATGTCTTCCAGGAGATCATCTTTATCGCGCTGGTAAAACTGATACGGTGTTGGCGTTTCGGTGACGTTATCTTCCAGACTTTCTGCTAACAGGCTGACCCGTACACTGATAACCTGATCCCATTGGCTGGTTGAGATATCGGCGGCGGTTTTATAATCGTCCGGATATCCGTCACTATTGGTGTCTACGGCATATTCCAGTTGCATATCAGCAATCCCTTCGACGATTTCATAGGTTTCCGCGCTGCCTTCATCTGTATTGCGTACAAACAGGGCGCTGTTACCGTCTTCGTTGGTGCCGACGTAATAACTGGTGGTACGGACCTTGATGACCGATGAGCCGACCGGATAAGCATAAGGGAAGCTACTGGTTGCATTGCCTGGTGTTGTACTGCCACCGGCATCATGTACGGTTTCGCCGGTACTGTCGGTATAACTGGTGACCTGGAAAATCGATGCGGTTCGGCAGTCGGTAATAACGACAATATCCCCGGTACCAAAAGGAGTTGGGTCCATGACAGTGGTGCTGAGGACTGCAGTGCTACTGTCCATGGCACTTTCCAGTTTGGCACCTGTACCGTAGGAGCCTCGTACTACCAGTACGTCGGTTCCATCTTTGACCTTGCTCGAAAATTCGCTTGGGAGGTTGTCTTCGGTGTTGTCATAACCCCGGACAATAGTGTCGAACTGTTGGTCAAAATCAGTGGCATTGTTCAATACGTTGTTGACCGCATCGATACTGCTGAGACAGGAATAACCTGAACCCGCCATGCGGATTTCCCTGGACAAGTAGTCGTAGGAAATGCGGACATTCTCTTGTAAGCGCGACATGGCATCGTTGGTCCGGTAGACCGCCTGATTACTCTGGAATACTGAAAAAACCCCAGCGATTATGACTGCGTCCAATACCAGGACAATCATCAGCTCAACAAGAGAAAAGCCGTGTGTTTTTCCGACTGTTACCGTTTCAAATCTCATAATACTGCGACCATATTGATGGTGAGTGTGCGGCCATCGTCTTTGTCGTCATCGTCACCGCTGTTATCGCTGATGACCGAAACGTCATCCCAGCTGATACTGACGTTGCAGGTCGTGGTCGCTACCGTGCTGTCAGTGGTGCAAGAAACAACCCCGGCTCCATTGGGCAAGGTACGGCTGATTTCACTTTTCCAGTCCAGCAGGTCTGTAGCCGCCAGGGTGTCATCGGTCGTGCTGGTTGTTGCGGTGTTGTAGTTGTCACTGGCCGCTCCCTGGCTGTTTGAACGCAGGCGCTCGAACATGTCGTAGACCAGAATGCCGGCTTGGGAACGCAGATAGGCAGCGTTGTTTTCTTGTAAGGCCCGGGTTTGTAGTCCGGCCAGTCCGAGCAGGCCAATGGACACAATCACGATAGATACCAGTACTTCAATCAGTCCAAAGCCGGACTGTCGGTAAGGTACGGGTTCGACGGAATGCAGTGTTGAAAACATACCTGTCTCCATCAGCAGTTGGTTTTTTTGGTGGCAGTAATACTGGGGCGGCCACCGGAGGATATTTCGATTTCGCGGGCATTGACTTCGGCAGGTGCTTGCTCGGAACAAATAACAATCTCGCCGGGGGTATTGTTGATATTCCCATCAGCCTTGTAGCGAATGACCTTGCTGAAGCTTGTATCCGGATAAATCTTGACGTTGGAAGCCGCGTCGGCGTATTTGATGATTTCTTCGCTATTGTCTGACGCCAGCGTACCGTCGCCATTGGTATCCTGGAAGGTGATCCAGCCATCGCTCCAGGAGGTGGAGTTACAACTGGTCTGGTCGTTACTGGGGCATAGTGCGACATGGGTATTACGTTTGACCGCTTCAGTGCGGGCAAGAACCAGAGCTCCCATAAACCGATTGGTCTCGGCTGTCAGTTCTGAGCGGCTCATAAAGCTGGTGAGGGATGGCACCGCGGCGAACATAACGATGGCAAATACAGCAAGGGTGATCATCAACTCAATCAGGGTGAAGCCTGATGAATGGTGGCCAGACGTGTATGTAGCCGGGAGGGCATGTGAAGACATAATCATGGTTCATACTCCTTTTCAAACCATTCACTCCAGCCGTAGGTGGCTGATGGCGGCGAATATGCCATGTCTCTGTATGGCTGGCAAACTCACTCCCAAATATAAAGATAGGTATTGTTCGTGGGCTTGATGACACAAGTTGACCCTATATCCAGGGCAGGCATGACGAGCGGTGATTATTCTGGTGACAGTAATTCAAGGATTTGTTTTATCTGGTCCTAAAATGTTGGGTTGGGTGTAGGTTTTGTTAGAACTGTCACTTTGTTTATTTATCTTATGTCGATCCTGGCTGAGGCTTGTTTTTAGGGATAACGTGGAAAATGCTTAAAAAGAAGACAAGCGGCTGTAAATAAAAGATAAGTGGTTGTGAATAAAAGGGCGGTTTACTGGAGTTTTTAGCCTGGTGGTTTGATGCGGTGGTTGTGCAGATTCCATTGCCTGTTATTGCAATATGGTCCATCGGGTATGAAGAGGGAGTAGAAAAGGGGAGAGTCACAAAAAAAGCCCCTTCAGGCGAGGGGCTTTTTTGTGACGTGATGATGCTGATGCTGTATTTATGGCTTCAGTTCAAGCGTACTTAATGTGCGTTGGCGTACACGCTCCAGCAGTTCGCTGTCTTCGATCAGAGACTGGCCATAGGATGGAATCATGGTTTTTAACCTGTCCTGCCAGGCGCCGGTCATTTTGTCGGCAAAACATTTTTCCAGAACTTCCAGCATGGCATAAGCTGCAACCGATGCACCTGGAGATGCTCCCAGCAGGGCCGCCAGAGAGCCATCCGCAGCAGATACCAGCTCGGTACCAAACTCCAGTTTTCCTTTGCCATTGGCGTCTTTCTTGATGACTTGCACACGTTGTCCGGCGTGGGCGAGTGTCCAGTCGCTGGATTGGCACTCAGGGAAGTAGCCGCGTAATGTTTCTACCCGGTTATCGTGGGATTGCATCACTTCACTGATCAGGTACTTGGTCAGATCCATGTTATGGATACCAACCGACATCATTGGAAACAGATTGTTGGTACTAACGGATTTGATCAGGTCGAGCTTGGAGCCAGCTTTCAGGAATTTGGTAGTGAACCCGGCATAAGGACCGAACAACAAGGCGGGTTCACCGTTGATAATTCGGGTATCCAGGTGGGGAACCGACATCGGAGGAGCACCGATGGCTGCTTTGCCATACACTTTGGCATGATGCTGCGAGACAATTTTCTTGTCTTTGCAGACCAGCCATTGACCACTGACCGGGAAGCCGCCATAACCTTCTGCTTCTTCGATACCTGAAGCCTGCAGCAGTGGCAGGGAACCACCACCGGCACCAAGAAAAACAAAACCGGTATTGACGGTTTTGGTTTTGCCAGACTGACGGTCTCGCAGTGCCACCGTCCAGCGTTTTTCTTGCTGGTGACGTTCGAAATCAACCACTTCATGGTTCACTAGCAGATTGAAGTTGTCCTGTTGCTCCAGCTGCTGAACCAGGTTGCGAGTCAGGGAGCCGAAATCAACGTCAGAACCGTAGGCAATACGGGTCGCCGCAACTTTCTCATTGGCATCGCGGCCGTTCATCACCAGTGGTATCCACTGCTTCAGTACTTCTGGGTCTTCGCTGTATTCCATGTCTTTGAACAAGTGGTGAGCGGACAGTTTTTCTGCACGCTGACGCAGGAATGCAACGTTTTTTTCACCCCATACAAAGCTGATGTGGGGCGTGGTGTTGATGAATTGCGTGGGTTGTGGGAGACCTCCCGTTTCGACCAGGTAGCTCCAGAGCTGGAGCGACAGTTCGAAATTGGCATTGATGGTTAATGCCCGATCGATGCTCACATTACCGTTGGCATCTTCTGCGGTGTAGTTGAGTTCACAGTAACCAGCGTGACCGGTACCTGCGTTGTTCCATCCATCGGTACTCTCATGAGCGACATGATCCAAACGTTCTACCATCATGAGTTTGAGCGTTGGATCGAGCTTGCTTAGCAGCGTACCCAGGGTCGCACTCATCACTCCTCCGCCAACCAGGAGTACATCGACCTGTTGTGTAGTCATTACGATTTCGCCTTTTGATCAGAAAGTCGTTTTATCAGGAATCCGGGAATGCCGGTATTCCTGTTGCGATCAACTCCCAGGCTTTTGGCCTGCCGCCCCAAAACCATATAGATATTACAGTTAGACAGGTGGTCGGGTAAGTTGATGCAGAGCCGGGGCTTTATACACAGACTGCGGAATCCGTACAACTGTCCTCTCAAGGACTGCTACTAATGTATATTGTTACCACTCGCTCAAGCCAGTGGGTATAAACACCAGTTGCACCCAGCTATCAAACGTTGTATTAGAGCTGACAGCATGGTGCACGGTTCGTTCTGGGAAACTCCGGCATTGGATGTTAATTGCTGAAATTATACATCTAAACGAGACAAATGTTTCTGTCGTGTTGGCTGTGCACTTGAAATTTTCGTTTGAAGTTGACAGTTGTCAAAGACTGCGCACTGGGAAACCAGGGTTTTCAAACCCGGTAGCGAGCCATGAGGTTGTGATGGCTGCAGGATTATCCGGGCTGGAGGTTGGTCGGAAGTAGCATTTACAGAGGTTGAATAACGTCATCAGGCATCTGCCAATCGTGGCAGCATCAGGTATGATGGGCGTTTTTCAGCAGAGTGGTATCAGCGTGTTGGGCAGCATGATTAACAAGGGACTAACGGCCCTGATCGAGAAAAAACTGGTCGGTGCCGGAGCGGTAGAGCATATCGAACTGGACAAACAGCAGCGCAATATCCAGGTGACGCTGTTACTGGAAGGCGAAACAGAATCCGTACGGATCTGCCTGGAAGGGTATCGACTGGAGACAAAAGATGGCCGTACCCGCATTGCATTTGAACGGATCATCACATCACGTCGCTGGCTCTCAATGCTGTTGCATGAATATGGACAAGGCATGAGCTTTCCTGTGCCGTCCAAATACGCCAGCATGGTGAGTCTGATTTTACCGTAACAGGGCAGCGCTGGTTGTTGTTCCGGGCGGTATTCTGTCAGGCAAAGCGGTGGTTCAGGCACGGTTTGCCTGGTGGGCTGTGATAAAACACAGGGTTACGAATGCAGATAGCCAGGGTGGCGTCATGAATATTTGTGATTACATGCCAATCTGATAAATTGTACTTCGTCAATGCATATATAAAAAAACAGGGGATGTGGCCATTTCGTCTATTGTTGCTTTGCAATTGTCATGTCTCTGATCTATTTTAACTCATATGTGTACAAAAAAATGACAGTGCATGGTCATGATGTAAATATTGTCTCGTTGGCCTGGCAGCAGCTGCCTGTCAACGATTATTCGGGGATTTCATGAAGATTGATTTGTCGGATCGTGCACGAGGCTGGTTGATGGGCGGAGGAGGGGTGCTCGTTATCCTCCTCAGCCTGTACATCTCCCAGCTGCGCGTGGATGTTGCGTCTCAAGCGGTCCTGGCCTACAGCATGGTGGGCGTCGTTATTCTCTTGCGCTTTTTTGAAAGCCGGGTCATAAGAAACAATGGCTCGATTGAAGTGCAACGATTGCTCCGGATTCTTATTCTTATTACTGCTTTTTTTGTTTCCATGCGCTATTTTGCCTGGCGCCAGCAAGAAACAATCACCTATTACGATTTGCTCAGCTTTATTTGTATGCTTATTCTGTTTATGGCTGAGATATACGGCATTATTATTTCCTTCCTGGGAAGTTTTGTAAATATACAAGGCAGGAAACGCGAGCATATTCCTCTGCCGGACGACCCGGATAAAATACCATCCGTCGATATTTTTATTCCCAGCTATAACGAACCCCAGGAAATGCTGGAAATTACCCTGCTGGCTGCCTTGCAAGTCAGATATCCCGCAGACAAGTTGAACGTTTGCTTGCTGGATGATGGTGGTACCGTCGGCCGCCGGAATTCTGAAGACCCTGAGCGTGCTAGCAGCTCCCAGGAACGTTACGACACTCTGAAGGCCATGTGCGAGCGTATCGGCGCGACCTACCTGACCCGGGAAAAGAACAACCATGCCAAGGCCGGTAATATTAACGCGGCCCTGGAAAAAACCAACGGCGAACACATTCTGATTCTGGATGCCGACCACGTACCGACCCGAGATATTCTTGAGCGCATGGTCGGTATTATGATCAATGATCCCAAGATGTTTTTGGTGCAAAGCCCCCACTTTTTTATCAACCCTGACCCGGTGGAAAAAAACCTCCAGACCTACGGTAAAATGCCGGGGGAAAACGAGATGTTTTACGGGGTTATCCAGGAAGGTCTGGATTTTTGGGACTCCTCTTTCTTCTGCGGCTCTGCCGCACTTATTCGTCGAAAATACCTGCTGGAAGTGGGTGGTATTTCCGGGGATTCCATTACCGAGGATGCAGAAACCGCGTTTTTGCTGCATGCCAAAGGTTACCGTAGTGCTTATGTCAACCGCCCTATGATTGCTGGCTTGCAGCCTGAAACCTATTCCGGGTTTGTGGTGCAGCGGATGCGTTGGGCGCAAGGCATGGTGCAGATCTTCATGCTGAAAAACCCTTTGTTTTTTAAAGGATTAAAACCCTGGCAAAGGCTGTGTTACACCAGTAGCTCCGGGTTCTGGTTCTTCCCGTTTGCGCGGGCTACCTTTTTGGTTGCCCCATCGGCGTACCTGTTTTTTGGCCTGAAAATCTACGACGCCAACATGACCGAGTTCTTTTCCTATGCCTTGCCGCACTTGATGGGTGCCCTGATCGTGACCGACTTCCTGTTTGGTCGATACCGTTGGGCCCTGGTGTCGGAATTGTATGAGTTGATGCAGTCCCTGTATTCCCTGCCCGCGATTCTTGAAGTAATCAAAAGCCCTCGTTCACCGGAGTTTGCGGTAACGCCAAAAGGGGAGTTCATGGATGAGAACTTTATTACCTCGCTTGCCGGGCCGTTTTACTGGTTGCTGGCCTTTAACCTGGCCTCGTTAACGGCTGGATTTATCCGTTTGCAGGTGATTCCACAAGACAGCGATGTGATTCTGATCACCATGTTCTGGGAGGCTTTTAACCTGTCACTGATGGTGTGTGCAATCGGAGCCCTGTATGAATTGAAGCAGCGGCGTCAGGAACCCAGGGTTAATGCCGATATTGCTGCTCGCGTGATTGTGAATGGCAAGTCAGTCCCTGCTACTATTGTTGATATGTCTTCCGGTGGCCTGGGTGTTCGCATCAAGGGCAGTGTATTCCAGAAACTGAATATGAATTTGACCGGGCAAGAGCTGGTGGTGCGTGCTTACAGTGCCGCCATGGAAGCGGAAGTGAATTTGCCAGGCTCAGTTATCGCTACGGTCCATAAACCTGATGACAGTGTTGTTATTGGTATCAAGGTGGATCTGCATGAGTTGGATCACAAGCGTCAGTTGGTGGCGCTTGTTTACGGTGACAGTGAATTATGGGTCAAGGAACGGGCAGCGCGGATGCCAACATGTACCGTCAGAGAAACTCTCTGGTTTCTGTTCAGTTCCGGGGCACGCAGTTCCGCGGCACATTTTCGGCAACTATGGATTGATACCATGGCGGCCATGCGGCGCAAGTTGCGTGGCGCTTGATATCTGGCCAGTGCATGGCTAACAGAAAAATCGAACGGAACCACAGGCAGCGCTGTGAATGCTGTGTTTCGTACCATTTAAGTAACGGGAAAAGTGACAACATGATTCAGTCTTTATTTCGCGCTTGGTTAATGACGCTTCTAGGGGCTGGTTTACTGAGCTGGACAACCCTGGCTCTGGGGGCCAGCAATGCGGCATTGCCGCCGAATACCATGACACTGGCCAAGCTGGTTGGGCAAACCAACCCTATTGACTTGCGTGGTACCCAAACAATTTTCCCGGTCTACATTCCTTTGTCTGAACGGATGGTGCCAGACAAGGTGGTACTGCATCTGGAATACGTCAACTCGATCGCCCTGATTGGTGAGCGCTCACAACTGGTTGTCAAACTGAATGAAAGTGTGGTTGCCCAAATACCGCTGAACCCGGCTCGCCCGGAAGGGATCGCTGATATTCGTCTGCCCAGCAAGCGTTTCAAATCGGGGTATAACCTGATCTCTTTTAATATCGTTCAGCATTACGAATCCAACTGTGAAGACCCGGACGCTCCAGAGCTGTGGTCACAGCTGGATACCCAGAATTCTTATGTAAAGTTTGAAGGTGAGCTGGCCAAGGTAAACCCGAAACTGTCAGAGATTGACTCGCTGTTTGATCAACGCTGGCTGGGTGATTACCAACTGACCGTGGCTACACCGGTATTCCCGACGTCTGACTACGCAACCTGGGGGGCCATGGTATCTCAGGCTGCGGCGGTGCATCTGGAATACAAAACGCCACAAATCTTCCATGAAGTATTACAGTATAAAAATACCTCCGACCAAAAGCGTCTGAAAAATTACCAGTTCCCATACCTTGATCAGAAACCGTTACGTGGACGTGATGCCATCATCATCGGAACCCAGGCCGATTTGCAGCAAATATTGGGTAGCCGCTGGTCGAGCACAGTTTCTGGCCCTTACCTCGGCGTGTTCCCCATGGATGAAGACCCCCAGCACTTTATTATGGTGGTTTCCGGCATCCAGGCAGAAGACGTGGCGATTGCCGAACGTATTCTTGGTTATATGAATTTTCCTCTGCCCGACCAGGCAGTAGCCAATTTCAATGGTTTGAAAATGGATCACCTGCCACGTTTTGCGGCCTCCAATATGGTGTCCCAGAATACGACCTACCGGCTCTATGATTTTGGTTACGAAACCACCACCATGAGTGGTGCTGGAGGCGGTAGTGTTGATGTAGGGATCATGCTGCCACCAGACACCTATGTGGCAGAGACCAGCAGTGTGGATCTGAACCTGCATTTTGCTTATGGCGCTGGCATGCGGGGTGATTCGGTATTCAATATCTTTATTAACGGTCGTTTTGAAAACGTGGTTCGCCTCAGCGAAATTGAAGGCGAAGCGGTTCGTCGTCACACGATTACGATTCCGACCCGGTCGCTCAAGCCAGGTATGAATACCCTGACGTTTGCGGCTCGGATGATGACCGACAGCTCGGCCGAGTGCCAACTGCGTAACGATGCCAACTTGCTCTTTACCCTGTACGACGACACCACCATTGAATTCAGTGGGCTGGACAGCTATGTCGAAATGCCGAACATGAAATTGCTGGCCACCACTGGTTACCCTTACAGCTATAACGATGATGGTGAAACGACCGTAGTGGGTTTGAGCAGTAATGATTCTGATGTTTTGGCCGCTTCCTGGACCTTGATGGGCAAGCTGGCAGAAGTCATGCGGCATGTATCGACCGACTTGCAATACCGCCTTGGTGACCTCAGTGGCCTGGATAGCGACAATCTGATTGTTGTGGGTACGGTACAAGGTCTGGATGCCAATCTGTTGAAACTGGCACCCATCAAGCTGGGTGAAGAAAGCCTGCTGCAATACGCCCGTGCCGCCGAAGCCGGTCAGCAGCCGCGTTACGAAGGCTCGCGTTTGTGGATAAACGCGGATGAGTACGGTGCTCGCGAATTTAACTACGTCAATCCATCCCTGCAGGGGAATGGCTTGGGTGATTTCGGTTTACTGATGCAATTCCAGGGGGGCGACTACGCCAATACCGTTACCTTGTTCACCGCTGGCTCCGGCAAGAATTTGTTGGCAACTTCGCGAGAGCTGATTACCCCGGAAATCTGGAGTAACGTGCAAGGGGATGTAACGGCCTGGAAGGCAGGAGAAGAAGAGGTTTACGCCCGCTCTCTGGGAGAGAGCTATCATATCGGTCAACCAAGATTTTCAAACTGGCTGATCTATCACTTGTCCGCTGACCCATGGATGTTTATCGGCGTATTGCTGCTGTTCTTGCTGCTGCTTGCCCTGTTTATCCGTTGGTTGCTGACACGCTTCAGGGAAACCCATCACTAATGCATCGACTGGTACATGCGTTTTGCTACCTGAGCGTAGCAATCGCTGCAGTGTGTGGTGCCAGTCAATCGGTCGCCATGATGGATAATGGCTGGGAACAGTACAAACAGGCGTTTGTACAAACCAGTGGAGCGGTAATGGATAGCGGTAACAAAGGCATCAGTCACTCGGAAGGGCAGGGCTATGCGATGTTGCTGGCTGCTGCCTATGGTGATCGGTCCGGCTTTCGCAAACTGTGGAGCTGGACCCGCACACACTTGCAAGTACGGGACGACCGGCTATTTGCCTGGAACTGGTCTGCTACCCATGGAGTACAAGACAAAAACAATGCCACCGATGGTGATCTACTGATTGCCTGGGCTTTGCTGCGTGGAGCGGAGCGCTGGAATAATCCCGACTATCATGAAGCGGCGCGACGGATTACGGTAGATATTCTCGATAAGCTGATCCTGAAGCTGGGGGCTTACACAATATTGATGCCCGCCGAATACGGTTTTCAGCATGGTAATCGCTGGCAGATTAACCTGTCGTACTGGGTGTACCCGGCCTTACAGGATCTGGCACAACTGGTGCCAGACCGCCGCTGGCAAGCTCTGATTGATGATGGCAAGAAATTAACCGAGATAGCGTCACGAGGCCGCTGGCAACTGCCGCCAGACTGGATTGAAATGACTGCTATTACGCCACCGGTTCCTGCCATGAAACGCCCACCACGTTTTGGTTATGAGGCAATACGCCTGCCGTTGTATCTGGTGTGGTCAGGGGAAAAAGACGCGGACGTGTTACACAACAGCCGTACCTTTTGGCAGCAAACCAGTCAACGCAAATATATGCCGGCCTGGGTTGATATCCTGTCTGGAGAAGAAGCGGAATATCCCGCCCCGGATGGCTTTCGGGCAATCTGGCAGCTGACCGACAGGGCAATTGATAACGGCCAGAGTAAAGGTCAGATTGCTGCTCCGAATACAGCAATTACCAAAGATATTTACGGTCAGGATTATTATTCCGCCAGCCTGCTGTTACTCAGCCGGGTGGCCTATAAGGAGCAATTTCTTAAATGATATTATCGACACCTCGTTTCTGGCTACTGGGTGGCCTGATAGTTTCATCAACTCAGCTAGTGCAGGGGGCAGAAATAGGAGCAGATCCGTTTACTGCCGCCCATGGAGCGCCTCTGTTTCTGGCGATTGGTACTTCCGGACAAGCCAATATCCTGGAAGACGATCTGCCAACACTTGAAGCGGCCAAGCCCCAGGTTGCCCCCCAGGCACCTCGACGCACGACGCCGGTTCAGGCCGCACCCGACCCTGTACTTGAAGCGCAACGGCGGGAAGAAATGCGTTTGTGGCAATGGCTGCAAATGGAAGAATATCAGCGCATGGATAGCAAGATTACCGAGCTGAAAAGAATATCGCCAGAATGGAACCCGCCAGACAAAATGATGGAATTGCTGGAAGCGGGCAAAAATAAAAAAGAACTGGATCAGGCCATGGCGAACGGAGACTGGCGTAGTATTGTCTACCTGTCCCAGCGTGACCCCGGCTTGTTTACCTGCGAGCAATACTACAATCTTTGGACGCTGGCCGACGCCTACTACGAGCTGGATGATCCGGACAGTACCCGCCAGATTTACCTTTCAATGATGAAAGACTGCCGCGAAGATGAAACCCGTGTTAATACATTCCGCCGGGCGCAACAGCAGCTGACAGCGGCAGAAATTGATGCCATGTACGAACAGGAAGACACCCGAACGAGTAATCGCATCAGCCAGAGCAACCTGACCCTGATGAAGCGGGAACTGATGCGTACGCGGGTTCTGAATGCGGCTCGGGATGGCGATGACGGTGTTGTCATTGATGCTATTCCAGACTTTGAAGAAGAAGTCATGTCGCAGCGCGACAGTGGCTTTGCACTGATGTTTGGCTGGGCACTGTACCGGGATGAGCAACTGATTCAGGCAGAAGAATGGTTCCAGCGAGCACACGACTGGACACCTTCCGAACAGACCACCCGTGCCATGGCAACGATCCAGGGGCGTCTCGGGAATCTGGATGAAGCCGAATTACTGGCGCGTAACAACATCAGCGACCCATTGATGAGCGAAATGCTGGGCAGTATCCTGTCACAGCGGGCGAGTGCGGCCTTTAATGAAGAGGATTATGAAAGCACCATTGCCTACCTGAAAGAAGCCGAGCAATACGCCCCTCGCAGTCTGGATGATGAGGCCATGTATGGCTGGGCATCCTACCATATGGGTGACAAGGACAGCGCCGCCCTGGCGTTCGAAAAAGCCTATCGTGAGAACCCGACTGAAGACGTTGCCCAGGGGCTGTATTACAGCCTGTATGATACCGATCGGGTACAACTGGAAAAAACCGCGGAAGACCAGTCCGGCCCTTTGCAGGAGTTGCTGACGGTCAAAAACAGTGAAGAAGCCTATAACACCGGACGCTACCTGACCGCCTATGATGAAGCGCCGGACAAATACCCCGAACTGAAAGGCGTCAGCTCGCCAGGCTTGATGGGGGGCATGCTGTTTTATTTCCGCTCCGGCGATAGTGGGACCAGTCAATTGGATACCCAGCGTTTGCCGTTGCTTAGCGGAGAGTTCAGCTATCGCCGCCATATGTTTGATTTGCAGCTTTCCGGGGTTAATTTGAGCAGTGGTTCTCTGGAAGACTATTCTCTGGTGGGTAACTACCCTGGCCAGGAAGAAGACTACGGCTACACCCCCACAACAGAAATCAGCAATGCGGTTGATGTGAAATTCGATTACCGCTATGAAGGGAAAGTCTCGCCCTATTTCTCCATTGGACTGACGCCGAGCAATGCGCCTATCTCCGCCCGTACAGAAGGTGCATTAGGGGTGGATTTCCAGATGCAGCGCGGCAATATCAATCTCGAACTGTTTTCTCGCTCGGTGAAAGAATCAATTCTTTCCTATGTCGGAATGTATGACCCCTACGATGGCGAGGCCTGGGGAGCGGTCAGCAGCAAGGGCGTCCGGGCAGGGGTTTTTCTGGATCTGAGCAATAATTATGGTGCGGCGCTGGGACTGAAAAGCGCATCACTGACCGGTACACAGGTAGCTTCCAACGATGAAATGGAATTCTCACTCAGGGCCCAGAAACAGTGGACTGGGGATAGCTGGGAACGGATCACACTGGGACCTACCTTTACCTTCCAACGGTTCGATCAAAACCTGAGCAAATACACCATTGGCCATGGTGGCTATTTCAGCCCACAACAGTTGTTCAAATACGGCGGTGAACTCTCTGCCCAGACACGGGAACAACGCAACTTTGTCGCCAGAGGCAAGATCAGCTTCGGCTATCAGCAGCACCAGGAAGACTGCGCCCCTCTGTTACCGTTGGAGAGTAGCCTGTGCTCGGAGTTCTATACCGATAACGAAGCCAGTGGCATGTATATGGGATTTGAACTGGTGGGAATGGTGCAAGCCGACCCGCGTGCGCAGCTGGGTGGCGGGGTCTTTTATGGCCTGTCTCCCGACTTCAACGAATTCGGCTTTATGCTGGCAGTTCGCCTGACACTGGATTCCCGCCGCTTTGTTCTGGCGTCCGACCTGCCAAACTGGTCCAGCAGTATCCGCTAGTACCCAACAATGGGTGTTGCAACAGGCGTTGCATGGTTGCAACGCCTGCTTTTCTGCCAACTTCATCACATCATCAGCCTGCCGCTGCCCTGTCGTTAAAAACAAGACAAAACCAAAGTACCAGCCGTGACATTTCTGCTGAATGGCTGCTCTGATTATTTGATATAGTCAAAATACGCACTTCTTGAAAGGTCATCAGTCTATGAATACCTCAACAGACGTCATGATCGTGCCGTGCTTTGGAATAATATCGCAGCATCCGTCGATCGCTGGCTTTACCGAAGTGATCAAGCGGTAACACAATGCGTTGTTATGCCGTAGCTCTGGAAGCAGCAGTAGAATGAGGCAATGCCTGACATAAAGGAAGATTGCGTATGTGGAGAGATATAAAAATCCTGCTTATCGACGATGATCAACAGCGTCGTCATGACATGCGGGTGATTCTGGACTTTCTTGGAGAAGAAGTCATTGTCAGTGATAGCCAGCATTGGCAACAAGAAGTCACGCAGCGCACCGACGACAGTCATCGTATATCGGCTGTGCTGATCGGGGACGATAGCCAGGGGCTGTTTCGTACCGTCATAACCGCCGTGCATCAGTGGGACAAGGCCGCGCCAATTCTGTGCCTTGGCCGAGATCATGGCCTGGACAGCCTGCCGGATGCCGTGCGCCGTTCCGTGATTGCCACCGTAGAATCGCCACCCAGCTACAACAGCCTGCTCGACAGCCTGCATCGCTGCCAGCTGTACCGTGAACAATATTCCCAGGAAGAAGGCCACCGAGAACGCCGTGATATCCAGCTGTTCCGTAGTCTGGTGGGAACCAGTCGCTCGATTCAGCAGGTCCGTGAGCTGATTATGCAAGTGGCCGATAAAGACGTCAGTGTGTTGATTCTGGGAGAATCCGGTACCGGCAAAGAAGTCGTAGCCCGTAACCTGCACTACCATTCCAGCCGACGTAACAAGCCATTTGTGCCGGTTAACTGTGGTGCCATTCCGGCTGAACTACTGGAAAGCGAATTGTTTGGCCATGAAAAAGGCTCCTTTACCGGGGCCATTGCCAACCGGATCGGGCGCTTTGAAATGGCCGAAGGCGGCACCCTGTTTCTCGATGAAATCGGCGATATGCCGCTGAGCATGCAAGTCAAAATGCTGAGGGTCTTGCAAGAACACACTTACGAGCGGGTTGGCAGCAATAAAACCCTGGAAACCAACGTTCGTATTATTGCCGCCACTCACAAAAACCTCGAACACATGATCGAAGAAGGCGATTTTCGGGAAGACTTGTACTATCGCCTGAATGTCTTCCCCATTGAAATGCCTTCCTTGCGTGAACGTGTTGAAGACTTACCGCTGTTGCTGAATGAGCTGATTGTACGGTTGGAAAATGAAAAGCGAGGATCCATTCGTTTTAATTCCGCCGCCATTATGTCGTTGTGCCGCCATGAATGGCACGGCAACGTCCGGGAGCTGGCCAACCTGGTCGAGCGGCTGGCGATTCTTTTTCCATATGGTGTGATCGGGGTAAACGAACTGCCGAAAAAACTCCGCCATCTGGATGACGAAGAAGTGGCATCCCTGGCCACAACCGCCGACACCGACCCGGCTCAAGCAGAGGCATCGATGGAGAGTACTGCAGTGCTGCCCGAGGATGGACTGGATCTGCGGGAATATCTGTCAGAGCTGGAATCGTCGCTGATCCAACAGGCGCTGGATGATGCCAATGGTGTTGTCGCCAGAGCGGCAGAAAAATTGAATATTCGTCGCACCACACTGGTTGAAAAAATGCGCAAGTACCACCTGCAGCGCAAAGAAAAAGAATGTGTCTGACGCTTGTCCGGTGCCAACGCAAACAGAGCGTTGCACCGGATCATGGTGAGCCAGCTATCAGGCAGGGCGCAGCAGGCGCTGTCGTATTGCCCCATAAACAACCAGATACAGGGTCGCAGCCAGCAAGCTGACGACCGTGCCCCAGTGTAGCCCGAGCAGTGGATAGCTGTAGCTGACACACAAGGCGTAGACCACCAGAGCGCCCAAACCATCCGGGTAAGAACGAATGGTACGCGCCACCACATTTGCCCCCTGGCCCAGATGCAAAATCAGCAGCAACGGGAAAAAACTCACCGGAAATGCCGCCAGCAGCCCGGCGCGCTGCGGGCCAAGCACATCCGCCAACCCGGTAATCAGCAAGATGGTCAATGTCGCCATGGCGGCACGAAATACCAGTTTCACCAGAGGCTGATGGAACCAGGTGGCGTGAATATGAGGATCGTGCCGGGTCGGCGCCGTGTCGTGAATGACGCCAAACAGCGTACGAAACAGCAAAATTGCCAAGACAACCACCAATAGCCCTACACCACGATGTGGCGGCAACTGCTGCAACAACCAGCTGCTGGTAAAAAAGCACAACAAGCCAGCGGCAATAGCCACCGGCACCCAACCCAAGCCGGAACGCCAGTGGATCACCCGCCAATAGCCCCAGGCCAGGCAAACGGCCGAAGTTAGCCCCGACAAGGTAAATACCGCGCTGGTGGCGGCAAAATCAGCCCCTTGTTGCCAGCCAAAAAAATACAGAGCGATACCGGTTCCCAGTGGAAAGCCCGCCAACAAGCCAGCGTGCCGGGGGCTCATTTTTTCGGCTACCCGCACCAGTAATACAACGCTTAAAAAAGTAATCAGGATCTTGGCCAGCACCAACATTGCAAAAACCTCAGCATAATGAGAGTACAGGCTGGCTTGGCGGCGATGGCCTGAACGGTAAACAAGGATATTGATTGTTATTGTTTGGCTGCTTTATCCGCATCCGACATGGCAGCTTATGTGCCGCGGGCAGCAACGCGGCAGACAATATCCGGCTAATAAAAACAGAGCAACAGGCAGCCGCCAGAAATTACCGCATCTCAGCGGCGCGAGGGAGCTTTGGATTGACTGGTTTCTGCCGTCAGATTGGACTATTTCGGCAGACACACTGCACTGGATTCTGGTAACAAGCCATCACGTAACGCTTGTTGTAACGACAAGCGACCCGCAAACCACAACGGATATGATTTATTCGCCACCTGGGCATCGGCAACGTCATCACCACTGCGCAAGGCGCTGACCAGATCTTCCAGATTGACCCAGATCCAGTCCTTGCGTTCGCCGATTGTGCCGCAGGAAGACGCCGCAATCGCCGCGGGGTCGACATATTCAACCTCAGCAACATAGGTATAAAAAGGGCCAACACGTGAGCGTTCACGTCCTTCAAGATCTGCTGGCTGCGGAGTCGCAAACATACAGCTGGTTTCTTCACGGAACTCACGGGCAGCCGTATCCGCGATACTTTCCCCTTTGGCACCATGGCCACCAAAAGCGGCCCAGCCATTACGATCCTTGCCGTTATCATATGCCAGCAGCACCTGGGCCCGGGAATCAACGCAAGCGTAGGCAATCACCCCCGCCGGTGGCTCGGCAACGACCGCGATGGACGCGGTTACCAGTAAGGGCAATAGCACAAAACCAATCAAAACAGACGTCAGCATACAATGGCTCCATAACCAGACGGCGACAACCAACAAGGATTCGACAAGCAGTTACCCGGATGGCCCTGAATGTCGTACCTGATTATGGCATCCAGCGGTACAGCCGCAAACTGATACGTCCCTCCGCCGACACCACCACACCTTCCGCCCGTAAGCGTTCGGCCTGCCTGCGGCCGCCTTCCAGCATCGACAGACTGATGCGCCCCTGGGCATTGATTACCCGATGCCAGGGCAAGCTACTGTCTTGGGGTAATTGCTTCAGGATCTGACCCACCCAGCGTGCACGCCGTGGTGCACCGATCATCTCGGCCAGCTGGCCATAGGTAACGACGCGGCCAGCTGGAACGCTGGCAAGCAGGGTAAACAAACGGATATCGTTGGGCGTGACCGGAGCCACAAACCGGGGCACACGGACCATGAGACGGCCTGTTATGGAAGTTTTTGGGCCGACAGTGTAACCACAATGGCAGGGAGCTGGACACCCCGGCCTAAAACTGCAATCAATGTTAGCCATGCCTCATGCTGCAATAATGCCGGCAGATTCAACGCTGGATCGGCTTTCACCACCACGAGTAGTCACAGTGGTTACACTGGATTGTAATCCGTTGCTTGCCAGCCCTTGCTTTTTGCCCACTACGCCCCGATTAACCATAGAACGAGGCGCTCTGGTTGCCTTCTGCGTATCCGATTGGGTGGAATTTTTGGGCGTGGGAGTATCCAACCCTACAGAATATAAAGTACAGACCAGGAGGCAATTGTGCCGTTTTTAGTATTGTTTATCGTAGTACCACTGTTGGAACTGGCCGTTTTAATCAAGGTGGGTGGTTATATCGGCGTTATCTGGACGCTGGTGATCATCTTTTTGACCGCCATTATTGGTGTCAACATCCTTAAAAAACAGGGCATGGATGTACTGATGCGTGCCAGCCAGAAAATGCAGGAAGGTACCTTGCCAGCGCGTGAGCTGGCAGAAGGATTTTTGCTGGCCCTGGCCGGTGCCTTACTGCTGACCCCCGGTTTCCTGACCGATGCTGTTGGCTGTGCCTTGCTGGTACCGGCCACCCGCCTGGCATTGGTCAGCCATGTGCTCAAACTGATCAAGCCACGGGTCGTCATGGAAAGTGGTGGCTTTGCCAGTCGGCCAATGGGAGAGCGCCCGTCGCCGTTTGCAGACCGACCCGAGCTGCATCGCCACCGTCCGGATGTGATCGAAGGTGAATATCGCCGCGAAGACTGAGTGGTGCAGGGTTCAAATAGCACCAAATGCAATTTTTTTTCACATCGGGTGTTGAAAACCATCGCAGCGTCCCAATTATCGAAACACACAGATTTGGGGCGGGTGTATGACACCATCTGCCCCGCACACCGCAAACATTGCTTTATACATTGGAGATAACCTCAAATGAAAATCCGTCCTTTACACGATCGTGTTGTTGTTCGTCGCAAGGAAGAAGAGCAAACCACCGCTGGCGGTATCTTGCTTCCAGGTTCTGTTGCTGAAAAACCGAATCAAGGAGAAGTGGTTGCTGTTGGTACGGGTCGCGTTTTGACCAATGGTGATGTACAGGCTCTGGCAGTTGCAGTGGGCGACACCGTGGTCTTCGGCAAGTACTCCGGTTCCAACACCATCGACATCGATGGTGAAGAACTGCTGATTCTGAATGAAAGCGACATCTACGGCGTATTGGAAGCCTGATTCACGCTTCCTGTTGATCCCCGTTTGTAACTGAATAAATTTTGAGGAAAAAACATTATGTCCGCTAAAGAAGTTAAATTTGGCAACGATGCTCGTCAAAAAATGCTGGCAGGCGTTAACGTCCTGGCAAACGCCGTCAAAGTGACTCTGGGTCCCAAAGGCCGCAACGTTGTACTGGAAAAATCATTTGGCGCACCCACCATCACCAAAGATGGTGTCTCGGTTGCACGTGAAATCGAACTGGAAGACAAGTTCGAAAACATGGGCGCACAAATGGTCAAGGAAGTTGCTTCCCAGACCAACGACAAAGCCGGTGACGGCACCACCACTGCAACAGTACTGGCACAAGCCATTGTCAACGAAGGCCTGAAAGCCGTCGCTGCAGGCATGAACCCAATGGACCTGAAACGCGGTATCGACAAGGCAACCTCTGCCGTTGTTGAACAGCTGAAAGCCCAGGCCAAACCATGTGAAGACAGCAAAGCCATTGCCCAGGTCGGCACCATCTCTGCCAACTCAGATTCCACGGTTGGTACTCTGATTGCTGAAGCCATGGCAAAAGTAGGCAAAGAAGGCGTTATCACCGTTGAAGAAGGCAAAGGCTTCGAAGACGAGCTGGAAGTTGTGGAAGGCATGCAGTTTGACCGTGGCTACCTGTCACCTTACTTCGTCAACAACCAGGAAAAAATGACCGCCGAACTGGAAAACCCACTGATCCTGCTGGTTGACAAAAAAGTCGACAACCTGCAAGAGCTGATTCCAGTACTGGAAAACGTTGCCAAGTCCGGCCGTCCACTGCTGATTGTGGCAGAAGACGTAGAAGGACAAGCGCTGGCAACACTGGTTGTCAACAACCTGCGTGGCACATTCAAAGTGGCTGCGGTTAAAGCTCCAGGCTTCGGCGATCGTCGTAAAGCCATGCTGCAAGACATCGCCATCCTGACCGGTGGTCAAGTGATCAGCGAAGAAGTGGGCATGTCACTGGAAACCGTCGGCATTGAAATGCTGGGTACCGCTAAGAAAGTGGTTATCAGCAAAGAAAACACCGTGGTGGTTGATGGCGCTGGTTCTGGCACCGAAGTCTCTGCCCGTGTTGAACAGATCCGTGCCGAAATGGCCGCATCGACTTCTGACTACGACAAAGAAAAACTGCAGGAACGTGTTGCCAAACTGGCCGGCGGCGTCGCCGTGATCAAAGTGGGTGCCGGTTCTGAAGTTGAAATGAAAGAGAAAAAAGACCGCGTTGACGACGCCCTGAACGCTACCCGTGCTGCGGTAGAAGAAGGCGTGGTTGCTGGTGGTGGTGTTGCCCTGGTACGTGCCCTGAGCAACGTAACCGTCGTGGGTGACAACGAAGACCAAAACGTCGGTATTGCCCTGGCCCTGCGTGCGATGGAAGCACCTATCCGTCAAATCGCTGCCAACGCCGGTGCCGAAGGTTCCGTAGTGGTCGACAAAGTCAAAGCTGGCGAAGGCGCATTTGGCTTTAACGCCGCCTCTGGCGAATACGGCGACATGATCGACCTGGGTATCCTTGACCCTGCCAAAGTGACTCGTTCATCCCTGCAAGCAGCAGCCTCTGTTGCTGGCCTGATGATCACCACTGAAGCCATGGTTGCCGAGATCCCTAAAGAAACTCCAGCAATGCCTGATATGGGCGGCATGGGCGGAATGGGAGGCATGGGCGGCATGATGTGAGGTAAATAACCTCCATTAGCCTCCGGCTACCACGTTTGATAAAAAACCCGCGCTGAGTAATCAGCGCGGGTTTTTTATTGGCCAGGTTGTATGGGGGCTGCCACCTGTCGAGCCTTGCTGTACGCTAATAACACAGGATTTCTGGCGGTGTCTTCAACGACACTTTGCATCACCCAAGCTTCTATCGGTAGATTTTCTTCGTTGCTTTTGTCTTGAAAATGTAAAGATCATGGTCACTACGTTGTCGTGACCATGGCAGCGGTAGAAAATAGCTTCCCTACCTGCGGGTTGGCGTTTATTACCTTGGGGTATAAACGGTTACAGGACAAGGACTGCGCAATAAAAGGCACCATGGCTGTCAGCTTGTTTATCCAGGGTCGTTGAATCCGGGCAGGTACATGGATTCATATTTGGTACATGATGTGATTTTAAAGGAGATTATTATGCCAGGATTGAAATTGAAAACGCTTGCATTGGCCAGTGTAACTTTATTGGGGACGAGCCAATGGGTGCACGCTCAATATGTTGGCCCTTCGGCTCAGCAGTCTGTTTCATCGGTCGCAGACATATTTAAACATGCATCGGATGATCAACGCGTTATATTACGTGGTTATTTGATCAAACAAGTCAGCTCAGAGAAATATCTGTTTTCTGACGGTAGCGGCGATATTCGGGTAGAAATTGATGCTGAAGATTTTCGTGGCCAAACGGTGAATGAAAAAACTCAGGTTGAGCTTATTGGTGAGGTGGAAAAAGATTTTCTTGAGTCACCGGAAGTGGATGTGGATATCATTAATGTTGTGCCAGGCTGACCTGAAGCCGGTATAAAAGACTGATGAAGGGCGTCGACAGGGCGAGCCGTTGGTTGTAGCTAACGATGGTTGGTCAATGATGACTAACCTCGTTTTTGGCTTTGACGGGTCTTTTTACGCTCACATCACAAGGCTGGCGCCTGCCTTATCTTGTCCCCATCTCCGGCATGTTGCCGGGGTGTTGTGGGGCGTCTCTGATCAATCAACAGAAGGAATCGTAATGATCACAGGGAGCTGCCTTTGTGGCGCAGTAACGTACACCATTACTGGCAAGGTCGGGGAGATCGTTCATTGTCATTGTGTTACATGCCGCAAGGCACATGCGGCGGCTTTTTCCAGTGTGGCGGCGGTTGCCGATGCGGATTTTGTGGTGTCGGGGCGTGAATCGTTGACGGCGTATGAATCATCACCTGGCAAGCAGCGCTATTTTTGTTCACGCTGTGGTTGTCAGATTTATGCCAAGCGAGACAACACCAAGCACCTGGTGTTACGTCTTGGTTCTTTGGACGATCACCCGGGCGTGGATGAAAAGTGTCATATCTGGGTATCAGAAAAAGCCGAATGGTATGATATTAACAGCACCTTGCCGGCATATCCTCAATCGGAATAATGGCGGTTTTTTGGGTCAACCTGGGTAGATGAGTCGGTGTTATGGTAGATAATGAATTTTTATATGGCTATAGCAGCGTATTAATCGCCGTTGTGTTGTTTCTGGTGATTATTGTTTTTAACGAAGTCGGTTTTGTTTCTGGTCGTTATGTACAGTCCCGTACTGATGATGAAGTCAAAACCCTGACCGGTTCTATCCAGGCCAGTATTCTGGGTTTATTGGCTTTGCTGCTGGGTTTTACCTTCAGCATGGCGATGCAGCGCTACGATAACCGCACCATGGCGTTGATTGATGAAGCCAATACCATGGGAACCGCGATGTTGCGGGCGCAGTTGTTACCCGGCGAGTACCAAACCAAAGCCGATAATACATTACGAGACTATATTCGTTTGCGGGTAGAGATGGGGCAGGTTGATCTTACTCGTGTCGATGTGCGTAGCGATTACCAGCGCCAAATCGTGGCGTTACAGAATCAGCTATGGGGGATTACCCTGGCAGCAACGGAGACAGACCCCAGACCGGTGACAACCGGCTCATTCTTGCAATCCCTGAATGCGATGATCGATGCCCAGGGCAAACGGAACGCACTGCTGCAATTGCATGTGCCGGAGAGCATTTTACTGCTGTTGTTCGTGGTCTTTATCGCCAGCGGCAGCATTATGGGGTATTCAGCCGGTTTGAGTGGCAAGCGCATGGTGGTGCCTATTGTGCTGGTATCTTTGTTGATTACGCTGATTGTGTTCACCATTATTGATCTTGACCGGCCCAAGCGAGGGTTGATTCAGGTAGATCAGAATGTGATGAGTGCGTTATTGAAACAAGCAAGATAACGGTGTGTAACCGTTATCTCTGTACCCAAAAGCCTGAACATTCGTTATCGGGCTATTTAACTTCGGTAATAAACTGTTCTTTTGGGCGGCGTACTTTTTTCAAATCGACCAGCCAGTCGCCTTCTTCGGCCCGATAACCCAGCGGCAGCAGTAACACACTGCGCAGGCCGCGTTCCCGCAGGTTGAGGATAGTGTCGAGGTCGTCCGGGGTAAAACCTTCCATCGGTGTGCAATCCACTTCTTCTGCCGCTGCGGCAATCAAGGCACTGCCGAGGCCGATGTAGGCCTGACGGGCGGCATGCTGGAAATTGTCTTCTGCATCACGGGCAGGGTACATCTGTAACAGCATTTGCCGATAACGTTCCCAGCCTTCATTGGTGATGGCACGCTCTTCGTTGGTGAGGTCGAACATCATGTTGATGCGTTCCGGGGTGTAGTTGTCCCAGGCGGCAAAAACCAGCAGGTGTGAGCAGTCGGTAATTTGTGCCTGATTCCAGGCGATGGCCTGGATTTGCTGGCGAATGTCGGGGTTGGTGACGACCAGCACCTCATAAGGCTGCAAGCCACTGGAGGTAGCGGTCAGGCGAATGGCTTCCAGTATGCGTTCGACCTTGTCTTCCGGGACGGCTTGGGTTGGGTTCATTTTTTTGGTGGCATAGCGCCAGTTTAATAAGTCGATGACGTCAGTCATGATGGATCTCCAGAATAGTCAACCGGAACGGTGTGTGTCTCAGTGGCTATAGTGACAGATTCCTGATGCCCGATAGATGGGCCTTTGGCGAACAATTTATTCAGTGTAGCCGGGTAATAACGATGTTGGGGTGGAGCGTCATGATGACGCTCGCCGGGCCAGGTCAGTCGTGTGTTGATGAGGGGATCAGCCCGGGGCAATAGCGGTGGCGGCCGCTGGATTTGGCTTCGTATAGAGCCTGGTCGGCAGTGGCCAATATATCGGTGAGTGTTCGTCCTGGGGTTGCCAGGCTGCTGCCAGCGCTGATGGTGAGGGGCAGCACTTCTTTCAGCTCACTGAGCAGTTCGTATTGCTGGATTGCTGTACAGAGACGCAGACCGAGCTGATCAAGCAAGAGTTGTTGGTCGGTGTTGATCAACAGCAAAAATTCATCGCCACCCCAGCGACAGGCAAAGTCTCCCTGGCGGATATGATCCTGAATGATCTGGGCGGTGGTTTTCAGCGCCAGGTCACCTGTGGCGTGACCGTATTGGTCATTGATGTTCTTGAAACGGTCGAGATCGAGCCAGAGTACGCCAAAGGTTTCTTGATCTTGCTGTAGCCGCCTCATATGTTGCTGCAGCTCTTCCATCATGCCGCGGCGGTTGAGCAAGCCGGTGACCGGGTCGGTATAGGTCAGTCTTTCCAGTTCTTCGGTACGCTGCCGAACCCGGATCTCCAGCCGTTCTTGTGATTTCAGTACCTCGTCGGCCATACGCTTGAAGTGGCTCATGAGACGGCCAATTTCACCATGCCGGTAGTGGGGAGCGTCGTCTTCTATCTGTATCTGCCTGCCATCGCGCAGGTGCTCAATATTGTTTTCCAGCTGGCGCAGTGGTTTTGAAACGTAGCAATTGAGGGCCAGATTAAACAGCAGCAGGGCGATAAAAATGCTGGCTCCCGCCAGTAAAAACAGATTGTTGAAGGTGCTGAGCGGCAGCAAGGTATCGAGATCCAGCAGGGTCATGACAAACCAGTCCACCTCTGGCAAATAGATAACCCCGGCCTGATGTTCTCGGCCGTGGCTGCTAACGTGGGTGCTGACCACAAGCCCGGGGCTGGCTCGGGCGGTATCCAGTATGTTCACCAGCCTGGCCCGCTGACTGTCGTTGTCGAGCTGCTTCCAGATGGTTTTACGCTCGCTGGCTTCTTTGGTGATGCTGGCAAAGTCGATCTGGGAAATATCTTCAGATACCTGGATGGCCCCTTCGTGATCAAAAAACAGATTACTGACGCCGGGTTGTGGCGTCGTGGTGAACTGGCGAATAAACGTGGTGAGGTCAAGACCGGTACCGACGACACCAATAATCTTGTCGCCGTCGCGCATCAGCACATCGATCCAGAGTTTGGTCACCTTGAGGGGGATGTCCGGGTTAACGTTCAGATGAATATCACGATTTTGTTCGATGATGCTGTAAAACCAGCGATCGTCCGGGTTATCGGCAGACAGGGTGTAACGGTATTGGTCGTTGGCGAATTCGTTGCTGGCGTTGTTGTGGTAATAGTTACCGGATTCCGGCAAAGCAACAAAGTAGCTGTGGTCGGAAAAATTGTTGCGATAGGATTCCAGCTCCGCCATGGCTTGCTGCTTTTTTTCTGCATTATGTTCGTCCTTGGCCCAGCGCCGTAATATTTGTGAATCAGACAGTTGGCGGGCCAGAGCGACTTCCCGGATGATGGGTTGCAGCGAGCGCTCTTTTTCCAGCTTGACCTGGGTTTCGAAGTGACTGAGTGCAGAGGTTTTGAGCACATTGAGTGCAATTTGCTGGCTGAAAAACCAGATGGCCAAGCCAGATAACAGCATCAGTAATGCAGTAAGAAGCAGAAAACGTGGCTTGAGGTTCATTTCAGCTTCCCGAGTCGATTGGCCAGTTTCGATTGACGTTGTACCGGTTCTGTACGACAAATTGCCACAGTAATCTGCGCTCATGTGCTGATTGAACACGCGTACCCGGGAACAACCTGGTTAATTGTCAGGCGA
The DNA here is from genome assembly GCF_030689165.1 of Oceanobacter sp. 4_MG-2023. Lineage (NCBI taxonomy): Bacteria > Pseudomonadati > Pseudomonadota > Gammaproteobacteria > Oceanospirillales > Oceanospirillaceae > Oceanobacter > Oceanobacter sp. 4_MG-2023. Next base: position 308,735 of record NZ_JAUYVV010000001.1, on the reverse strand, counting down.
CTGGTAAGCCTATCACGCTTTGGCACAACAGGCATATTATTCAGTCCACTTTGATGGTAGAGCCATCGTGTGTCAGAGACAACCGGCTTTACATTTACGCCATGTATGGTGCGTACGGCAGGATGCATCGAGTATCACTGCCGGAAGAAAATCACCATCCCGCCTGCCAACTGGCTACAATCCCTCCTGAGACCGTCTGTGGAGCTTATTTGTGCAAGAAATACTGGATGACATCGTTGCCACCATTGGGGCCAGTGACGATCGTGGCAAGGTGGCGGATTATATTCCGCAACTGGCTTGTATCGACCCGAACCAGTTTGCCATTTCGGTGGTGCTGGCGGATGGACGGGTGTTCAGTTCGGGAGACTATCAACAGCTGTTTTCGATTCAGAGCATTTCCAAGGTATTTACCCTGACCATTGCCCTGGGCAAATTGGGTGATGGAGTTTGGGCCAAGGTCGGACGTGAGCCATCCGGTGATCCGTTTAACTCCATCGTGCAGCTGGAGCATGAGAACGGCAAGCCAAGAAACCCGTTTATCAACGCCGGTGCCATCGCTATTGCGGATGCCATTATGGTAGGGCACCAGCCGAAAGAGACGCTGGCAGAAATCCTGCAATTTGTACGTTTTATTGCCGACGACGAAAGCATTTGTATAGACCACAAAGTGGCAGAATCCGAGCTGAAAACCGCCGATCGCAATGCATCACTGGCGCACTTTATGGCTTCGTTTGGGCGCATGAAAAACCCGGTTGATTATGTGTTGGGCACCTATTTTCACCAGTGCTCGATTGCCATGACGTGTGAGCAGCTGGCCAGATCCGGCTTGTTTCTGGCCGGTGATGGCGAAAACCCGGTGACCGGAACACGCGTGGTATCGGCGCGCCGGGCGCGGCGGATCAACTCCCTGATGATGATGTGCGGCCACTACGATGGTTCGGGAGAATTTGCCTACCGGGTCGGATTACCCGGTAAAAGCGGCGTTGGCGGCGGCATTCTGGCCGTTGCCCCTGGGCATGCATCGATTGCTGTCTGGTCGCCGGGGCTGGATGACGTTGGCAATAGCAAGCTGGGCACCGAGGCCCTGGAAAGACTGGTACAGCATACAGGCTGGTCAGTATTTGCCTGATCGGGGGAGTTTCTGTATTGGATAATCGAGGCTGGAAGTCGCCGCGGGATACTGGCAGGATGGCGCAATTTTTCAATCTGCACTGCGGAGATCACCATGACAAGTGAGTTTAAAGCCAAAGCCTGGTTAAAAAGTTCCTGCCCCTACTGCTTTCGTTTTTTACTGTTTATCACGGAAGCAGGCTTGCTGGACGAGATCGAAGTGATTCGGGTGGATGCCGATGATGAAGACCAGCTGAATACCAAACGGGCAGAATTGCAGCGCCTGACCGGCGAAGTGGCGTCTTTTCCGACGGTTGAATTGTCACCGGGTCAGTTCATGCGCGATACCGATGCCCTGATCCAGCATTTTGCCGATATTCACGGTATTAACCCGGCCGACTTGCCGACCCTGACGTTTTACGAAACCGGCATGCTGCCCACCGCGCAGGCACGCTTCAAGGAAATACGTGCCCTGAAAGAACAACTGTCGATGTTATCTGCCTGATCAGCGCAGGGCCGGCCGACTCTGTCCGGCCCAGTCCGGCTCCGTTGGGACGTCTCTATGAACCTGTCGTATGTTTGTCAGCGTGGAATTGGCACATCAAGCGAATGCTTTCGGCCGGTCGGGCCAGTTGCTGCATCAGATAATGGCGAAAATCATCCGGGTAGCCGAGGTCTTGTAACGCCAGATCCATACAGGTCAACCAGGCCTGGACGCTGCTGGCGTCGGCGGGCAGGTGGGCGTGTGCCATGGGGATGTTGATGGCACCAACGTGTTCGGCATATAGCTTGGGGCCACCAGTCCAGCCCGACAGGAACCAGGTCAGTCGTTGCCGCGAGGTGGTCAGGTCGGCGGGATGCATATCACGGAGGATTCTGGCGGCTGGCAGGGTATCCATCCGTTGATAAAAGCGGTCAACCAGAGCGGTGATGCCTTCCAGGCCGCCAGCTGCCTGGTAAGTGGCGTCGGCTTGTCCATAAATCGGGAGGTTTGAAGTCATAGTCATTGCCTGCATGTCGGTCGGGAAGCGATAAAAAGATCATAGTAGCAGCCCGAACAGCCGATCGACTGATCTGTAACAGTATGGCGGTTGCTGACCTTTGGCCAGTGCGTCGGTTGTATCCTGTTGTGGTGTGGCGCAATTGCAGTCTTCTGGCGGCGGTTTGGGTATGCTGCGCGCTGACCGTTTGTGTATTTGACTAGCCTATGCCTGCCTCTCAAAAGATTTTCAAGGTTCGACGCCACTACAACCGCTGGGTAGCGGATCAGACGCTGGAAGATTTTGCCCTGCGTTTTACCGCTCGCAGCGGCCGCCGCATGTCGATCGAACGGGTTGCACAAACCGCGTTGGGGGCCACGGCGTTTCTGGCGCTGGAAGGATTGGCCGCGGCGGTGACGTTGAATTACGGCTTTACCAACACTGTGTACGCCATGCTGGTGGTGTGTCTGCTGTTTTTTATTACCGGTGTGCCAATTACCTACTACGCCGCCAAGCACGGGCTGGATATCGATCTGTTGACCCGCGGGGCCGGATTTGGGTATCTGGGGTCAACGGTGACGTCGCTGATTTATGCGATGTTTACCTTTATCTTTTTTGCCATCGAGGCGGTGATTCTGGCGGGTGCCTTACAGGCGTTACTCGGTGTGCCGCTGGCGGTGGGATATTTTCTGTGTGCGGCGGCGGTCATTCCGATTGTGATCCACGGTATTTCTGCCATCAGCCGGTTCCAGGCTGCCACGCAACTGGTCTGGGTGGTGTTGCAGTGTCTGGCACTGGCGGTGGTGGTGGTGAATGAATCCGGCCAGCTGGACGCCTGGACGCACTTCCATGGCCTGGCGATTGATCAATTGCCCGGCGCAACCGTACCGGGGCCGGGGAACGATACCCTGATTCCCGGGGTAGGGTCTGGCAGCTTTAATATCCTGTTATTTGGCGCGGCCGCGTCGGTGTTTTTTGCTCTGGTACCACAGATCGGCGAGCAGGTGGATTACCTGCGGTTTATGCCCCCAAAAACCCCACACAATGCGCGCCGCTGGTGGTTCTGGTTGATGCTGGCGGGGCCAGGCTGGGTATCGATCGGTATTGTCAAAATGCTGCTGGGATCGTTTCTGGCGTATCTGGCCATTACCCAGGGGGTTGCGTATGAGCTGGCCACCGACCCGACCCATATGTATCAGCGCGTGTTTTTCTATCTGACCCATTCCGAAGGGCTGGCGCTGTTGCTGGCGGCGACCATGGTGATTGTGTCGCAGATGAAAATCAACGTCACCAATGCCTATGCCGGATCGATTGCCTGGTCGAATTTCTTCTCGCGGCTGACGCATTCTCACCCCGGTCGGGTGGTGTGGCTGGTGTTTAATGTCACCATCGCTCTGCTGCTGATGGAATTGGGTATCTATCAGGCATTGGAGGCGGTGCTCGGGGTGTTTGCGATTGTGGCGGTAAGCTGGCTGGGATCGCTGGCCGCCGACCTGTTGATCAACAAGCCGCTGGGGCTAAGCCCGGATATTGTGGAATTCAAACGGGCGCATTTATACGACATCAACCCGGTCGGGACGGGTTCAATGCTGCTGGCCACCACTGCCGGTATGCTCAGCTATCTGGGGTTGTTTGGCGAAGTCACGGCGACCTTGAGCCACTTTGTCAGTCTCGGCATCTGTTTTGTTACCGTTCCTCTGATTGCCTGGTGGACTGGCGGCCGTTACTACATTGCCCGTACCTCTCCGGAGCTGGATCTGCTGGTCACGGATATAGCCCCGACCGATTTGTCGCGCTTGCCGGAGGATGTGCGGCATCAGCATGTGCCGACAATCCAGTGCGGCGTGTGTGAAAATCATTTTGAGCAGGAAGACATGAGTTTCTGCCCGGCCTATGGCCTGCCGATCTGTTCACTCTGCTGCACGCTGGATGTGCGCTGTATGGATATCTGCAAGCCGCACGCGCATGTAACCCGTCAGCTGGCTTATTTTTTGTCCAAGTTTGTACCGCCCCGGGTGGTGCGGGTGGTGAATTCCCGCCTGGGTCATTTTGTCAGCCTGCTGTTTATTGTGAACTTGCTGATTGCCGTGCTGCTGGCCGTGGTCTACCGGCAAATGGCACCGGTGACGGCGACAGAAGTCGAGCTGTTGCAACAAACCATGTGGACGCTGTTTTTTGCCCTGATGATTGCTTCCGGGGTACTGGCCTGGCTGTTTTTGCTGGCCCATGAAAGCCGTTTGGTGGCACAGAAAGAGTCCAACCGCCAGACGCGCAAACTGATCACCGAGATTGAGGCGCACCAGGAAACCGACCTGGCATTACAGCAAGCCAAGGAACTGGCAGAGTCGGCCAACGCAGCCAAAAGCCGTTACCTGACCGGTATCAGCCACGAATTACGCACGCCGTTGCAAGCGGTGATTGGTTACGCCCAGTTATTAACCAACAAGGACGATACGCCACCGGGGCACAAGAACGGCCTGGCGATTATCCAGCGCAGCGGCCAGTACCTGACCGACCTGATTGACGGCTTGCTGGATATTTCCCGGATTGAAGCTGGCAAGCTGGATCTGTACCGCTCCCGTGTGGAATTACCCGTATTGCTGGAACAGCTGAACGCCATGTTTGCCATGCAGGCAGAACAGAAAGGCGTGCAGTTCCATGTCAGCGTAAAAGGAACCCTGCCGCAATGGACCATGACGGATGAAAAGCGCCTGCGCCAGATTCTGATCAACCTGCTTTCCAATGCCGTCAAATACACCGTCTGTGGCCGCGTCGATTTTGATATTCGATACCGCAACCAGGTGGCCGAGTTCCGCATCCGGGATACCGGCCCCGGAATCGACGACGAGTCGCTAGAGCGGATTTTTGACCCCTTTGAACGGGTACGCAATCGTGCCACCGCCAACTTGCCGGGTACCGGGTTGGGGCTGACGATCGTCAAGCTGCTGACCGAGATCATGGGCGGCGACCTCAAGGTCGACAGCACCCCCGGCCAGGGGAGCTGCTTTACCGTGGCACTGATGCTGCCCTGGGTGAACCTGCACTCCGACCAGCAACGGCAACAGGCCGAATTGCTGGAGCACAAACGCATCATTGGTTATGAAGGTTTCCAACGCACCATACTGCTGGTGGATGATGACCCGGTCGTACGGGGATTGTTGGCCGACGTACTGGTACCGCTCGGCTTTTTGACACTCGAAGCCCACGATGGAGAGCACTGCCTGGCCATGCTGGACGAACTGGAACAGGCCGGAGAACGGGGGCCGGACTTGTTCCTGATGGACGTTTCCATGCCGGGCATCACCGGCCTTGAAGTTGCTCATCGGTTGCGTACACGTGGCATCTCGGTACCGATTGTGATGCTCTCTGCCGATGCCCAGGAAGGAGACCGCAGCGAATACGACCGCGCGATTTATAACGATTATCTGGTGAAACCGGTGAGCAACAGCCGCTTGTTAAACACCATTGGCACAGTGCTGGATTTATCCTGGACCTGGCAGCATGGCCCCGGTCCGGCGGCAGCAACCGTCAGCCTGCCCACGACCGGCTTGCTGCAGGAACCCCAGGCACCGCCGGTCGGGATTCATGACGCCGCCTCGTTTGGGGTGCTGCAACCCCATCCGCAACTGCGGGAGCTGCAAGCCTATGCCGAAATGGGCTATCGCAAAGGGGTGGTGCAAGAGTTGCAAAGCCTGAAAACATCACCGGCATTAACGGCTCGTCAATTGGCCTGTTTGCAACAACTGGCCGACGGATTTCAGCTGCAGGAACTGGCAGAATTACTGAAAATTGCGCTGGCCGAAACCGACGGAGGAAGCACAGACTCATGAAGCCAACCAGCAGCACAACAGCAGGCGTGGATATGCCGTCGGACATGGTTCTGGTGGTGGATGACTCTCCCGATTCCCTGAGTCTGATCAACGATGCCCTCGAAGGAGCCGGTATCGATGTACTGGTGGCGCTGGAAGGCCGCCAGGCGTTGAGCATTGCCCGCAAAATGAAGCCAGACATGATCCTGATGGATGCCATCATGCCGAATATGGACGGTTTTGAAGCCTGTCGACTGCTCAAAACCGACCCGGCGCTGGCGTCGATTCCGGTGATCTTCATGACCGGCCTGACCGATACCAGCGACATTGTACGAGGGCTGGAAGCCGGTGGTGTCGACTATCTCACCAAACCCATCAACCCCGATGAATTACTGGCGCGGATGCGGGTACATCTGTCTAACGCTCGTTTGACCAGTAGCGCCCAGTCGGCTCTCGACAGCACCGGCCAACACCTGATGACAGTATCGACCCAGGGGGAATTACGCTGGGCCACACCACAAACCTACGCCTTGCTGGCACGCGCCCGAGTTGACGACCTCAGCCAGAAATCCCTGCTGGCACCACAGATTGCCCGCTGGCTGGAACATCACCCTGAACCCGGCAACAGCCTGCGTCTGGACGGCCTTGGTTATCCGCTGGCTGCCAAACTGGTCAACGAACAAGGCAACGGCGAAATGCTGCTGAAGCTGGTCGACGGACAACGCCCGACCGGTGCCGCCATGTTGCGGGAACACCTGAACCTTACCGAACGGGAATCCGAAGTGCTGTACTGGATTGCCAACGGCAAAGCCAACCGCGAAGCCGCTGAAATCCTCAATATGAGCCCACGTACTGTCAACAAACACCTGGAACAGATCTTTACCAAGCTGGGTGTAGAAAACCGCACCGCCGCCGCCGGCGTCGCATTGCGATTACTGGCGGTGGAAGCCTGACAACAGTCATGGCGGTAGTCGTCTTGCACTGTGGTCAATTGCTGGACGTTAACAACGGACTTGAAGATAGAGGCGCCTTGCCTGAACGGCGGGCGGGCCGCCCGCGCTCCCGCGAATGGCGGGTCTCGATGTCGTGGTAGGACTGGTATAGCCGGGGCCGCCCGCGCTTCCGTGAATGGCGGGTCTCGATGCCGTGGTAGGACTGGTATAGCCGGGGCCGCCCGCGCTCCCGCGAATGGCGGGTCTCGATGTCGTGGTAGGGCTGGTATAGCCGGGGCCGCCCGGGCTCCCGTGAATGGCGGGTCTCGATGTCGTGGTAGGACTGGTATAGCCGGGGCCGCCCGCGCTCCCGCGTATGGTGTCAACGTCTGGCTGTCTGCGCTTCCGTGAATGGCGTTAATGTCTGCGCTCTCGCTTGTGGGCCCGGATGGCGCCGGTCTCTGCGGCTATACGTCAAATGACGTATACCTGTGCGTTAATTACCCCATACCTGAATGCAGGGCTTTTCCGAATAATTGACTGGCAGATTACAGAAGAGGGGAGGCCCGTCAGCGGGCGTCACCAGGCCAATAAAAGTAGATTAAAGGAAGCTTCGGTATGACATTCAAAAAGCTGGTTACCGGCGTCGCTCTGGCGGTTGGTGCTACTATGGCAAGCTACAGTGCACTTGCAGCCGACACCATCAAGGTGGGTGTGTTGCATTCGTTGTCTGGCACCATGGCGATTTCAGAAACAACGCTGAAAGACACGGTTCTGATGATGGTGGAAGAGCAAAACAAGAAGGGTGGTTTGTTGGGTAAGCAGCTGGAAGCCGTGGTGGTTGATCCTGCCTCTAACTGGCCTTTGTTTGCTGAAAAAACCCGCGAATTGCTGACCAAAGACGAGGTGGATGTCATCTTCGGTTGCTGGACGTCGGTTTCCCGTAAATCCGTTTTGCCGGTGATTGAAGAGCTGAACGGTCTGATGTTCTACCCGGTGCAGTACGAAGGGGAAGAATCTTCCAAAAACGTATTCTACACTGGCGCTGCGCCAAACCAGCAGGCCATTCCTGCGGTTGATTATCTGATGAATGATCTGGGCGTCAAACGCTGGGTTCTGGCCGGTACCGATTACGTTTATCCCCGTACTACCAACAAGATTCTGGAAGCATATCTGAAGTCCAAGGGTGTCAAGGAATCAGATATCATGATCAATTACACGCCGTTTGGTCATTCTGACTGGCAGTCCATTGTGTCGGATATCAAGAAGTTCGGCAGCAAGGGTAAAAAAGCCGCAGTGGTTTCTACCATTAACGGTGATGCCAACGTGCCTTTCTACAAGGAACTGGGTAACCAGGGCGTTTCGGCTGAAGACATTCCCGTTGTTGCTTTCTCGGTTGGTGAAGAAGAACTGTCCGGTATCGATACCAAGCCTCTGGTGGGTCACCTGGCCGCCTGGAACTACTTCCAGAGCGTGGATAGCGATGAAAACGAAGCCTTTATCGAAAGCTGGCAGAAATTTACCGGTAACGACGAGCGCGTAACCAACGATCCTATGGAAGCGACTTATATCGGTTTCCAAATGTGGACCCAGGCCGTTGCCAAAGCCGGTACCACCGATGTCGACAAGGTTGAACAAGCTTTGATCGGCCAGAAAGCGCCGAACCTGACTGGCGGCATGGCGGTGATGAACAAAAACCACCATCTGAGCAAGCCAGTACTGATCGGTGAGATTCAGGACGATGGCCAGTTCGAAGTTGTCTGGGAAACCGATGGCCTGGTCGCTGGTGATGCCTGGTCCGACTTCCTGCCGGGTTCCAAGGATCTGATTGCCGATTGGACGGCACCTACCAAGTGCGGTAACTACAATACCAAAACCAAAACCTGCTCTGGCCAGAACTACTAGGCCGACGCCGGACCCCCAAGCCCTGCCACTTCTGGCAGGGTATCTGACTACCTGATTCCGCCCGCCGACATTCTGGTTCTTATCTGGACCGGGGTGTCTGTTGGTTTTCCTGATCATCAGACGCGGAGCCTCATTGTGAAAAAACTGTTTATTACCTGCTGCTGCCTGCTCGGCATGCTGGCCGGGCCGGTGTTTGCCGAGTTGGACGACGCGGTACGAGCGCCCGACGCTGAGACAACGCCAGTCGCTGTTGAGCCATCTGAATTAACGACGGTTACGCTGGAAGCTGGCCTGGATGCTGAGGCGCTGGCTCCGGTTGTGACGATCGAGTCATTGCTGCTTGAGTTGACCGAAACCTCGCTGAACAAAACGATCCCGGTGCTGGAGCAACTGCATGACCTGGGCGGCAAGGAGATACTGCCGCTGTTCAAAACCCTGCTCGCCGGGGATCTCTACTACGTGAAAGCAACACGCCAGGTGGTCGGCAAGATCGAGACCAAGGGCGAAACCGAATATAAAGACCCGCTGACCAGTGTTCTGGTCTCAGACCTGGGCAAGCGTGATGTGAAAAAGATTCGGGTAAATAACCGCTTGCGCAACTATTTGAATGGCGTGATAGCCCGGATTCGTTTGTCGTCCGAACGGGCTGAAGTACGCGAGACGGCGGTGAAAAACCTGCTGTCGGAGCTGGATGCCGATACCATCGTGACGATTCAGGCAGCGCGTCAGCATGAAACCGTAGCATCGGTTCAAGAAATCATGGATCTGGCGCTGGCCATGTATCAGCTGGAAAGTTCGACACAACAAGCCGATCAACTGGCGGCCATTGAAGCCATTGGTGGCAGTCTGGAAGGTGATGCCCGCAACGTTCTGCGTTACTTCGCGGATATGGCAACGGATCACAGTGACTACAACCCGGTGGTCAGTAAGGCAGCGGCGAAGGCGCTGGACCGTATTCAGGAACGGGTGGAACTGTACGGTTTTGTTGACCAGTTGTTTTTTGGCCTGAGCCTTGGCTCGGTCTTGCTGCTGGCGGCGATTGGTCTGGCCATTACCTTCGGGGTTATGGGGGTGATCAATATGGCCCATGGTGAAATGATCATGCTGGGGGCTTATACGACGTATGTGATTCAGCTGATCATGCCCAACCTGATCGATTATTCACTGTGGGTGGCGATCCCGGCTGCCTTTATTGTATCGGGTCTGATGGGCGTCCTGATTGAGCGGCTGGTCATTCGCCATTTGCACGGTCGCCCATTGGAAACCCTGCTGGCGACTTTCGGGATCAGCCTGATCCTGCAGCAGCTGGTGCGTACGATTTTCTCGCCGCTGAACCGGCAGGTGGCATCTCCTGAGTGGATGAGTGGCTCGGTCGAGATCAACCCAGTGTTGTCGCTGACCCTGAATCGTTTGTACATTCTGGCGTTTGCGTTGTTGGTGTTTTTTGCCCTGCAACTGATCTTGAAGAAAACCAATCTGGGCCTGAATGTTCGGGCGGTCTCGCAGAATCGTTCCATGGCCCGGGCCATGGGGGTGCGCTCCGACCGGGTCGATGCCATGACCTTTGGTCTGGGTTCCGGCATTGCCGGTATTGCCGGGGTGGCGTTGAGCCAGCTGACCAACGTGGGGCCGAACCTGGGCCAGGCGTATATTATTGATTCGTTTATGGTGGTGGTCTTTGGCGGTGTCGGCAATCTGCTCGGCACGCTGGTGGCAGCCTTCTCGCTGGGTATTGCCAACAAGTTTCTGGAACCGGTTACGGGAGCGGTGCTGGCCAGTATCCTGGTGTTGGTCTTTATCATTCTGTTTATCCAGAAACGTCCGAAAGGATTGTTTCCTCAAAAAGGGAGGGCGGCAGAATGAACGCACTTGCTGCTGTATTTCAGACCTTGCTGAAAAACAAGGGTCAGCCTGGTGGCCGGGTCGCCCCCTTTGTGATTCTGCTGCTGGTGGTGACCGTGTTGGCATCGGCGGCCAATTTGCTGGTGCCGGAAACGTCGGCATTTCATGTCAGCACCTACACCATTACCTTGTTGGGCAAATACCTCAGCTACGCCATGTTGGCGTTGGCGGTGGATGTGATTTGGGGCTATTGCGGCATTCTCAGTCTTGGCCACGGGGCATTTTTTGCGCTGGGTGGTTACGGCATGGGCATGTACCTGATGCGCCAGATTGGTGATCGCGGGGTTTATGGCAACCCGGAATTACCCGACTTTATGGTGTTCCTCGACTGGAGTGAGTTGCCTTGGTTCTGGCAGGGGATGGATCAGTTCTGGTTTGCCATGCTGATGGCGGTGCTGGTGCCCGGTATTCTGGCGTATGTGTTTGGCTGGTTGGCGTTTCGCTCGCGGGTGACCGGGGTGTATCTGTCGATCATGACCCAGGCACTGACCTATGCCTTGCTGCTGTCGTTTTTCCGCAACGAAATGGGGTTTGGTGGCAACAATGGCCTGACCGACTTCAAGGATATTCTCGGCTTTGATTTGCAGTCGGACAGCACCCGGGTGGCGCTGTTTCTGATCACGGCATTAATGCTGTCGCTGACACTGATTACCAGTCACTGGATTATGAAGTCGCGGCTTGGCAAGGTGATTGTAGCCATTCGGGATGGCGAATCCCGCGCCCGCTTTATCGGTTATCGCACCGAGCAGTACAAGGTTTGGCTGTTTGTCTATTCCGCAGTGATTGCGGCAATTGCCGGGGCCTTGTATGTGCCTCAGGTGGGTATTATCAACCCCGGAGAGTTTTCCCCCATCAACTCGATTGAGGTGGTGATCTGGGTGGCGGTTGGTGGCCGTGGCACGCTGATTGGTGCGGTTATTGGGGCGTTGCTGGTGAACTACGCCAAGACACGGTTTACGGCCATTATGCCGGATGGCTGGCTGTTTGCGCTGGGTGCACTGTTTGTATTGGTAACGCTGTATTTGCCAAAAGGCTTGATGGGTATTTACGGTCAGCTGCAGCAGCGTTTTGCGACTCGACCCGCCGCGCCTGAAGCATCTGCATCCACCGCGGCAACATCAACACCTGCAACGTCAGCAGCGCCAACAACATCAACGTCGGATTCCAGCGGGGTGTCCTCATGAGTGTGATTGAAACAGTTTCCGATCAGGCCCGGGATGCCTTGCGGCCGGATCAGGTCTGGCCATTTCTGATGCCGAAGCAGCCAGAGGTCAATGTCTCGCAGCAGATGATTCTGTATGTCGAAGGGGTGAACCTCAGCTTTGACGGTTTCAAGGCCTTGAATAACCTCAATTTGTACGTCAACGATGGTGAGTTGCGTTGCTTGATTGGTGCCAACGGGGCCGGTAAAACCACCATGATGGACGTGATTACCGGCAAGACCCAACCGGACTCCGGTACGGTGTATTTTGGCAGCAATCATAATTTGCTGAACCGCTCGGAAGCGGAAATTGCCGAACTGGGCATTGGTCGCAAGTTCCAGAAACCGACGGTGTTTGAAGCACACAGCGTATTCGACAACCTGGAGCTGTCGCTGAAGTCCAACAAGGGGGTGTTGCCCACGCTGTTTGCCCGTCTCAGTCCGACGGAAATCGGTCGTATCGAAGAAGTGCTGGAAATCATCGGCCTGACGGAACAGCGCTCGATGCTGGCCGGTGCCTTGTCCCACGGTCAGAAGCAATGGCTGGAGATCGGCATGTTGCTGATGGCACAACCCCGGCTGCTGCTGGTGGATGAGCCGGTGGCTGGCATGACCCCGCAGGAAACCGAACGCACCGCTGAGTTGCTGACCTCGCTGGCCGGGAAACACACGGTGATTGTGGTGGAACACGATATGGAATTTGTCCGCAGTATTGCCCGAACCGTGACCGTCTTGCACCAGGGAGCCGTTCTGGCCGAAGGCACCATGGACCAGATTCAGAGCAACCGCGACGTGATTGAAGTGTATCTGGGGGAAGAAGCATGATTGCCATTAACAAGGTCAACCAACTGTATGGCGGCACCCAGATTTTGTGGGATCTCGATCTGGCGATTGAGCAAGGCTCCTGTACCTGCATTATGGGGCGTAATGGAGTCGGCAAAACCACACTGCTGAAATGCCTGATGGGACTATTGCCGATTTCGAATGGTGAAATCCTGCTCGACGGTGAGCCGCTGCACAAGAAAAATGCCGAAGCCCGGGCCGTGGCCGGTATTGGTTACGTGCCGCAAGGACGGGATATTTTCCCGATGCTGTCGGTGGAAGAAAACCTGCGGATTGGTCTGCCCATTCGCAAGCAGCGGTTAAAAATGCTGGGGCGTGAGGATGATTCGGCCGAGATTCCGGAAAAAATCTTTACCCTGTTTCCAGTCTTGAAAGAAATGCTGCACCGCCGTGGCGGTGACCTTTCCGGTGGTCAGCAGCAGCAGCTGGCTATCGGGCGGGCACTGGTGATCGAACCCAATGTCCTGATTCTGGATGAACCCAACGAAGGTATTCAGCCCAATATCGTCCGTCAGATTGGCGATGTCATCCTCAAGCTGAACGAAGAGGAAGGGCTGACGGTGATTCTGGTTGAGCAGAAACTCGGTTTTGCGCGCCGGGTCGGTAAAGAGTTCCGGCTGATGGAAAAGGGCCGGGTTGTTGCAAGTGACAAGATGGCCAATTTGAACGATGCCCTGATTCGACAATATCTGGCAGTATGATGGCAAGCAACCCTCGCTTATTGGCATAACAGATCAAGGAGTACGCGGCATGAATATGCCGGTTAAAGAGCCAGCGTCAGTCCCTCCAGCGGAGCCATCCCGCTGGAACGCATCACTGGCGTTAGGCATCAGCCGAACCGCGCGCGGCTCGGTGTTAAAAAGCAACGTCCATCACGGGCCGTTGTATGTGCAAAAGCCGTTTTACCCGGAAGGGCGCGAGCTGGCGCATGTGTATTTGCTGCATCCTCCCGGTGGTATGGTCTCAGGGGATACGCTGGCCATCAGCGCCAGTCTTGGCCCAGCGGCATCAGCGTTGATCACCACTCCCGGTGCCGGTCGGGCCTACAAGGCCCGTGCTGATAAAACCTTGCAACGACAAACCCTTCGCTTTGAACTGGCCGAACAGGCAACACTGGAATGGCTGCCGCTGGAGAGCATCATTTATCCGGGGGCCAATACGCGTCTGGATACCGATGTTTACCTGTCAGCCGGGGCAAGCTATATCGGTTGGGATGTCACCAGTCTGGGATTACCGGCTTCAAGCCAACCGTTCAGCGCCGACAGTTCATTCACCCAGAATCTCAATCTGTTCCGTGATGGTCGGCTGGTGCTGCGAGAACGCCTGGTGGTGGATGGCCAGCAAGGCCTCTACGCCGCCATGACCGGACTGCAATCCATGCCCATCAGCGGCATGATGGTGGCCGGGCCGTTTTTGTCGGACGGCAGCCCAGACCAACCCGATGGCCAGGCCTTGCTGACCGAAGAGCATATCCAGCAGTTGCGCGAATTACTGCAACCGGACGGGTCTGGAAAAGCATATCTAACAGGTGTTACTCTTAATCATGATTTTCTGATTATCCGTTATCTTGGTCATTGCTCGGAACAAGGGCGCTCACTGTTTACCCGCTGCTGGCAAGAAATCCGCCCGTTGCTGACAGGGCGCAATGCCTGCGCCCCACGAATCTGGGCCACCTGACCGGCGGCTCCAACCTGAATAATACGACCAACATCAAAGAGGTCCGGCATGGAACTACTGCCAAGAGAAAAAGACAAGCTGTTGATATTTACTGCCGCCTTGCTGGCTGAACGACGCCTGAATCGTGGCTTGAAACTGAACTACCCGGAAGCCATGGCCTATATCACCATGGAAATTGTTGAAGGGGCGCGTGACGGTAAAACCGTGGCTGAACTGATGAGTTATGGCAAAACCCTGCTCAGCAGTGATCAGGTGATGGACGGGGTACCTGAGCTGATCCATGAAGTGCAGGTAGAAGCCACCTTTCCGGATGGCACCAAGTTGGTCACTGTGCACGAGCCTATTTGCTAGATTGTCCGGCGGGTGATCCGTCGTGGCCGTCGTCAGTCACCGGGCATACCGGGCTGGCGCAAAGCATCCAGCAAGAACACGTTTAAACCCCATTACAGGGAGACACTCCATGTTTATACCAGGTGAAGTACAAGCTGCCAGCGGCGAAATCGAACTGAACGCTGGCCGTAAAACCCTGACCGTCCGGGTGGAAAACACCGGGGACCGCCCGATTCAGGTTGGCTCCCATTATCATTTTGCCGAAACCAATCCGGCACTCAGCTTTGATCGTGAGGCCGCACTGGGATTCCATCTCAATATTGCTTCTGGAACGGCGGTCCGGTTTGAGCCGGGTCAAGGGCGTGAAGTGGAACTGGTGGAGTTTGCGGGCAAGCGTGAAATCTATGGCTTCCGTGGTGATGTCATGGGCACGTTGCCCGCTGCTGCTGCCGCTGACGAGAGCACCGTCTCGGTAAAAATGGATCGCACCGCTTACGCCCAGATGTTTGGTCCTACCGTGGGCGACAAGGTACGCCTGGGTGATACCGACCTGTGGATCGAAGTGGAGCAGGATTTCACGGTTTATGGTGACGAAGTCAAATTTGGCGGTGGCAAGGTTATCCGTGACGGCATGGGCCAGAGCCAGGCGCTGAATAATCCGCCCGAAGGTGAGCCCGCCATGGATCTGGTGATTACCAACGCACTGGTGCTGGATCATTGGGGGATTGTCAAAGGTGACGTCGGCATCAAGAACGGTCGTATTGTCAAAGTCGGCAAGGCCGGTAATCCGGATATTCAGGACAGTGTCGATATTATCGTTGGCCCCGGTACGGAAGTGATCGCCGGAGAAGGCTCGATCCTGACCGCAGGGGGCATTGATGCCCATATTCACTTTATTTGTCCGCAACAGATTGAAGAAGCATTGATGAGCGGCGTTACCACCATGATCGGTGGTGGTACTGGCCCGGCCACCGGCACCAATGCCACAACCTGTACGCCGGGGCCATGGTATCTGGCCAAAATGATCCAGAGCACTGACGATATGCCGATGAACCTCGGCTTTCTGGGCAAGGGTAACGCCAGCCTGCCAGACGCCCTGGAAGAACAGCTGCAAGCCGGTGCCTGTGGCCTGAAGCTGCACGAAGACTGGGGCACCACCCCTGCGGCCATCGACTGCTGCCTGGGCGTGGCGGAGCAATACGATGTACAGGTGGCGATTCACACCGACACCCTGAATGAATCCGGTTTTGTCGACGACACCATCGGAGCGTTCAAGGATCGGGTGATTCATACCTATCACACCGAAGGTGCCGGGGGCGGTCACGCACCGGATATTATCCGTGCCTGTTCCTACCCGAATGTATTGCCGTCCTCCACCAACCCGACCCGGCCCTATACCGTAAACACGGTGGATGAGCATCTGGACATGCTGATGGTTTGTCACCATCTGGATACCTCTATTCCGGAAGACGTTGCCTTTGCTGATTCACGTATCCGCAAGGAAACCATCGCAGCGGAAGATATCTTTCACGATCGCGGTGCCTTTTCGATGATCTCGTCCGACTCCCAGGCCATGGGACGAGTCGGCGAAGTGGTCACACGCACCTGGCAAACCGCCCATAAAATGAAGCAGCAGTTTGGTTTTCTGGAAGAAGACCAGGCGCAAGGGAATGACAACTTCCGTGCCCGTCGCTATATCGCCAAGTACACCATCAATCCGGCGATTACCCACGGCATCTCCCACGAAGTGGGTTCGATTGAGCCGGGTAAACTGGCGGATCTGGTGTTGTGGAAACCGGCTTTTTTTGGCGTCAAACCTTCCATGATCATCAAGGGCGGCATGATTGCGGCGGCACAAATGGGTGATCCGAACGCGTCGATACCGACTCCACAACCAGTGCATTACCGGCCGATGTTTGGTGCCCATGGTTCGGCGGCGGCCAAAACCTCGTTCACCATGGTGTCCCAGGCGGCGCTGGATAATGGCCTGAAAGAGCAACTGGGCATCAAGCGCGAGCTGGTGGCCTGTAAAAATACCCGCAACATTCGCAAAAGCGATATGGTGCACAACAGCTGGCAGCCGAATATCACCGTCGACCCGCAAACCTATGAAGTCCGTGCCGACGGCGAGCTGCTAACCTGTGAACCGGCAACCGAACTGCCTTTGGCGCAGTTGTATTGCCTGTTCTGAGTGAATTGGGAGAACACAATGCTGGAAGTTTACGAACGCCTTGGCCTTGAGGCCGCCGGCCCGATTTACGCCACGGTTTGCCTGACGCATGAGCAGCGCGACCGTGGGCGTTTACGCCTGGTCAGCACAGACGGTGAAGAAGTGCGGGTGTTTCTGGAACGTGGCAAGCCGCTGCTGGTTGGCGAGTTTCTGAAAACCCAATGCGGCAAAATAGTACAGATTGATGGTGCAGTCGAAGCCGTTGCAGAAGCAACGTGTGATGACTGGCGCACTTTTTCCCGGGCCTGTTATCACCTGGGTAATCGCCATGTGAAATTGCAAGTCGGGGAGCGCTGGCTGCGTATTACACCGGATCATGTGTTGGAAGAAATGCTGGTATTACTCGGCCTGACGGTCAGTGCGACCGAGGCTGTTTTTGTGCCGGAATCGGGGGCTTATGCCAACGGCGGTCATGGCGGTCATTCACACGGTCACGACCATGATCACAGCCACAGCCATGATGACGATCACGACCATTCACAAGGTCACGGCCACTCCCACGGGCATGCCGATGGCCATCATCACTGAAGCGGCCGCCGGGGCCACCTTGAGTGACGCCGGTCTGATCCGCTTGATGCAGCTGTGCTCGGTCAGTTTGCCGGTGGGCGGGTATGCGTTTTCCCACGGCATGGAATACGCCATTGAGGCGGGCTGGATTCGCAACGCCGATCAGGTCAGTCAATGGGTGAGCGAGCAGCTGGTATACAGCCTGGCGACCACGGATGTGCCGGTCTTGCGGCGGTGTATGGCCGCCATTGACGCGAATGACCCGGCAGAATTACAGCGCCTGAATGACTTGCTGCTGGCCTGTCGGGAAACCCGTGAATTGCGGCTGACCGATACCGCCATGGGAGAAGCCTTGCACCGTCTGCTGACCAGCCTGAATATGGATCTGCCTTTTGCCAAAGGAGAGCCGGTCAGTTTTGTCTGCCTGTTTGCGCTGGCGGCTGGTGGATGGGGAATTCCTTATCGGTCGGCAGCGCTGGGATTGTTATGGTCCTGGCTGGAAAACCAGATTGCCGCAGCAACCAAGCTGGTGCCTTTGGGGCAAACCCAGGCCCAGCAACTGCTGGGTGCCTTACAGCCGGCGTTACAACAGGCATTGGATCGAGCCGACACCATCGACGACGATGGGATCGGAGCAGGCTTGCCCGCTCTGGCGATTGTCAGTTCTCAACATGAACATATGTACTCACGCCTGTTTCGCTCCTGAACGAGTCGAACGGCGTTAAAAAGACAAGGGGATTTGTATGTCGAAACCAAAACAGACATTACGCGTAGGCGTAGGCGGCCCGGTTGGCTCAGGCAAGACAGCGCTGCTGCGTTCGTTGTGTACCGCGATGCGTGACCATTACGATATTGCCGTGGTGACCAACGATATTTACACCAAGGAAGACGCAAAATTCCTTACCGAAAACGAGGCGCTCAGCTCGGATCGTATTCTTGGGGTTGAAACCGGCGGCTGCCCGCACACCGCCATTCGTGAAGATGCTTCCATGAACCTGGCAGCCATTGACCAGCTGCTGGAGCGCCACGGTGCGCTGGATGTGGTGTTTGTCGAAAGTGGTGGCGATAACCTCAGTGCGACCTTCAGCCCGGAGCTGTCGGACTTGACGATCTACGTGATTGACGTGTCGGCGGGGGACAAGATTCCTCGCAAAGGTGGCCCGGGCATTACCAAATCGGACTTGTTGATCATCAACAAAACCGATCTGGCACCTCTGGTTGGTGCTTCTCTGGAAGTCATGGATCGTGATGCCAGGAAAATGCGTGGCACCCGGCCATTTGTATTCTCCAACCTGAAACAGGCCCAGGGTCTGGATGACATCATTCACTTTATTGTGACCGAAGGCATGCTGGAGCCAAAAGAGATTCCACCTGCCAAAGCAGTGGTGTAAGCGACAACATTGTTTGCACGACGCTGGCGCGACTGAAACATTACACGACGAAAGATTAAGAGATTAAACAACTCTTGTTGAACGAACGACATCAAGGAAATCGCTATGAAACCTATTTTTAAAACTGCCCTCACGGCGTCCATGACTGTTGCGGCGCTGGTGCCAACGGTAGCCATGGCGCATACCGGTCACGAAACCTCGGGTCTGATGGCGGGTCTGAGCCATCCGTTTACCGGGCTGGATCACCTGTTGGCCATGGTGGCAGTCGGCCTGTGGGCAGCCCAAATGGGCGGGAAAGCCATCTGGCAACTGCCACTGGCGTTTATCGCGACCATGGCGTTGGGCGCTGGCCTGTCGATGGCAGGCATGACCGTCCCCTTTGTGGAAAGCGGTATTCTGGCGTCGGTGATCGCCGCCGGTTTGTTGGTGGCTTTTGCAGCCCGCTTTAACCTGCTGCTGTGCACTGCCCTGACGGCGGCCATGGCGATGTTTCACGGTGTTGCTCACGGTGCCGAAATGCCGCTTGCGGCCAGCGGTCTGGGCTATATGAGCGGCTTTATGCTGGCTACGCTGGTCTTGCATCTGGCTGGTATCGCCCTGATCAAGGCCGGTAAACCTGCACTTGCTACCCTGGTGGCTCGTGTTGCGGGTGGTTCTATCGCTGCCGGTGGTCTGGTGCTGGCGGTGATGTAATCACGCCGCTTGTGCTGTTTTCAGGTTCCCATGCCGATCTTTGGTATGGGAGCCTGGCGCCTGAGCGAAACGGTTTTATGCTGCAGGCAGGGTTCAGGGCTGGTTAAGCCGTTGCAACATCGGTTGCAGTTGCTCTTCGTAACGCCGCCACTGAGCTACCCGGCTGTTTGATAGCGGCTGGCGTACCTGGGTCGCCGACAGGGTACGGACACTGCGCTTGTTGTTATGAAAATTCAGGCAGGCGTCATCCCACGGCAGGCCAACAAAATCCAGCAGTGCCCGGATGGTCGGCTCTGGCTCGGCAATCAGGGCTTCATACTCCATAACAAAAATATCGGCTCCGGTGTTCTGCCAGTGCTGAATCAGCTTGTCGCTGGCGTTCCAGATATCGGCCAACTCTTCCTGCTGGTAGGTGAAGTACATGCCTTCGGAGAAAAACTGGCGGTAACAGCCCCACAAATTGTCCATCGGGTGACGTCGGCAGACCACGATCCTGGCCTCTGGCAAGGCCTGACGAATCACGCCGATCGCCTTGTAGTTTTGTAGGTTTTTGTCGGTAAACCAGCCGCTGCCTTGCAGTGCTCTGGTGCTTTTGCGGTAGGCGCTGCCAATGGCTTGCCAGCCTTCCTGTGGCATATCGGCGACCCAGTCCGGAAAGCTTTTCCGAATGCCTCGACGGGTCAGGTATTGACCACAGGCCAATGGCAGGTCGTTAAGTTCGTCGCCAGCAGTCACACTGGGGTGGCTGGACAAAATGTGTTCGGTCAGTGTGGTGCCACTACGGGGCAAGCCACAGATAAAGACCGGTATCACATCGCTTGCCGGGTCTGCGGAAGGAGAAGGACGCGCAGGGTGCGAGGCAGGAAAGGCGCTGATGGTTTTTTCGATCTGGTTGAGTTCGGCCTGATGCTGGTATGGCACTAACGAGCGATAGAGATCGGCACCCGCTTTGATATTGTCGAACTGGCGGGCATATTCCTGGGCTGCCTCATCACTGCGACTGAGGGCGTAATACACCATCACCCGTTGTCTCGGGGGGAGATTGTCGCCGCTCGCCAGCGCCGCATAACCCTGATATTCCTGCTCTGGCAAGACACCGATCATGTCGGAACGGTTCCAGATGGCATTGGCATTACCGGGCTGCAGCGCCAGACAGCGGTTAAAGCTGGCAAGTGCATCATCACTGCGGCCTGTTTCTTTCAGAATAACACCACGGTGGTTGTGCAATTCTGCCAGTGCCGGTTCCAGCTTGATGGCCTTGTCGATCAGCTGTAAGGCACTCTGGTGTTGCTGGGTCAGCCTCATAGCCTGGGACAGGTTGGTCAGGGCCGGAATAAAACGGGGTTTGCTGCTCAGGCAGCGCTGCGCTTCATGAATCAGGCCTTGCTGGTCTCCGGTTTTATTGAGGGTGGCAAACAGCAGCATCCAGGCATCGGCAAAACCGGGCAGTTGTTGCGTGACCTGTTTGAGCAGATCCAGAGCGGGCAAGGGCTGGCCACTGCCTGACCAGCGTTGTGCCAGTCCCATGGCTTCCTGTGCTGGCAGGGTGCGTTGGCCTTGTCCGGGCAACTGGATGCTGACCGGTTTCAGAGCGGCCTTGTTTGCCTTGCCGGTTTTGCTGTTTTTTGTTGCTGTTTTTTTAACCACGCCAGTATTCGCCTTTCGTAAACACCATCAATCGGTCGGTGGATTATGCCTGAATGAATCACACGGAGCATTTGCCGCCTTTGGCAGCCGGGGTTATCGTTACACTTTCAAGCCAAGGTTACAGGCGCTCACCATGAGCCATATTTTTACTTTTGAACTGTGCGATTACCTGCCAGAGCAACATGATCAAGCACCTCGTTATCTGCTGGTGAGTGAGGGACAGTTATTATCGGGTATCGAGGCACAACTGACGCTGTATGCTGATGAGGAGGCGCAGCGCTTGTCTGGAATGGTCGATCTGCCCATCCAGGATCAGGCCATTTATGTCGGCATCGCCAACGGCAAGACACCGTGTTTTGTGGTTGAGCTGGCACAGCCGACCGCCTCTTCGCAACATCAGTGGCTGTCTCCCCGGGTGCTGATGGCCATTGCCTCTGCGGCGGAATATCTGGCTCTGGCGCGGGCGTTGCAGTTGTGCGTCTGGGTTCGCGAGCATCGCTTTTGTGGGCTGTGCGGACAACCCACCCAGCGGCACCGGGTTGAGCGGGCAATGACGTGTGAGCCGTGCAACAAAATGTATTATCCGCGTATTTCACCTTGCATGATTACCATTGTGATCAAGGGGGAATATTGCCTGCTGGCGCATCACACCCGTTACAAAACCAATTTTTACAGCACATTGGCAGGGTTTATCGAAGCCGGTGAATCGATCGAAGATGCGGTACACCGTGAGGTTAAGGAAGAAGTTGGGGTGCGGGTGCAGGATCTTGAATACTTTGGCAGCCAGAGCTGGCCTTTTCCGGGCCAGCTGATGGTCGGGTTTATCAGCCGTTACGCCAGTGGCGAGATTGTGATCGATGATGATGAAATCTCGGATGCCCAATGGTTTCACTACACCAACTTGCCAGAAATCCCGCCACCGATGTCTATTTCCGGTCAACTGATCCAGACCTTTGTTGACCGCTGTCGGCAAGGGACGGTATGACCGAACGTGAAAAAATGCTGGCTGGTTTGCCTTATAACGCCTGGGATAACGAGCTGCTGCAAGCACGCCTGTTGGCCAAATCGGTTTGTCATGCCTTTAACCAGGCCGATCCTCGCCAGCCTGCGGCTCGTATGGCATTACTGGATGGCTTGCTGACCTTGCATGGCAGTGCCTATATCGAGCCTAATTTCTTTTGTGATTATGGGGTGAATATCGAGATCGGTGATCATTTTTACGCCAATCATAATCTCACGATTCTGGATGTTTGCCCGGTCACAATCGCTGAACACGTGATGATGGGGCCGGGCTGTATGATCGCAACGGCGAAACACCCGTTAGACCCTATTGAACGAGAGACGATCGAATCCGGCGCGCCGGTTGTGATTGGGCACCATGTCTGGCTTGGTGGCAATGTGTCGGTATTGCCCGGAGTAACGATTGGTGACCGTTGTGTCATTGGGGCTGGCAGTGTGGTGAACCGGGATATTCCCGCCGGTGCTGTGGCAGCCGGTAACCCGGCACGGGTAATTCGTATGTTATAAGCCAATGTGTTCGGTCAGTATCAGCAACCGGCGCGATCAACAGACGTTACCAACAGACGTTATTCATAAAGGGCAAAGCCATGAATCAGCACGGCAAACTGAACTACGTAGAAATGGCAGCCAGTAATCTGGAAGCCACCAAGGCATTTTTTAACGCTGCCTTTGGCTGGCAGTTTATTGACTACGGCCCGGATTACACTGCGTTTGCCGACGCAGGACTCGACGGCGGATTTTATCGGGCGGAGCTGGCCTCCCGAGTGGAGCAAGGCGGTGCGCTATTAGTATTTTTCAGCAACCATCTGGAAGAGACTCTGGCGGCGGTTGAGCAAGCTGGTGGGGTGATTATTCAGCCGATATTTACTTTCCCGGGGGGCCGCCGTTTTCATTTTACCGAACCCAGTGGTAATGAATTGGCCGTGTGGTCTGAATAGCAGTCAGGCTAGTGCCTGTTAATGGAATTGGAAATCAAGATGACTGACCCGGTGACGACTGTCATACCATCAGAGCGGACGGTGCAAGGGACAGACCTCGGAGAACCCTCGCCGCGGCTGTGTCCCTTGTGTGCCAGGGATAATGAATGCGCCGTGGCCAACCAGCGGGATGCGGCGCAGTGCTGGTGTATGACAGCGACCTTCCCGCCGCAATTGCTGGAACAAAATCGTGATTCTGCCGGACAACGGTGTATTTGCGTGCAGTGCCTGAACGCGTTTGATATTACAACGGTGCCACGGCCGTAGGGCCGGAATCACGATGCCGGGGCGCCCTCCATGGCAGCCCTGCGTGGTCTCAAATATCAATCAAACCAGTGACGGGTACGGTTGGCGAACCAGACCAGCGACAGCATCACCGGCACTTCCACCAATACACCGACCACGGTGGCCAGGGCGGCTCCGGAGTGCAGGCCAAACAGTGAAATCGCGACGGCAACGGCCAGCTCAAAGAAGTTGGACGAGCCAATCATACTGGCGGGTGCAGCTACGTTGTGTGCCAGTTTCATCCGTTTGGCGGCGAAGTAGCTCAAGGCAAAGATGCCGTAGGTCTGAATCAACAGCGGAATGGCAATCAGGCCGATAACCAGGGGTTTTTCCAGCAGGGTTTCGGCCTGAAAACCAAACAGCAAAATCACTGTGGTCAGCAAGCCAACGATCGACCAGGGTTTCAGAGCGGCAACAAAACTGTTCAGGCGCTGGTGATCGTTTCCCCGGTCAAGTTTCTTGCGGGTCAGGGCACCGGCAATCAATGGCAAAACAACGTATAACAGGACGGAAATCAGCAGGGTTTCCCATGGCACCTGAATATCACTGATCCCCAGCAAAAAAGCGGTAATCGGTGCAAAGGCAAAAATCATGATGATGTCGTTGATCGAGACCTGAACCAATGTGTAATTGGCGTCGCCCCGTGTCAGTTGGCTCCAGACAAACACCATCGCGGTGCAGGGAGCAACCCCGAGCAGGATCATCCCGGCAATATACTCTTCTGCGGATTGTGGATCGACCCAGCCGGCAAACAAGACCTTGAAGAACAACCAGCCCAGCATTGCCATGGTGAAAGGCTTGATCAGCCAGTTGACGACCAGTGTCAGGGCCAGGCCTTTGGGTTTTTTGCCCACGTCTTTCAGTGAGCTGAAATCGATCTGGATCATCATGGGATAGATCATCAGCCAGATCAGCACGGCCACAACCAGATTTACATGGGCGTATTCCCATGTGGCGATCAGGGTAAACACTGTCGGCAGCAGATTGCCAAGCAGTACGCCTGCCGCAATACACAAGGCAACCCACACCGATAGATAACGTTCAAACAGTCCCATGCTGGTTTGCTCCTAGATAGATCGTTGATTGACGCGTTGCATCAGTGCCTCGGCACTTTCTACCCGCTCGGAATACCGGTCGACCAGATAGGCGCTGTTATGGCGGGTGAGCAGGGTAAATTTCATCAGCTCTTCCATCACATCGACGATGCGGTTGTAGTAGCCAGATGGTTTCATGCGATTGTTGTCGTCGAACTCCATAAAGGCCTTGGCCACTGAAGACTGGTTCGGGATGGTGATCATGCGCATCCAGCGGCCGAGCACGCGCAGCTGGTTGACGGCATTAAACGACTGCGAGCCACCTTCGACCTGCATCACGGCCAGGGTTTTGCCCTGGGTCGGCCGCACTGCGCCCATCGACAGGGGTACCCAGTCAATCTGGGTTTTCATGATGCCGGTGATCGAACCATGGCGTTCCGGTGAACACCAGACTTGTCCTTCCGACCAGACAACCAGCTCGCGTAATTCCTTGACCTTGGGATGCTGATCATCGGCATCGTCCGGTAGTGGTAATCCGGATGGATTAAAAATACGGACTTCGCCGCCCATATGGACCAGCAGCCGGGCGCATTCTTCAATAACCAGACGGCTGAAAGAGCGGTCGCGCAAGGAACCGTACAGCAGCAAGAAACGCGGCTTATGCTCCGGCCCCGCAAGGCTGAATGACGCTGGCTTCGGGATTTGGAAGTGATTTTCGTCGAGGTTGGGCAGTGACATATCGTGCAGATCCATTATTTGGCCCCCTGTTGTGCCAGTGCGGCTGGCCACAGGCTTTTATCCAGCCGGGCGATGTCCTGCAGGGCGTCGACGCGTGTTTCGATTTGCTGGATGGTGTGGCGAAACGCCGCTGCAATCTCATCATCGCTGCCTTGTAATTTGGACGGATCTTCCAATCCCCAGTGCACCTTGAGGGATTGTCCGAACCAGACCGGGCATGCTTCTCCGGCGGCAGAATCACATACGGTTACTACCAGGTCTGGCGCAAAATCTTCGAGATCATCCCAGGACTGGCTTTGCAGGCCGGTGGTATCCATACCGGCTTCGGCGAGATATTTCAGTGACAGTGGGTGTACTTCTCCGGACGGTTGGCTCCCGGCACTTCTGGCCACCAGCGAGCCGTCAGACTTATGGTTGGTGACGGCTTCCGAAAGAATGCTGCGGCAGCGGTTGTGGGTGCAGATATAC
The DNA here is from genome assembly GCF_030689165.1 of Oceanobacter sp. 4_MG-2023. Taxonomy (NCBI): domain Bacteria; kingdom Pseudomonadati; phylum Pseudomonadota; class Gammaproteobacteria; order Oceanospirillales; family Oceanospirillaceae; genus Oceanobacter; species Oceanobacter sp. 4_MG-2023. The sequence continues at coordinate 283,056 of NZ_JAUYVV010000001.1, read as the reverse complement.
AGGATTTTCATGTCAAGCGTCTCCGGTCGTGGTGGCATCGGCAGACAGGCGTTGCAGCGCCTCTGCCAGGTAGTCGGTGTTGTTGGCGAAGGTGATGTGCAAAACATCCCTGGCCCAGGAGGGCATCAGGGGGTGCAGTTGGTAGTACACCCATTGCCCTTGGCGGCGGTCTTTCAAAATGTTGTTCTTGCGCAGTTGCGCCAGATGGCGTGAGATTTTGGGTTGTGATTCGTTCAGGGCGGTCATCAGCTCACAAACGCATAATTCTCCCCGGTCGGCGATCAGCAGCAAGGATTGCAGGCGAGTGTCATCGGCCATGGCTTTGAAAAATTCGACCGGCGTAAACGACGGATCTGGTTTGCTGGCCTTGCTGTTGACCAGCACAAACAGACGGATGCGCTCGCTGATTTCCTGCAAGGTCCGGGTGAACGCCAGGGGGGCGTCGCTGGCTTTGGGGTCAGGAAAGTCCCAGGCCATCGTCACTCCGGCGGTTGGCCATTGGCGGCACTCCTGATGTGCCTTGTCGCAGAGCGTAATCACATAATCAAATGACTGCGCGGCAAATTCGGTCAGGCTCTTGGAGCGCAGGCCCACGGTTGGCAAGCTGGCTTTATCCAGTGTCTGGAGTGTTCTGCTATCGATGCCTTCCGGCTGCGTTCCGGCACTGAAGACTTCAAAGTGGTCGCCGGCCATATTGCGCAGTACCACTTCCGCCAGTTGCGAGCGGGCAGAGTTGCCGGTGCAGATAAATAACACTTTCATGATGTGCTGTGTCCTGTGTGAATACGCGCATGCTAACAACCATATATACGAAATTCCATATATATTTATCGGTCAACGGATTCTTTGATTTTGAACGTCTGTCTGGGGTGTTTGTTTGGGGTGTCTGTTTTGCAGGCAGGTTTCAGCGCTATTAACAAGACCGCCATTAACAAGACAATCTTTCGGGCTGTCGCTTTCGCTTCAGTGCCACTGATTGGTACATTCAGGCTGTATGATTTGCGACAGCTGAGGCTGCTATTCCACACAAAATCAACAAGTTAGTGACTGGTCTGGCGCTTGCAACAAGGCCTGTAACTGACGTTTTTCAAGTGTTGATTATGAAACTGAACATTCATCGTATTTATGTAGAAGCTCTGGTTGAGCGTTTTCCGACCTTGTCGTATCTGGCTGACCAGCTGCGATTTGGCCATCGGGCCGAGGTGCCATTTGTCCAGCTGACTGTCGAGCAACTGGGCTTTCTGGAAACCCTGTATCTGGAAGCCGGGCCGTCGATGGCGGGTCAGGCTGCGCAGCTTGCCACTCTGAAGCAGGCCATGGGAACAGCCGGGGAACGTTTTGAGGCGGGTAATCTGGAATTATTGGTGGCGGCGATCACCGAGTATTTATTACAGGATGCCATTCGTGGCTGGCTGTTCCGGGTGATGACATCGGGGAAACCCATTGCTTATCTGGTCACGCGTATCGACTTTACTCCCCCAGGGGAGGAAGAAACGGGCCGGATTCTGCTGGAATTAAAAGCCAATGCCATGGCCCGCATCGCAACGGAAAATCTGGTGATTCGTGAACGTGATATTGAAGGCCATACGCTGGCCGAAATCTTCGCCAGCAAGGGTTTTCTGAAAGAAACCCCGGCCCTGATGGCGGCCTACGAGGCGTCGTCGAACCGCTATTTTGACTGGCGTTCTGATTACGGCATGCAGTTTTCAGGGGCTGGTACCGGCATTTTTGCGGAAGATCCCGGTGCCAGCCACCGTACCACCGACTGGTCACGCAAAAACCGGGTGGTGCTGTCGTCGGGGGGAGGAACTGCCCGGCTGGTTAATGATGAAGAAGTCCTGAAAGAACGAGAGCTGACGCTGGATGCACCTGGCCAGATTCTGGGCAAGTATTTGCGCAAGGCCGGACGCAGCATGAACTACAACGAGAAGGTCGAGCAGCGGGTCGAAGCCTTGATGGCCAATGTGCCAGAGGATGTCTTCACCCAGCTGCCGGTTCACGGCTATATGCTGATGTTTCACCTGGAGTTGCATCATCATGTCTGGGTGCATGTGGACGATATGTCGCCTTATGTGTATCAACCCGAGTTGAAAGACAAGCTGATTCTGCCCCCTGAACAAACCGATCTGATTGATATTCTGACCGCAGAAATGGATGTGTTGATGGACGATATCGTGGAGGGCAAGTCCGGCGGTACCACGGTGCTGTGTGCCGGGCCGCCTGGGGTGGGTAAAACCCTGACGGCAGAGGTATATTCGGAGATTATCAAACGGCCGTTATATCGGGTACATTCTGGCCAGCTGGGCCTGAATGTAAAGGAAATGGAGCTGGCACTGAAGGACACTCTGACCCGGGCGCAGCGCTGGGGCGCGGTGATGCTGATCGACGAAGCGGATGTCTATATCAAACGCCGGGATGACAATATTGCCGCCAATGCGGTGGTGGGGGTCTTTTTGCGGGTGCTGGAATATTTTAATGGCTTGCTGTTCCTGACCACCAATCGGGTGGAAGATATCGATGAAGCCATCGTCTCGCGCTGTATTGCCCTGATCAAGTACCATCCACCAGAACGGGACGACCGACAAAAAATCTGGGACGTTATGACGCGCCAGTTTGGTCTGGATATCAGCCCGGCATTGCTGGCTACTCTGACGGATGTATTTCCGGCTGCGACCGGGCGGGATATCAAAGGGCTGTCGCGGCTGGTTTCCAAGTATTGTTTGTATAAATCGGTGGCGCCAACGCTGGAAGCGTTTGAGCGCTGCAGTATTTTCCGGGGTATGGATATTGATCACAGCCAGCGCTGATTGCTTGCCAATCTAACGTCAATACCCACCGGGCCGGTGCGATAGGAGTCATCATGTGTGTCTCTGGTGATCGTGGCGGCCTGCGTCCCGTCCATCTGCTTCTCTTTCTTTTCTTTCCCCTGTACGTCATCACTGCGGCTGAAGCGAGTCATCGGCGCCGACCGGCTGTTATGATGTCTCTGTGCGGCATATTTCAGTTGCTGGTGGCGATTGGCAGACACTTCATTTTGCGTCGATAGCCGCTGCTGATGGCATAACGGCAGGGGTATTACTTGATGTAAACGCATATAATGGCTGTTATATAGGAAAAACCGCGCTGAGCTGTGCAAATTTAACAGCGTGTGCTAAACGTTTATTAAGAATAATTGTAGCCTGATCGGTTTGAGCAGGATCGGGTGTAAAAAACTGTTTGGGAGCGGCAGCTCTCGAGTATATGAGGTAATAGATCAATGACTGTAGAAACCCTGGTGTCCGCCGATGGTAAAGAATTAACGATCAAGGTATTTGGCCGTTTTGATTTCAGTGTGCACCAAGCATTTCGGGATGCTTATGATGCGCACCAGCCAGCGGCACTGCGTTATGTACTGGACCTGGCAGGAACCTCTTACCTCGACAGTTCGGCGTTGGGCATGTTGCTGCTGCTGCGTGATCATGCGGGCGGTGATGCAGCAGATATCAGCATTGTGAATTGTAATCAGGATGTGAAAAAGATTTTGACAATCTCCAACTTCGAGCAACTTTTTACTATTCGCTGAGGCGACTGACATGCTGCCAATCCGGATCTTAATTGCCGACGACAACCTGGTCGACCGCAAGATTCTGGGGCGTATCCTCCAGAAGCAGGGGCATGAAGTACTGGATGCCGAAAATGGTGCAGATGCTGTGGCACTGTTCAAGCAAGAATCGCCGGATATCGTGCTGCTGGATGTGATGATGCCGGTGATGGATGGCAAGGAGGCTGCGCGCCAGATCAAGCAGCTGGCTGGCGAAGATATGGTGCCGGTGATCTTTCTGACCTCCATGACCGATGCCTATGGTCTGGCGGACTGTCTGGAAAGTGGTGGCGATGATTTTCTGAACAAGCCTTACAATCCGGTGGTCTTGCAGGCCAAGGTACGCTCTTTCTACCGCATGCGGGAAATGCATCAGACCTTGCAGCAACAGCGCGATACCATTGTTTGCCATAACGAACATCTGATCCAGGAACAGGAAGCAGCCAAGGCGGTATTTGACAATGTGGCCCACCTTGGCTGCCTGTCCGCCCCGAATATCCGTTACCTGATCTCGCCGCTGGCGGTCTTTAATGGTGATGTCCTGCTGGCTGCACGTCAGCCTAACGGCAGTATGAATCTGCTGCTGGGTGATTTTACCGGTCATGGCCTACCGGCAGCCATTGGTGCCTTGCCGTTGGCGGAAATCTTTTATGGTATGACCGCCAAGGGTTTTGGCATTCGCGATATTATTCGTGAAGTGAATCGTAAGATGAATTCGATTTTGCCGGTAGGTTTTTTCTGCTGCGCAGTGATGGTCGAAATGAATTTTGAACGCAAATCCACCAGTATCTGGATGGGCGGCATTCCGGATTGTTATCTGTATCGGGTCGCTGATGCGTCACTGCATACCTTGCGCTCCCAGCACTTGCCTTTGGGGGTGTTCGGTGACAGCCGCTTTGTTGATTCCTTGCAAGAGTACACCATGGAACCGGGCGATCGTTTGTTGCTGTGGTCTGATGGCATTCTTGAAGCGCGTAATCCGGCTGGCGATATGTTCGGGCAGCAACGGCTTGAGGATGCGATCAACTCTGCCGCGGCAGCCGAGATGATTTTTCCAACGATCAAGTCAACATTGGCCGAGTTCCAGAACAACAGCGAACGTGATGATGATATCACCTTGCTGGAGATTCAGATGGTGTTGCCGGACGATGTTGAAGTCGACCCTAAAGCGGTTGCGACGACGTCGGATGTTGGGCCAATGGACTGGTCTTTCAGTTACGAACTGGGCCCGGTCAGTCTGCGTAATTTCAACCCCTTGCCTTTGGTGATGCATCTGATGATGGAAGTACCGGGCCTGCGTATGATGAGTGGCCAGCTGTATACCGTTATGGGTGAGCTGTTTGCCAATGCGTTGGAGCATGGGGTGTTGAAGCTGGATTCCACCATGAAACGTTCGCCCGAAGGTTTTATGAAATATTACCAGCAGCGCCAGGAACATCTGGAACAGCTGGAAGATGAGTGGATTCGGATTGATATGGAACATCAGGGCGATGGCGTGACCGGGCAGCTACGGGTCCGCTTTGTTGATAGTGGCGATGGGTTTGATTATCAGTCACTACAACGAGAAGAGGACTCTGATTTGCTGGAAGTTACCAAGCATCAGTATTCCGGTAGAGGTATCTCTCTGGTGAGTCAGATATGCAAATCGATTACTTATTATGGGAAGGGGAATGAAGTGGAAGCGATTATTCATTGGCCTCACCAGGAGGAGGAGTAGTTCATGACACTACAGGATCATTTTGATGATGAGTCGCTGGACATGTTGCGCGAAGTGATGGAAGAGGAGTTTGATGAGCTGATCACTTTGTTTCTGGATGATTGCGAGAGCCGCTTACCTAAAATGAATGAAGCGCTGGCGCAACAGGATGTGACCGGGCTGGGAGGCCAGGCCCACAGCTTCAAGGGAGCCAGCGGCAATGTGTGTGCCATTCCTCTGTCGGATTGCAATAAAAAGCTGGAAGATATGCTGCGCGACAGAAAAACCGAAGAGGTTGACTGGGAAGAAGCCAGTCGCTTGCTGTCTGCCATCCAACAGGAGTTTATTGCCGTCAAGGCCTGTATCCAGAATAATTTTTGCTGATTATTATCGACCTTGTCGATAAGGCCAGGGTTGATACTCCACGCTCGGCAGGGCACCAGCCGTGTACGGGCTGACAAGCATAACAAACCGGGGCATGCCTGATGGGTTGCCCCTGTTTTCCTCCATGCCGTAGCGGCAGCTTCAGCGCTTGATCTCTTCAACAGAAATAATCTGCTCAATCGGAAACACCGGTGGCCCATACTGGTTGTAAATGGCCACGTCGGTCGCGTCACGTCCGTAACCGGTAGCCACGTAGGCTCCCTTGCGGCCATATTGAGTGGCATCAAAGGTGTACCAGCGGCCGCCGACATAGGCTTCGAACCAGGCGTGTAAATCCATCGGCTGCAGCTCGTACAAGTAACCGACAACCTGACGGGCAGGAATACTCAGTGCCCGGCATAAAGCGATACAGAGGTGGGATAAATCCCGGCAGACACCGGACTGGCGCAGGTTGATTTCGATAGCCGATACCGGTAACGGGCTGGTGCCTGGTTCATAACGAATGGTACGGCGCACCCAGTCTTCAATCGCCGCCACCTGATCATAACCCGGCAGACAGCCTTGGGTGATTTCGGTAGCCAGTTGGTGAAAACGGTCGGATTCACAATAGCGGCTGGGCAGCAGATAGTTGAGGACATCCGCTGGCAGATGCTGGATTTCCACAAAAAAGCTGCCCGGTGCTTCCTCGACATGCTCAAGGGTCATGACTTCTGCTGAGCAATACAGGGAAAACGGGCCGGGAGGCGCGATCAGTCGCTGGCAGTCGTTGCCATAGGAGTCTTTGAATTCGGTAACCGGCACGCTGGGAAGCACTTCGTATTCTTCCCGTGCGACCCATTGCTGAGAGCCCCGACGAGGGCGCAACATCAGAATAAACGGTGTGGGCACGGAAATTTCAAAGGAAAATTCACAACTGGTGCTGATCCACATTCATGCTTTTCCTGGTTGGTAGCTGAAGCGGTAACTATATGGGCAGAAGCCCTATACGCCTAGTGATATCAGGCTGTTTTCTGGACGGAGTGGGTAATTACAGCGGCCTGTTATCTGAGAACTTTTACTTCAAATCCGGCTTCGCTGAGAATATAGGCGGCGGCTTCGGCCCGGTTGTCTCCCTGTACCACGTAGATAAAATCGCGATTCAATGTGTCCAAATGGCTACGCAGGTGGGTCAGGGGGACGTTGCGAGCGCGGGAAGTGGTTTCTTTTATCAGCTCTTGGGTGGGGCGCACATCAAGCTGGATAATGCCGGTATCACTGTCTTCGATCAGTTCATTGAGTTGTTCGTTGTCGACATATTCCAGCACCGGTATTTTCAGTAAGGTATCAAAGTCAGTTTTACTGAGAACCATCACCGTGCCATTGCTGCTCATGGTAATGGTGGCACTGCGCGGCAGGTTGCTGATCAGTGCATCTTCGCCGAAAAGTGTACCCGGGCCGAGTGCCGCCAGTGTTTCTTCTTGCTTGCCATTGCTTCTGGTGACAACGGCCTTGCCGTGTTTGATAACGTAACATTCATGGCCTTCATCTCCTTCCTGGATAAGTATATCCCCCAGTGTTACCGGACGTTCGTCGAAACGGGCTAATAATGTCTGGATATTGCCGGGTGGAATACGGCTGAACAGGTCGGACGTCAGCAAGGCCTCGAGCCAGTCGGTTTCTTCATCGGATGCTGCAGCCAGCGCGACGTCAATCCAGGTGTTGATTAATTGCAGGGAGCGTCTGGGCAAGCGGGCAATCAGGCAATCGTCAACAACGACCGCTGAGTATTTATGGATGGAATGGTCGGCGTCGATTGCGAGGACGTTACCTTCATCCTCGCTGTGCTGGCGGGTGACATCAAAATGATCGTCGATCAGGTCGATGGAGCCCTGTAGCAAATAATGACAGTAGTCGGCTTGCTGACCGCGTTTGAACAACAAGCTGCGTGACGTCAGCCGGATCAGCTCGAAATGGGGCAGCAACTCTTCCAATGCATGTTCGGAGAGATCACCAAAAGGGATAAACCGCTGTAATTGCTCTGCACTGATCATAACCTTCCGTCCTGGGTGGGAGAGTGCCGGGTGAGCGGAGTACAGAATGTCATGAATACAGGTGTGCCCGTCAAGATAAAAAACCGCCAGTAATAAAATACAAAGGTGTTCGAGGATACCTCAAGTACGTCAGCCCCTGATTTGCGCTGTATCACAGCTCCGGTGAAGTTTTGTCGTTCACTGGTTGTTTGGGGTGTGACTGGCTTTGGGATACTCCGGCAGTGATCGCAAAGCGCATGGCATCTTCAAAGGACCAGTCAACCTGGGTCAACTCTGACTTGGGCAGAAACAGGGTGTAGCCACCAACCATATAACTCATTGGCAGATAAACCGCGACGAGGGGCTGGTCAGGGCGTGTTTGTTGTACCACCGGGGGTACCTTTTGGTTGGTGATAAAACCGACGGCAATACCTGGCCCAGGCATATCAACCAGTACGACCGGCTGTGACTGTTTTTTCTGGCCGTCAAACATACCGGCAAAGTCCTTTACTGCACCGTACAGGGTCTTGACGACAGGGAAGCGTAACAGGGTGTCTTCGAGGTATGAGTGTAACCAGCTGATCGGGTTGAACTGGATCAGTAAACCCACCACAAACAGGCTGACCAGCATCACGATCAGGCCAAAGCCGGGAATGTCTGAGTTGGCATCGCTCAATACCAGGCCGGTCAGGGATAACAGTTCAAGACCGATATTGTCGAGCCATAGCAGCGTTGACCACAGCAACCAGGCAGTGATCACCAGTGGTAATACGACGACAGATCCCTTTAATAGCACTCGAGCCAGGTATGGCATGGACGTTCCTTGATAATGGAGCCGGCTCAGAGGTCCGGTTTCCGGTGATTGAGTTTGTGTCGTAGCGCTTGGCGATTGCGCCGGATTTTACGCTGTGTTGCCTGGGTATTGTTACTGCTCGGTACATTGACCACGAGACCAGCCACCACGTTCAACAATACGCAGCTGGCCAGAAAGATAAAGCGGGAGTCCAGGATTCACAACCGTGGACAGCCCGTAATGCGTGTACTCGTGATATGGCGTCAATCCTGCCGGTTATTTCCCCGCTGATGGGCCCCGGGAGTCCGGCGAACAGTGATCCCCCGTGCTTGCGTGAACAAAAGTCATGCTTTGGAGCAATGACTGGTTTGTGACTTCGAGAGTGGATATCAACGGGTGACAGGAGTGCCGGATGATTGCGCTTCTGGCTCTGCTTGGACGGTGATTATTCCTGCTGGCAAGCGTGCTGGATTGTATCTGAATGTAACAGAACGTGAGGAATCGCCTTGAGTCATGACGCCAGGCTTCAAGGCCGCTGGAATATTTTGTTTGTGAGTTTTTTTTGCATCGCCAGAAAGCTTGCTAACTGGTTGTTCTTTAAAAGAAATTTCAAATTTCAGGTGGATTCATCAGCTTGCAATGAGAGTAGCCTATTCCTATAGTGTCACAAAGTGTCGAATTGTGGCGTATTTGAGACAAAAGTGGGAGATAGTGGGGAGTAACCGGATGGAATAAAGGCTAATATCCACTGCCCTGAATTGAGCTTTGACCAAGACATACACGAGGGTCTGTAATGACCAAAACGCCTGAAACCTGCACCGTGATGATCTGATTTTTTATGTTTCGCGGCATGCACCATATAAATCTGGATGCCAAAGGTCGTCTGGCAATCCCGGCAAAAGTACGGGAAGCCCTGGAGGAGCAGGAAGTGTCTGTTTTGGTGGTAACGGTGGACAGTCAGGATTCCTGTCTGCTGGTTTACCCGCTCGCGGAATGGGTCAAGATTGAAGCCAAGCTGGATCAACTGCCCACGTTAAACCCCGCGACCAAAAAGCTGAAACGCTTGCTGCAAGGCCACGCGACAGAATGCAGCGCCGACGGCAGCGGTCGGATCCTGATCAGCCCAGCCTGTCGTCAATACGCCGGGCTGATCAAGGAATGTGTATTGATGGGGCAAGGCAACAAGCTGGAACTCTGGGACAAGGCCCGTTGGGAGACTCAGCTGAACGATTATCTGGAACAACCCATGTCGCTGGACACCCTTCCCGACGAACTCAAGAGTCTGTCTATATGAATTTGCAAGAGCTGGCCCACGCTACCGTGTTGCTGGAACCAACCGTTGACGGTTGTTTGAACGATCCGTCCGGGGTTTATATCGATGGTACCTTTGGTCGTGGTGGGCACAGCCGGCTGTTGTTATCGAAACTGGCAGCCGATGGCCGACTGTTCGGGTTTGATAAAGACCCGCGGGCCATCGAAACCGGTGAGCAACTGCATCAGGAAGACGAGCGTTTCAATATCGTACAAGCCTCGTTTGCGGATATGAAACAGGAGATGGCGGCTCGGGGAATCGAGCGTATCAACGGCATTTTGCTGGATTTGGGTGTTTCTTCCCCCCAGCTGGATGATCCGGAACGTGGCTTCAGCTTTATGCGTGATGGCCCGCTGGATATGCGTATGAATCCGGATGCGGGCATGTCTGCCGCGGAATGGGTGGCCACCACGGACGAAAATGAAATTATCCGGGTCTTGAGAGAATACGGTGAAGAGCGTTTTGCCCGGCGTATGGCACGCGCCATTCTGGCTGCCCGGGCGACGGCACCAATTACCCGTACCCTGCAACTGGCGGAACTGATCAAGGAAGCCAACCCGGCCTGGGAACGTCACAAGCATCCAGCCACCCGTGCCTTTCAGGCGATCCGTATTGCCGTGAATAATGAACTGGGAGATCTGGAGCGGGTACTGGACGAAAGCGTCGACTTCTTGTTACCCGGTGGCCGCCTGGCGGTAATCAGCTTTCATTCGCTGGAAGATCGCATGGTGAAACGCTTTATCCGGGCACAGGAAAAAGGACGCGATGTACCTCCCGGCTTCCCGATACTGGAAGCAGACCTGGGTAAAACCATGAAACGTATTGGGAAAGCCATCATGCCCGATGATGACGAAGTGCGCAGTAATGCCCGTGCCCGCAGTGCGGTATTACGCATTGCCGAACGGTTGTCATGAACCTGGCAGTGATCCTGGTCTGGTTGGTGGTTGTGGCTTCTGCGCTGGTACAGATCGGCGTCAGCCATGGTCATCGCCAGCTGGTACAGCAATGGCAGACTCTGGATAGTCGCAGCGACGCCTTGCAGCAGGAACAGACCCGGTTGGTTCTGGAGCTGGCGGCATTGACCAGTTATGCCCGTATCGATCAGCGCGCACGACGTGAACTCAATATGATTGAACCGCAACAGGTCAGGATTCTTCCTCAATGACAGGCTTGGCGAATGATCATACTGCTCCGGGCATTATCCGCTGGCGCTTTGTATTAGTGCTGCTGGTGATGGCTGCGCTGCTGGTGATGATTCTGGTGCGGCTGATCTCGTTACATACGGTAGATCAGCCGTTTCTGTTTGAAGAAGGCGAAAAACGGATTGTCCGTGCCCAACTGCAACCTGCCCGGCGCGGCATGATTACCGACCGTTTTGGCAAGCCATTGGCGGTCAGTACTGCGGTGGTGGATATCAGCCTGAATCCTCAGGTTTTTGATGTAAAACAGGCCGGTGCACTGGCTGACGTGCTGGATATGCCCGCCGCGACACTGGCAAAGGAAATTACCGAAGCCCGCCAGCGTGGGCGTGGCTTTTATTACGTCGACCGTCAGGTACAACCGGCCCAGGCCGATCGGGTTGCCGCTTTGGGGCTGGACGGGCTGCAATTTGACAGTCGGTTCCGGCGTTATTATCCCGCCGCAGAGGTGACATCGCATCTGGTGGGGATTGTTGATATCGATGGTAACGGCCAGGAAGGAATGGAGCTGGCTTATAACGATTACCTGACCGGTACTGGCGGGCGGCGTACCGTTATTCGTGACCGATACGGTCGGGTGGTAAAACAACTCGTGGTGGAGTCCGTGGCACAGCCGGGCCACGACCTGCGCTTGACCATCGACCTGCGGCTGCAATATCTGGCCTATCGTGAACTGATGGCTGCGGTGCGTCAGCACCAGGCGACGTCGGGCAGTGCGGTGTTACTGGATGCTCATAATGGCGAGGTACTGGCGCTGGTGAATCAGCCATCGTACAACCCCAATAACCGGGCCGGGCTAAAACCGGAGTTTATGCGTAACCGGGCACTGGCGGATGTGCTGGAGCCAGGTTCAACCATGAAGCCGTTTACGGTCGCGGCGGCGCTGGATTCCGGCCGCTATGCTCCGGATACCCCGATTGATACCAGTCCGGGTTATTTACGTATCAAAAACAAGACCATTCGGGATCATCGTAACTATGGCGTACTGGATGTCACCGGTGTGATTACCAAGTCCAGTAACGTTGGCGTGAGCCTGATTTCAGCCGATCTTGGGGCTGACGTGCTGTTCAATATCATGCGAGCGGCCGGTCTGGGTCAGGCCAGTGGTTTGGGCTTTCCGGGTGAAAGTGTGGGCATCTTGCCTTATCCCGAACAGATGGACGACTTGCGTCTGGCCACGGTGTCGTACGGTTACGGCATGGCGGTTTCGCCGTTACAGCTGGCGCAATCCTATACCAGTTTTACCCAGCATGGCTGTCGTTTTAACGCGACCTTGCTACTGGACAATGAAGCGCGGCCTGGTTGCAAGCAGGTGATGTCGGCGGATACCGCTCGCAAGGTACTGGATATTCTCGAAACCGTGACTTCCGATATCGGCACCGGTCGACGTGCTCGTGTTGCTGGCTATCGGGTCGGCGGCAAAACAGGCACAGCCCACAAGGTTGGTGATAGTGGTTACGAGGATTCGACCTATAACGCCGTGTTTGCCGGTATTGCACCGCTGACCGACCCTGACCTGGTGCTGGTTGTTGCGATTGATGAACCCCAGGGGCGTGAATATTACGGCGGCGAAGTGGCTGCTCCGGTTTTTTCTCGCATCATGGAACAAGCGTTACGTTTGCGCCAGATTGCACCGGACGATTCGAGTGCCGCCGCCCTGATTGTTGCCGGAGACCCGAGATGAAGCTTTCCCAATTGTTGCAGGACGATCTGTTTATTCCACCGGAATGGGATCGTGAATTTGCCGATATGGTTACCGATAGCCGAGATGTTCAGGCCGGTGACTTGTTTGTTGCCCGCTCCGGAGCGGTGAGCCACGGGGCTGATTATATCAATGCTGCGATTCAGCAGGGTGCGGTTGCGGTTCTACAAGAGGCGGACGTCGGTTTTCGCTGTGAGTTTGGCCAGACCGCGGTGCCGGTTTTTTCGACACCAGAAGTGTCTGCGCAACTGGCAAGCTGGTTGTATCGGCGGTATCCGGATGCGGGCCAGTTACCGGTTCTGGCGGTCACCGGCACCAACGGCAAAAGCTCATGCGTGGCGTATATGGCCCAGCTTTCCCGGGCGCTGGGCAAGCCTTGCGGGGTGCTGGGCACCCTGGGGAATGGTATCTGGCCGGCCTTGGCTCCGACTCGTAATACCACGCCGGATTTGTCGGTGGTCTTACGGACCCTGGCCCAGACCGCGGACCAAGGCGCTGGCCGTGCGGCAATGGAAGTGTCGTCCCACGGTCTCGACCAGGGCCGTGTGGCCGGCATGCATTTTCAGGGCGCACTACTGACCAATCTGACCCAGGATCACCTGGATTATCACGGTGATATGGAGAGTTACTTCCAGTCCAAGCGCCGCTTGTTACTGGATTACAACGCCCGGTTTGTTGTGATTAATCGGGATTGCCCGTATGGACAACGCTTGCTGGCGGACCCGGGGATTCCGGGGCAGCGTTTCAGTTATGGCGAGATGACGGATCAGGCGAGTACAGCACCAAGCGATGCTGGCTCTGCAGCGATTCAGTCTGTCAGTTATCGTCTGCTGACCCTGAACCGCAACGGGATGTGTGCTGAGCTAACCACCCCTTGGGGGTGCCGCCAGCTGGAGTTGCCGTTATTGGGGGTGTTTAACCTCGCCAATGCAGTGGCTGCCATCACCATGTTGGCGGCGGCCGGTGACGATCTGGATGCGCTGACAGAGGCGGCCGCCGGACTGCAGCCTGTGGCTGGTCGTATGGATGTGTACGAGCCGGTCAGTGGTACTGGCCCGACGGTTATTATTGATTTTGCCCATACGCCAGATGCATTGAACAGCGTGCTGTCCTCCTTGCAGCCCTGGCAGCAACCGCTGACGCTGGTATTTGGCTGTGGTGGTGATCGAGACCGGAGCAAACGGCCCAAAATGATGGCGGTCGCCATGCAGTTTGCCGATGCCATCTGGCTGACCGATGACAACCCGCGTTTTGAAGATCCGCAGCGTATTTTTGCTGATGCACTGGCAGCTCCCGGCGCCAGTGAAGCCGGTTTGCACCTGGAGCATGACCGCACGCAGGCCATTACCCAGGCCCTGGCTGATGCGCCGGAACAGGGGCTGGTGGTGATCGCAGGGAAAGGTCACGAAACCTGGCAGGAAATTGCTGGTGTCAAACATCCTTTTTGCGACGCCGATGTACTGGCGGCATTGGGGTATGTGCCGCGTAGCCCGTCTCCCAGGGGAGGGCAGCATGCGGTTTGATTTTAACCTCAGTCAGGTGGCGGCTTTATTGGACCTGGCAGCACCAGCCGTGGATGTGCGTTGTACTGGTGTCTGTACGGATACACGTCAGATCCAGTCGGGCGACTTGTATGTCGCGCTGCGGGGCGAGCATTTTGATGGTAATCGGTTTGCATCCCAGGCGTTGGCCGCTGGCGCGGTGGCCGTCTTGCTGGATGAAGTGCCGCCGGAGGCCCTGGATGGCCCGTGTCTGATCTGTGCTGACGGGCTGTTGGCGTATGGTCAGATTGCAGGCTGGCAACGGGGCGCCTTTTATGGCCCGATTGTGGCGATTACCGGCAGTGCAGGTAAAACCACGACCAAGCAGCTGATGGCGAAGGTGCTTGAGCAACAATTTATTACCTGGATGACACCGGGGAATCTGAATAACCACATTGGGGTACCCAAAACCCTGCTGGCTTTGCAACCGGAGCATGAAGCGGCGGTGGTGGAGCTGGGTGCCAGTGGCCCAGGGGAGATTGATTACACGGCCTGTCTGGTCAAACCAACCATCGGCATCATCACTAACGCGGGTGCTGCTCATCTGGAAGGGTTTGGCTCTCTGGCCGGGGTGGTGCAAACCAAAGGCGAGTTGATTGATAGCGTCGATGCTAACGGCATCGTGGTGTTGAACGCCGATGATCCGGCATTTGCACCGTGGCAAACACGGGCGGGCAATAAACAGGTTGTCTCGTTTGGTTTATCAGCCAGCGCTGATTTGTTTGCCAGCGAGGTGGCGTGCCGTGTGGATGGCAGTGATTTTGTTGTGCATAGCCGTCATGAGGGTTGGTTGCAACATGTGTGTCTGGCTTTCCCGGGGCAGCACAATGTAAGCAATGCGCTGGCTGTTTTTGCGGCAGCCCGGGGATTGGGCATGACTCCGGCTATGATTGCCGCCGGATTGCAGGCTGCCGTGCCTGTGGCTGGTCGAATGAAGGCCGTGGTCGGGCAGAATCAATGGCAAATTATTGATGACAGTTATAACGCTAACCCGGCTTCCATTCGTGCAGCGATTGATGTAATAAGCCTCGCCTCCGGTGCCTGGTTGGTGCTGGGTGATATGGCAGAGCTGGGTGAAGAAGCGGAACAGGCGCACAGCGATATTGGTCGTTATGCACGCCAACAGGGAGTCTCGGCACTGGTTGCAACCGGGCCATTGAGCCGCTTCACTGTGGCCGCATTTGGTGATCAGGGATATTGGTTACCTGATCGGGATGGGGTGGTGGCGCTGATAAAACAAAAAATGCCCGACCAGACGACTGTTCTGGTCAAGGGTTCGCGCAGCGCTGGTATGGACTCTGTGGTCCGGGCGCTGCAACTGCATTCAGAGGAATAAGGTTTATGTTGTTGTGGCTGGGGGAATGGCTGACGCAGTGGCACTCGGGTTTTGGTGTCGTGGGTTATTTATCGTTAAGAAGTATCTTCTCCGTCATTACGGCACTGGTGGTGTCGATGGTGCTGGGGCCGGTTGTGATTCGCAAACTGCACCAATATCAGATTGGTCAGGCGATTCGTGAAGTCGGGCCAAAATCGCATTTGAGCAAGGCTGGCACGCCGACGATGGGAGGCGTGCTGATTCTGCTATCGATCGCGGTCAGTACCCTGTTGTGGGGGAATCTGGAAAACCGGTTTGTCTGGGTGGTGCTGGTGTTGACGCTGATGTTTGGTGCCATTGGCTGGGTTGATGACTACCGCAAGGTGGTGGAGAAAAATTCACGAGGCTTGCCGGGGCGCTGGAAATATTTCTGGCAATCGGTGTTTGGTGTGATGGCTGCGGCGTATCTGTACTACAGCGCCCAGAGCCCGCAGGAAACCTTGTTTGTGATGCCGTTTTTCAAGGACATCATGCCGCAACTGGGACTGATGTTTGTGCTGCTGAGTTACTTCGTCATTGTTGGCTCCAGTAATGCTGTCAATCTGACCGATGGTCTGGATGGTCTGGCGATTATGCCAACGGTGATGGTCAGCGCGGCATTGGGCGTATGTGCTTACTTGGCGGGTCATGTGAACTACGCCAATTATCTGCATATCCCCTACATTGCCGGCGCTGGGGAACTGGTGGTTTTCTGTGGTGCCATGGTAGGGGCAGGGATTGGGTTCCTCTGGTTTAACACCTATCCAGCCCAGGTATTTATGGGAGACGTGGGCTCGCTGGCGCTGGGAGCTGCGTTGGGTATTGTGGCGGTGATCATTCGCATGGAAGTGGTGCTGTTTATCATGGGCGGTATTTTTGTTGCCGAAACCCTGTCGGTCATCCTGCAAGTGGGATCATTCAAAATGACGGGGAAACGCATCTTCCGTATGGCACCCCTGCATCATCACTTTGAGTTAAAGGGGTGGCCAGAACCGCGGGTGATTGTTCGCTTCTGGATTGTCACTATTATTTTGGTGCTAGCCGGACTGGCTACCTTGAAAATTCGATAACAGGTTGTATCTATGACGCTGGCAGAAGCAGATATCAAACGCTTGATCGTCGGACTGGGAATTTCAGGCCAGGCGACGGCGCGCTATTGCCAGCGAATGGGCTGGTCGTTTGATCTGTGTGACAGCCGTACCGATTGCCCGGCAGCGAGCAGTCTGAGCACTCTTTTCCCAGCCGCGAACCTGTATCTGGGGGCGCTGGATGGTCATCGCCTGTCTGCTTATCAGCAGATTATTGTCAGCCCGGGGATGGCTTTGTCTGACCCTGCATTACAGCAGGCCTTGGCTGCGGGGGTGGACGTGATTGGGGATGTTGAGCTGTTTGCTCGCCAGAACCGGGTGCCGGTGATTGCGATCACTGGTTCCAACGGCAAGAGTACGGTCACTACCCTGGTCCGGGATATCTTGCGGGATGCCGGGGTTGCCGCGGAAATGGGCGGCAATATCGGGGTGCCGGTACTGGATTTATTGGCTGGGCCGCAACCGGATGTGTATGTGCTGGAACTATCGAGTTTCCAGCTGGAAACGACATCGAGCCTGAAGGCACGAGTGGCGACCATTCTGAACCTGAGCGAAGACCATATGGATCGTTATCAGGGGATGGCGGCTTACCAACTGGCCAAGCAACGTATTTTTACTGGTTGTGAGTTAGCCGTTGTGAATCGTGATGATGCGGCCAGTAATCCGTGTGGCGAGATTATTGAAGCCGCCGGTTTCACCATCAAGGCCCCGACAGAGGATGATTTTGGCCTGCAAGCGGGCGACTGTGATGGTGTTGCTGGCGATTGGATTGTGCGTGCCGGTATGCAGCTGGTACACAGTTCGGAATTGAAAATACATGGCCGTCACAATCTGGCGAATGTGATGGCAGCGTTGGCGTTGGTCGAAACCGTTGGTGTCAGTCCGGCCCAGGCCCGTATGACGCTGAGCCGTTTTACCGGCTTGGCGCATCGCTGTGAGTGGGTTGGCGAGCATAACGGGGTGGTGTTTATCAATGACTCCAAGGGCACCAATGTTGGCTCTACACTGGCCGCGATCCAGGGCCTGACCGGTCAGGCTGGTGCGTTGTGGTTGCTGGCAGGGGGGGATGGCAAGCAACAGGACTTTCAGCCGCTGGCTCCGGCGTGTGCCACGGGGGTCGCCGGTGTGTGTTGTTTTGGTCAGGATGGTGAAGCATTGGCGGCGACGCTGTCCGACAGTTGTCCGACGTATAGCTGTCAATATCTGGCTGAGGCGTTTGCGCTGGCTGTTGCAAAGGCGCAGCCGGGCGACCGGGTACTGTTGTCGCCCGCCTGTGCCAGCCTGGATCAGTTTGCCAATTACGTGGAACGGGGCCGGCATTTTGGCGCCTTGGTCGGGAGCCTGATGGATGATTGACAGTCTGCGCTGGCAAGCCCGTGATCAACATTTTGTTCCCTGGTTGCTGCTGATGGTGCTGGGCTGGGTCATGGTGGCTTCGGCGTCTACCGGTATTGGCGAAAAACTGACCGGTAATGCGGCGTATTTTGCAATTCGTCATGGTGTGTATCTGATTCTGGGTGTGGTTGCCTTGTACGGCGCCAGCCAGATCAGTCTGGCACGCTGGCGCCAGTTTGAGTTGCCAATGCTGGCGGTGGGCTTTGCGGGCTTGTGTCTGGTGTTGGTGCCGGGGGTTGGTCATGAAGTTAACGGCAGTCGTCGTTGGCTGAATTTTGTCCTGTTCAAGTTGCAGGCGTCCGAGCTGGCCAAGCTGGCGGCCGTTTTTTATGTGGCTGGCTATCTGGTGCGGCGCTTGCCAGAAGTGCGTGAGCGTTTCTGGGGGTTTATCAAACCCTTGATTGTGCTGGTTATCATGGTGCTGTTGTTACTGATGGAACCGGATTTTGGTGCAGCGGTCGTGTTGCTGGGAGCCACCATGATCCAGCTGTTTCTCGGTGGTGTGAAAGCCGGGCAATATTTTTTATTGATGATTGGCACCGGTGCTCTGTCGGTTGTGGCATTAACGTCGGAAGAGTGGCGGGTTGCGCGCTTGATGGCGTATCTGGATCCCTGGGCACCTGAGCATGTATATGGCACCGGGTATCAGCTGACGCAGTCATTGATCGCTTTTGGTCGTGGTGAATGGTTTGGGGTCGGGTTGGGAGAAAGCGTGCAGAAACTGTTTTATTTGCCGGAAGCACACACCGACTTTGTGTTTGCCATCTGGGCTGAAGAGACAGGCTTGTTTGGTGGCCTGATGGCTATTGGCTTGCTGACTTTTCTGGTCGTACGGATTTGGCAAACCGTCTGGATTGCCCAACAGCGTGGACTGTTGTACGGCGCGTATATTGCCGCCGGTATTGGCTCGATGCTGGCACTACAGATTGTTATTAACCTGGGTGTGAATATCGGCTTGTTACCGACCAAGGGTCTGACCTTGCCATTTTTCAGTTATGGCGGCAGTAGCCTGATTCTGGCCTGTGCCATGGTTGGTATTGTTATGCGAATCAAGCACGAGGCCATGCTGATGCCTGAGCCGGAACCAAGAGATAACGGAGGTAGGGCATGAAGCCTTCAGGATCCAGTCGTAGCAAAGTGGCCCTGATTATGGCTGCTGGTACCGGGGGACATGTGTTCCCGGCATTGGCGGTTGCCCGTGCTCTGGTAGCACAAGGCTATGTGATTCACTGGCTTGGAACACCTTATGGCATGGAACAAAATCTGGTTCCTGCTGCAGGGTACCCGCTGCATGCAGTGAATATTCGAGGTTTGCGTGGCAAAGGCATCAAGGGTCTGATGATGGCCCCCTGGCGTATTGCCCTGGCAACCTGGCAGTCACGGGCGGTTATTCGTGCCATCAAGGCCGATATCGTGGTGGGGTTTGGTGGTTATATTGCCGGCCCCGGAGGGGTGGCAGCACGGCTTGCCGGAGTGCCTCTGGTGATCCATGAACAGAATGCAATTGCTGGAATGACCAACCGCTGGCTTAACCGTATCGCGCACTTGAGTTTGCAGGCCTTTCCCGGTGCTCTGGCCGGCGCGATGACAGTGGGCAATCCGGTACGTCGTGAACTGGTCGAGTTACCAGCCCGTGCCGTGCCCTTGTCTGGCCCTTTGAATATTCTGGTGGTGGGCGGCAGTCTTGGTGCGTCGGCCCTGAACGATGCCGTCCTGGCTTGTTGGCAAGCGATGCCAGCGGCTGGGCGGCCGAACTTGCGCCACCAGGTTGGCAAGCGGGATGCTGAGCGTATGCTGGCGGCGTATGCTGCCAGTGATGTGGTCGCAGACGTCTCTGCATTTATTGACGATATGGCGGCGGCTTATGGTTGGGCCGATCTGATGATTTGTCGTTCTGGTGCCTTGACGGTATCGGAAGTTGCGGCGGTCGGTAAAGCGGCGATTTTTGTGCCGTTCCCTTATGCGGTCGATGATCATCAAACCATCAATGCCGGTTATTTGGCAAACAATCAGGCCGCACTGATCTGTCAACAGAAGGATCTGACGCCAGAGTGGCTACAACAAACAATAGGCTTGCTGGATAAGGATCGTGCCCGTTTACAAGGCATGGCCGATCAAAGTCATGCACAGGCCCGGCCGGATGCAACCGCACTGGCTGTTGAACAGATTATGAGGAAAACCCGTGATTAATGCGTCTGCAGAAGCGACGCTGGCGAATGGTCCGCTGGCACATATGATTCCCGAAATGCGGCGTATTCGTTGCATTCACTTTGTGGGTATTGGTGGCACCGGGATGTGTGGTATTGCAGAAGTGCTGTTGAACCAGGGCTATACCATCACTGGTTCCGATATCCGGGCTTCCGCGGTGACCCGTCGCCTGCAAAATCTGGGGGTGACATTGTTTATTGGCCACGCCGCAGACAATGTGGCGCGCGCCGATGTGGTGGTGGTGTCGTCGGCGATTGATGTCAGCAACCCGGAAGTATCGACGGCCCTGGAACAACGCAAGCCGGTCGTGCGACGGGCAGAAATGCTGGCGGAACTGATGCGTTTTCGTCATGGGGTGGCGGTTGCCGGCACTCACGGTAAAACCACCACGACCAGCTTGTTGACCAGTATTTTTGCGGAGGCCGGGCTGGACCCGACCTTTGTTATTGGTGGCAAGTTGAACAGTGCTGGTGCCAATGCCCGCTTGGGGGCCAGTCGTTACCTGATTGCCGAGGCAGATGAAAGTGATGCCAGTTTCCTGCATCTGCAGCCGATGGTGTCGATCGTTACCAATATTGATGCGGACCATATGTCGACTTATGGCGGTGACTTTGAGCGATTAAAGCAGACCTTCGTTGATTTCCTGCAAAACCTGCCATTTTATGGGTTGGCAGTGATCTGTATTGACGACGAGACAGTACGCTCCATTCTGCCTGCCATTTCCCGTCAGACCGTGACCTACGGTTTTTCCGGAGATGCCGACTATCGGGCGATCAATGTGGTTCAGCAGGGGCTGTTTACCGAGTTCACTCTGGTGCGGCCAGGGGATCGTCAGCCACTGAATATTCGTATGCGGATGCCAGGTCGGCATAACGTTCTTAATGCGCTGGCAACGGTTGCGGTTGCCGATGAAGAAGGTGTGCCTGATGAAGCAATCCGTTCGGCACTGGAAAAATTTGCCGGTGTCGGGCGGCGTTTCCAGGTCTGTGGAGAATATCCACTGGCAGGTGGCAATGTGATGATGGTGGATGACTATGGTCATCACCCCCGTGAGCTGGAAGTGACGATTGAAGCCATTCGCAAGGGTTTTCCCGACCGCCGCCTGGTGATGCTGTTTCAACCGCATCGATTTAGCCGTACGCGTGACCTGTATGAAGATTTTGTCAAAGTATTATCGACCGTGGATATCCTGTTGTTGATGGATGTTTATCCCGCTGGAGAAAAAGCAATTGCCGGTGCGGATGGCCGCTCACTCTGTGGCAGTTTGCGTCAGCGCGGAGAGGTGGATCCAGTATTTATCGAACGTGGCGAATCCCTCGAAGGGTTGTTGATGGGAGTGCTCAGAGCCGGTGACTTGTTACTGACCCAGGGGGCTGGCGACATCGGTTCCTTGTCTGCCCGGCTGGCCGAGCAATTACCTGGCTGGTTGGAGTCCATTGATCGTGCCAAAGCAAAGGGAGCGAATGAATGACAGATCGTAGCGGATTTGGTCGTGTAGCCGTTTTGATGGGCGGTGTTTCTGCTGAACGTGCCGTATCGCTACGCAGCGGTGAGGCTGTGTTGAGCGCCCTGGTCGCTGCCGGGGTGGATGCTGTTGGCGTGGATGTACAAGATGACATTGCGGCTTGCCTGGCGCGTGAGCATTTTGATATGGCATTTATCGCATTGCATGGGCGGGGTGGCGAAGATGGTACCATTCAGGGGTTACTGGAGTGGCTCCGGATTCCCTATACCGGTAGTGGTGTTATGGCATCGGCACTGGGAATGGACAAGTGGCGCACCAAACTGATCTGGCAGGCTGCTGGCTTGCCAACACCCGCGGCAGTGCTGCTGGGGCAGCAATCTGACTGGCAACACGTCATTCAGGAATTGGGGCATGACGTCATCGTCAAGCCTGCCCATGAGGGTTCCAGCATTGGCATGCGTAAAGTACATGATGCGCAAGCCCTGCAAGACAGTTATCAATTTGCCAGTCAATACGATGCGCTGGTGCTGGCAGAACGCTGGATTACCGGGAACGAGTACACCATTGCTCTGGTGGGGGGACAGGCGCTGCCTGTGATTCAGTTGAAAACGTCACATGAGTTTTATGATTATGAGGCAAAATACGAATCATTAGACACAGAATATTTATTACCATCGGACCTGAGTGCTGAGAAAGAAGCCGAGTTGCAGCAACTGGCCATGACGGCCTTCGATCTGATTGGTTGTCAGGGCTGGGGGCGAGTGGATGTGATGGCCGATGCCGATGGCCAATTCTGGCTACTGGAAGTGAATACCAGTCCGGGTATGACAGACCATAGCCTGGTGCCAATGGCGGCCCGGGCAGTGGGGATGTCATTTACGCAATTGGTTATCCGCTTGCTGGAAGAAGTGAAGAAGCACTGATATGTCGGACAAGCAACCAGCACGCGGTGCCACTCTGACACCAGTCAGACGTGAGCCAATTACCCGGCGACTGCATATTCCCGTTCAGGTCTGGATCGGACTGGTTATTGCGCTGCTCTTTGTCGGTGCCGGAGTGGTTGTACGTCAGGCCTATCACACCTGGCCGGTTCAAGCGGTGGTGGTGGTTGGCCGGCTGAATGTTTTGAATGCAGAAGATATTGCGCGCCAGTTATTGTGGGTGAGAGACAAGAGTTTCTTTACTCTGGATGTGAACCAGGTTCAGCAGCAGGTGGCGGCTATTCCACTGGTGAGCCGTGTTGCGGTCAGAAAGCACTGGCCGGACAGTGTGGAATTACTGTTGTATGAGGAGTTGCCGGTGGCGCTATGGAATGATGAACAGCTACTGACTGCCACGGGTCGTCTGTCGGCAATACCGCCTGGATTCGCCACAACCGGGCTGATGCGACTATACGGGGCTGATCCGGTGAAGAATGAATCAGTGAAATATTTTCGACGCCTGCAGCAGGCTTTGACTGGTCAGGGTTTGACCGTGAACAGCATGAGTGTTAATGCGGTGCAGGCAGTCGATGCAACATTGTCAAATGGCTGGATTGTTCGTTTTGGACGCCAGTATTTTGAAGAACGATTACAGCGTCTGATTGCTCTATTGGGAGCGCTGGATGCTAAAGAGGTACGCCAGGTGGATTTGAGATATGGCAAGGGTGCGGCTATTCGCTGGCAAACAACAGGGGTAACCGGGTAATGGCAAATGCACAGGCAGGTCAAATGCTGGTGGGACTGGATATAGGAACGTCCAAGATTGTTGCTATTGTCGGGGAAGTGACATCAGATGGCGGTATTGAAATTGTTGGTCTCGGCAGTCACCCCAGTCGGGGGATGAAAAAAGGCGTAGTGGTTAATATCGAGTCCACTGTGCAGTCAATTCGCCGTGCAGTTGAAGAAGCCGAACTGATGGCGGGCTGTACCATTCATTCGGTGTATGCCGGTATTGCTGGCAGCCATGTACAGTCACAAAACTCCAATGGCGTAGTCGCCGTCAGAGGAGCCGAGATCACGGAAGCCGACGTGGAGAGGGTCATCGACGCTGCTCAAGCTGTCGCTATTCCACAGGATCGACGTACGATCCATGTTCTGCCCCAGGAATATTCAGTCGACCATCAGGAAGGTATTCGTGAACCGGTAGGAATGGCCGGTGTCAGGCTGGAGGCCAAGGTACATCTGGTAACTGCAGCGGTGAATGCAGCGCAAAATATTGAACGTTGTGTACAACGTTGTGAACTGAGTACTGATGATATTATTCTGGAACAATTGGCATCCAGTTATGCCGTGTTAAGTGATGATGAGCGGGAATTGGGAGTCTGTATGGTAGATATCGGTGGTGGTACCACTGATATAGCTATTTTTACCGATGGCGCTATACGGCACACCGCTGTTATTCCAATTGCAGGGGATCAGGTGACCAATGATATCGCAATGGCATTATTAACACCGACCCAGCATGCCGAAGCGATAAAAATCAAGTACGCCTGCGCCTTGCGCCAGTTGGCGCACGAAGATGAGATGATCAATGTTCCGAGTGTTGGTGAACGCCCGCCACGTCAGCTGTCACGGCAATCTTTGGCAGAAGTGGTCGAGCCTCGATATGATGAATTATTTTCTCTTATTCAGGCAGAATTGCGTCGTAGCGGCTATGATGAATTAATCCCTGCTGGTGTTGTACTGACCGGCGGCACATCAAAAATGGAAGGTGTGGTTGAATTGGCAGAAGAGATATTTCATATGCCAGTCCGATTGGCCCGGCCTCATGGGGTTTCCGGGTTAACTGACGTAATTAATAACCCTATTTATAGTACCGCTGTAGGGTTACTTCTTTACGCTGTGAAACAGGCTAAAAATAAGCCAGTAGCTATAATTGAAGGTAAATCACATTCCGGGATCTTTACACAGTTATCGGAATGGATAAAAGGCAACTTTTAGTATTTAATGTAATGATGGGTAGTAGAGAGGGGGGGGGCATCATGTCATTTGGAAAAGAAGGCGATATGTTTGAGTTAGCAGATGATGTGCCGGAAGAGGCGATAATCAAGGTTATCGGCGTGGGTGGCGGTGGCGGTAATGCCGTCCAGCACATGGTAGAAAGCAACATTGATAGCGTTGATTTTATCTGTGCCAATACCGACGCTCAGGCGTTGCGTAATGTTGGTGCTCGTTCTGTAATTCAACTGGGTGTTGGCCTGACCAAAGGACTGGGTGCTGGCGCGAATCCCGATGTTGGTCGCCAGGCGGCGATGGAAGATCGTGATCGTATCGCAGAGGCCCTGAAAGGTGCTGACATGGTCTTTATTACAGCTGGCATGGGGGGAGGCACTGGTACAGGTGGCGCTCCTGTTGTTGCTGAAATTGCCCGTGAACTGGGCATCCTGACTGTTGCTGTTGTTACCCGGCCGTTTTCGTTTGAAGGTAAAAAACGTATGGCCATGGCAGAAGTTGGCCTGAAACAGTTAAGCGAGCATGTTGACTCACTGATTACTATCCCTAATGAAAAACTCCTGTCGGTCCTGGGTAAAGGCACCACATTGATGGATGCTTTCCGCACTGCCAATGACGTGCTGTATGGCGCGGTCAAAGGCATTGCCGATCTGATTACCCAGCAAGGCATGATCAACGTTGACTTTGCCGATGTGCGAACAGTTATGTCCGAAATGGGCCAGGCCATGATGGGTAGCGGTTCCGCCAGTGGCGAAGACCGTGCACGCCAGGCCGCAGAAGCAGCTGTTGGCAGTCCTCTGTTGGAAGACGTCAACCTGAAAGGAGCACGTGGCATCCTGGTGAATGTGACCGCAGGCTATGATTTGTCATTGGGCGAATTCTCGGAAGTGGGTGACATTATTGGTGAATACGCTGCTGAAGATGCAACGGTTGTTGTCGGTACTGTTATTGATCCGGAAATGACCGATGAGCTGCGGGTTACTGTTGTTGCCACTGGCCTGAATTTCCATGCCAGCAGTTCTTCAGCTCCTGCAACGGAACCCCGTCCAAAAAAAGTAGTCGATAATACACCGGCGCCAAAGCGTGCAGATGGTACTCCAGACTACAACAAGCTTGATCGTCCAGCCGTGACTCGTCAGGCTGGAGCGGGAGCTCAGGCTGCGACAAAAGCGGAACCACAAACACGGCAAGACATGGAGTATCTGGATATACCTGCTTTCTTGCGTCGTCAGGCAGATTGAGTAAAAAGAGCATGCCGCTAGCGTGTTCTTGCATTCCTGCTATAATTGCAGGATCTATCTATTTGTATAAGAAACGACCAGAAATGGCAGGATTGTCAGAATGATCCCTCAACGCACCTTAAAGAACACTATCCGCGCTTCAGGTGTAGGCCTTCACTCCGGTGAAAAGGTCTACCTGACTCTGAAGCCCGCCCCGGTTAATACAGGGATCGTATTCCGTCGTACCGATCTTGACCCTGTCGTTGATATTCCTGCGCATGCGTTGAATGTCGGCGAAACCACCTTGTCCACCACCCTTGTACGTGATCACGCCAAAGTCGATACGGTAGAACACCTGTTGTCGGCCATGGCCGGGCTGGGTATCGACAACGCGATTGTAGAAGTCAGTGCCCGCGAAGTGCCTATTATGGACGGCAGCTCTGGCCCATTTGTATTTTTGCTGCAATCGGCAGGTTTGATGGAGCAGGATGCTCCAAAGCGTTTTATCCGTATCAAACGTCGTATCGAAGTCAAAGAGCGTGACAAAACCGCTTCTTTTGCTCCTTATGATGGCTTCAAGGTATCGTTTGAAATTGATTTCGATCATCCAGTACTCAAACAGAGTGTTCAGAAGGCCAGCCTGGATTTTTCCTCGACGTCATACGTCAAGGAAGTAAGCCGTGCGCGTACCTTCGGCTTTACCAAGGATCTTGAGTATATGCGCTCCAAGAACCTGGCGCTGGGCGGTAGCGTTAAAAATGCGATCGTAGTGGATGATTATCGGGTTCTGAATGAAGACGGCTTGCGTTATGAAGATGAGTTCGTCAAACACAAGATACTGGACGCAGTCGGTGATCTGTATTTGCTTGGGCATAGCCTGATCGGTGAGTACATTGGCTACAAGTCTGGTCATGGACTGAATAACTGTCTGTTACGAGAGTTGCTGGCGCATGAAGATGCATGGGAATTCGTTGAATTTACCGAAGAAACTGCACCGATTACTTATATGCGCCCAGCTGCTGCTGGCTGATTGCATCTGAAAAACTATAGCAATACCCGAAGGCCATACTATATGGCCTTGTTTTTGTCTGTTTGTTGGTGGATTCTGATGAGTTTTGCGGTTTGTAAGGCTTCGTTTGTGATGCGGTTGGTGTCAATAAGTAGCAAGCAAGTTGGTAATCGTCACTTACCTGGTTATTTATGAACATTATTGTTGTTGGTCAGCGTCACGGAGAGTCCCGTACTTACCGATTGACCACACCTGCCAAGACATTGTTATTTGGGTGCCTTGTGGCCCTGCCTTTTGCAATGGGGATGGCCGGGTTCTGGTTGGTTGACTGGTTGGCAGATGAAGGTTTTTCCCTGGAGCCACAGGCAGCAGAAGCCTGGGAAAATGATCTCAGCCTGCAGCGTCAGGAGCTGGAGCAGATTCGTGTCCAGACCAATCAGGAATTACAGGCACTAACGGTCAAACTGGCCGAGCTGCAGTCCCGTCTGATGCGTTTGGATGCTCTGGGTGAACGCCTGGTCAGTGTTGCCAATCTGGAAGCCGATGAATTCGATTTTTCCATGGCACCTGCTTTGGGCGGGCCAAAGACACTGGGTGAAGCCTACGAAGCGCCGGAAATCAGCGATGTGCTGAATGACCTGGCTAATCGTATTGGTCATCGTGAGCAGCAGCTGGAAGTGCTGGATGACCTGATGTCTGCCCAACGGCTGGATGCGGATACATTTGTAACTGGCCGACCGATCAAAAAAGGCTGGATGTCTTCCCGCTATGGTCGTCGTACCGATCCTTTTACCGGCCAGCTGGCCTGGCATGGCGGTGTTGATTTTGCCGGTAAGCAGGGGTCGGATATTATTGCGGTTGCGTCTGGGGTTGTTACCTGGGCTGGTGATCGTTATGGCTATGGCAAACTGGTTGAGATCAATCACGGCAATGGCTATAAAACGCGTTATGCCCACTGCTTTGAGCTGAACGTCAAGGTTGGCGATATCGTTCGTAAAGACGATGTTATTGCCTTGATGGGAAGTAGTGGCCGTTCAACCGGCCCTCATGTGCATTTTGAAGTGTACAAGAACGGCCGGACAGTTGACCCATCTGCATATCTTCATCGTACCCTCCGATAGGCATTGATCAAATTACTTGTCACCATCTCGGACTTGTCATCTGAAGCGCGTATAATCGAGCGTTTCAGTCCGTCCGGGCCTCACTGTATTTGCAAATTGGATAGTTAGAATCTCATGATGGGTAATATTTTTCGCAAGCTTTTCGGCAGTAAAAATAGCCGGGAACTGAAGCGTATGGGTAAGCTGGTTACACAGATAAACAGCCATGAAGAAGCCCTGAAAGCGCTTGTTGATGCCGAGTTGCAGGCCAAAACTGCTGAATTCAAGCAGCGCCTGGAAGGTGGTGAAAAACTGGATGCCCTGCTGCCAGAAGCTTTCGCCGTCTGCCGGGAAGCCAGCCGGCGAGTGATGGGGATGCGTCACTTTGACGTCCAGCTGATTGGTGGTGTTACCCTGCATGAAGGCCGTATTGCCGAGATGCGTACCGGCGAAGGTAAAACCCTGGTGGGTACCTTGCCAACCTATCTGAATGCTTTGACAGGCAAATGCGTCAGTGTCGTTACCGTGAACGATTATCTCGCGCGTCGTGATGCCGAGTGGATGCGTCCCCTGTATGAATACCTGGGGTTGAGTGTTGGTGTTGTTGTCCCCGGCCAGCAAACCGCAGAAAAGCGCGAGCAATATCAAGCGGACATCGTGTACGGCACCAATAACGAATTCGGTTTCGATTACCTGCGCGACAATATGGCGTTTTCTCTGGACGATAAGGTGCAGCGCGAATTGTATTTCGCCATCGTCGATGAAGTGGATTCCATTCTGATCGATGAAGCCCGAACTCCTTTGATTATTTCTGGCCCTGCTCAGGATAATTCCGAGCTGTACCGCAAGATCAATTTGCTGGCACCCAAGCTGGTCCAAGGTGAACTGGACGAAGACGATACCCCGGTTTCCGGGCACTTTATTATCGATGAAAAAACCCGTTCAGTTGAAATGACTGAGGAAGGGCACGAATTTGTTGAAGGCATGTTGGTTGACGAGGGAATTCTGGAAGCCGGTGAAAGCCTGTATGCCACCCAGAATCTCAACTTGCTGCACCATGTCCATTCCGCTTTGCGGGCCCATGCGATTTACCATAAAAACGTCGACTATATTGTCCAGAATAACCAGATTGTTATTGTCGACGAGCATACCGGACGTACCATGCCAGGGCGTCGCTGGAGCGAAGGCCTGCATCAGGCTATTGAAGCCAAAGAGGGTGTCCGTATCCAGGCCGAAAGTCAGACTCTGGCTTCCACGACCTTCCAGAACTACTTCCGGCTGTATGAAAAACTGGCTGGTATGACTGGTACTGCCGATACCGAAGCATTTGAATTTAACCAGATCTATGGCCTTGATGTGGTGGTGATTCCGACCAATAAACCCGTCCAGCGAATCGATTACAATGATGTGATTTACGCTACCCAGCCAGAAAAATACGCAGCAGTTGTCGAAGAAGTACGTGCGGTAATTGAGCTGAAACGTCCGGTACTGGTGGGTACCGCGTCGATTGAATCTTCCGAATATGTGGCTGGATTACTGACAAAAGCCAAGATTCCGCACAATGTGCTGAACGCCAAGGAAAATGCGCGCGAAGCAGAAATTATCGCTGATGCCGGTCGTCCGGGAGCCGTGACCATCGCGACCAACATGGCAGGTCGTGGTACCGATATCATGCTGGGTGGTAACTGGGAGTCTGAAGTTGCCCGCCTGGATAATCCTACCGAGGAAGAAATTGCCGCAGTCAAGAAGGACTGGCAAGAACGGCATGATGCGGTATTGGAAGCCGGGGGTCTGCATATCGTCGGTACCGAACGTCATGAATCACGCCGTATCGATAATCAGCTGCGTGGTCGTGCGGGTCGTCAGGGGGATGCCGGTTCAACCCGGTTTTTCCTGTCGCTGGATGACAGTCTGATGCGTATGTTCATGTCCGACCGTATGCGTAACATGATGCAAGCGCTGGGCATGAAAGACGGCGAATCCATCGAGCACAAAATGGTCACCAATGCCGTTGAGAAAGCACAACGCAAGGTGGAAGGCCGTAACTTTGATATTCGTAAACAGCTGCTTGAATACGATGATGTTGCCAACGATCAACGTCGGGTGGTTTATGAGCAGCGTAATGACCTGATGGCGATGGAAGATATTGGTGACATTATCTCCACGATCCGGAAAGACGTGGTTGATGATGCGATTAATGACTATATCGCCCCACAAAGTCTGGAAGAGCAGTGGGATATCGCTGGGCTGGAAGCGCATCTGAAATCAGAATTTGATGTCGATTTACCAATTCAGCAATGGCTGGACTCGGAAGACAAACTGTACGAAGAGACGCTGCGTGAACGTATTCTGACGGCCATTGAGCAAGCCTACCAAGAGAAGGAAGCATCTGCCGGTCGGGAAACACTGCGTGGTTTTGAAAAGCAAGTCATGCTGCAAATCGTCGACAACCTCTGGAAAGAGCACTTGGCGACCATGGATCATCTGCGTCAGGGAATCCACTTGCGCGGTTATGGCCAGAAGAACCCGAAACAGGAATACAAGCGTGAATCATTTATCCTGTTCCAGGAATTGCTGAGCAACATCAAGCGCGAAACCATCCGTGTACTCTCTCATGTCAAAGTGCGTGAAGAGTCAGAAGTGCAAGCAATGGAAGAAAAACGCCGGGCGGAAGCTGAAGCCCAGGCCCAGTTGGCCAAGTACGAACACGAAGCAACGACCAGCATGGTGGCGGATGAGCCAATCGAGCAGGCCGAAGGTGATGATCAGGCGCAGCCATTTGTACGTGACGATCGCAAGGTAGGTCGTAATGAGCTCTGTCCGTGTGGTTCGGGTAAAAAATACAAGCATTGCCATGGCAAGCTGTCATAAGGCACAAGAGAAACAAGATGGCCGTTAATTTTTCTGTATTTGAAGATTTTGCAACTGTTGCCGGTGTGCGGCTGGGGGTTGCCCAGTCTGCCGTGCGTTATCCAAACCGGGACGACATGGTAATTTTTGAGCTGGCGGAAGGCACAGAAGTCGCCGGAGTATTTACCCGAAATGCCTTTTGTGCCGCCCCGGTCGTGGTTGCTCGTGAACATCTGGCGCTGCAGGCGCCACGTTACCTGCTGATCAATACCGGCAATGCCAACGCCGGGACAGGCAAGCAGGGATTTGCCAATGCTCGACGTAGTTGTGAGCTACTGGCGCAGGCAACCGGTGTGGCCAGCAGTCAGGTCTTGCCATTCTCGACCGGCGTGATTGGTGAGCCGCTGAATATGGATGCCTTTGAACGGGGTATTCCACTGGCACTGGCTCACCTGGGCGACGATCAGTGGGCCCGTGCAGCCCGTGGCATCATGACAACCGACACCTTGCCCAAAGGTTACTCTCACTGTTTTGAGCTGGATGGCCACGAAGTAACGATCACAGGCATCTCCAAGGGTGCTGGTATGATCAAGCCGGATATGGCGACCATGCTGGGTTTTATCGCCACGGATGTTCGCATTGACAAAACCGTGCTGGAACAGTGGTGTGGACGCCTGGCGAATGCCTCGTTCAACCGTATTACCATTGACGGTGATACCTCCACTAACGACAGTTGCCTGTTAATTGCAACGGGTCAGTCGACCCTGACCATTGATGATGCCGATTCGCCAGTGGCTGAAGCCCTGTTTGCCGAACTGAAAATCGCATTCCAGTTGTTGGCTCAGGCCATTGTGCGTGACGGGGAAGGGGCAACCAAGTTTGTCACCGTCGAAGTGGTCGAGGCACAAGCCGCGCAAGAAGCGCTGGATGTGGCCTATACCGTGGCCCATTCACCTCTGGTCAAGACAGCGATGTTTGCCTCCGATGCCAACTGGGGTCGTATTCTGGCCGCTGTTGGTCGTGCCGGTGTAGCAGACATGGAACTGGAAAAAATCCAGATCTGGCTGGATGACGTACAAATCGTGGAAGATGGCGGTCGTTGTGATGGTTATAACGAAGATGCTGGCGCTGCGATTTTCAAACAGCCTGAGTTTACCGTACGTATTGCCCTTGGGCGTGGTGATGTAACCGAGACTATCTGGACGACCGATCTGTCGCATGAATATGTCAGCATCAATGCTGATTACCGTTCCTGATGGTAATTGGCGCTGATACCCAGCCACTTCAACTGGCTGTTGCCGTTGCGGTGATCTGTAATCCGCAACAGCAAATCCTGATCGCAAAACGTCCGGATAACAAACATCAGGGCGGCTATTGGGAATTTCCAGGTGGCAAAATTGAAGCTGGGGAAACAACGACGGCCGCGCTGATACGAGAGTTGGACGAAGAGCTGGGATTGCAGCTGGAGCCTGCCTGCCTGTCGGCACTGATTGAAGTCTGCTTCGATTATCCTGACAAGTCGGTGAGACTGGATGTGTATTGGGTTGCTGTTACGGCGGCTGAAGCGTTACAGGCTCATGGTGCCGAAGGCCAGCCGATTACCTGGGTAACCGCCAGGGAATTGCTTGATTACAATTTTCCGGCGGCGAATCAGCCGATTCTGGAAGCAACACTGCATCGTTTGGCCCAATCAAACCTGGCTGAATAACCGCAAGCCGGTTATTCAAACGCGGTTAAAAATGGCCATACGGTCAGCATGATAATAATAGCTATCGCCACTACTACCAGAAAAAAATCGACGGGACGTTCCTGAAAGCGCTGGCGTAGAGACGCTGGTAGCTGATCCGGATCGTCAGTCTGTTTTTGGGTTAACAGATTGTGCTGTACCTGGTCGATCAGGGACCTGGCTTCGGTATAATCGTCAGCACTCACTAACCAGATAGCTGCTACCGCTATCCCCCAACGCCCGGCATGGGTTTCATAATACGGAATATCATGCTGTTCCAGTAAAGCCCGCACGGCATTGGCTTCTTCATCCGGTACGTTATTCAGCTTGAATAATAATCTGGCCATCAGGGTTTGCTCGTTGCAGATGTTGGTCGGACCGTGATGATCAGACCGGCAGCATATATCAGGGATATCAGGCAGAAAGCATATAGAGGAATCAGTCCCCAGTGGGTGTAGGGGGTTTCTCCTGTGCGTAATTCCGCCTTGGCGGTCAGACTGCCCAGGGTACTGGTCTGTAGCTGTTTTACGATACGGCCGTGATGGTTGACCAGCGCGGTGATACCGGTGTTGGTCGAGCGGAGCAAATAGCGTCCGGTTTCCAGTGCGCGCATTTGCGCCAGTCCCATATGTTGTTTCGGTCCGAGAGAGTCACCAAACCAGGCGTCATTACTCACTGTAACCAGCAGGTTGGCATTCTTGGCCATCTCGCCCACCAGTTGGGGGTAGGCGATTTCGTAGCAGATATAAGGGGCTATCAGATACAGCTGGTCATGCGCTTCAAAACGGATCAGCGGCTGCTCGGCAGCACCATGCAGAAAACTCGACATTTCCAGATCCAGAAAGGGAATTAATCCGCGTAGCTGACTTTCAAAAGGGATAAATTCGCCAAAAGGCACCAGTTGTTGCTTGTGATACAGGCCGTCAGCCATACCCGCCGCAACCACGCTATTGTGGTACTCCCCAGCCAGCGGATGATTGGGGGGATAACGGTAGGCAATGCCGGTAATCAAGCCGGAATTATGCAGTTGGGCGTTGTGACTGAGTTCGTCAAGATAGGGTAGAAACTGGTCATAAACCAGTGTCACAGCTGTTTCGGGCCAGACAATCAGGTCGCTGTCCCAGAGTTTTCTGGTTTCCTTGATATACAGGTTGATGGTCGGACTGACCATCTCCGGTTTCCATTTCAGGTTCTGGTTGATATTGCCCTGTACGCTGCTGACCGTTAGTGTGTCGATCGCCGTGGTCCACTGCTGCTGCTGTAACCAGTACCCCGTGGGCCAAAGCAGCAGTACTAACAAGTAACGTAGCCGGGTAGTGCGTAATGTCTGGATCAGGCTGCTGACGGTCAGTACCAGAATAACGGAAATACCATAGCTGCCGATCACTGGTGCCCAGCCCGCCAGCCAGGTGAACAAGTGAGCATCACCGGCAAATAACCAGGGAAAGCCGGTAAACAGCCAGCTTCGTACCCACTCACTGATAAACCAGAATGTTGGTAATAGCAGCCAGGGTATTACCTGCCGTCCATTACGACGGAACAGGGCATACAGTGCGAAACAGCCAGCCGGTACCAGAGCCAATACCGCAGCAAAGGCGGCAGCCAGCAAGATGGCCAGTGGCGCAGAGGTGCCTCCAAAGTCATGCATGCTGACATAGACCCAGGAAACACCGCTACCAAATTGGCCAAAGGCATACCACCAACTACGCCCAAAGGCCTGTCGGCAAGAATCCGGTTGCCACAGCATATGGGTAAACAACGCCAGGCTGACCAGGCCCAGCGGCCACCAGTACAGTGGCGCCAGTGCGAGAGGGAAAATGGCACCAGCGGCCAATAACAACAGCCTTGAAATCCAGCGGTGGGAGATCATAGAGACCCTGGTGGAAGTGGTTGGCATCACACAGGGGTGACCTCAAGCAAGTTGATTTGACGGCTGGTGCCGTTAATGACCTTGAAGTGCCAGTTTTCGATATTGATGCTTTCGTTACACTCAGGTACCCGGCCAAAATGATGGATCACGATGCCGCCAATGGTATCGAAGTCATCATCACTGAAGCTGGCTTCAAAATGGTCGTTAAAGTCATCAACCGGAGTCAGTGCCTTGACCATAAAGATCTGGCTTTCGACTTCCTTGATCAGGCTCTCTTCTTCATCGAAGTCGTGTTCATCTTCAATATCACCAACAATCTGTTCCAGCACATCTTCGATGGTGACCAGGCCGGCGACGCTGCCAAATTCATCAACCACGATGGCCATATGGTTACGGGTTGCACGGAATTCCCGCAGCAAAACATTCAGCCGCTTGCTCTCTGGCACAAAGGTGGTTGGACGCAGTATATCCCGCAGGCGAAAATGATCGTGATGATCCGCCAACAGCAGTGGCAACAAATCCTTGGCCAGCATAATGCCGAGGATTTCGTTTTGACCTTCACCGAGTACCGGGAAGCGCGAGTGAGCTGATTCAATAATGCGCGGAATGCAGCCCTTGAGTGACTCGTTGATTTGAATCGAGACCATTTGGGCGCGGGGAATCATGATATCCCTGACCTGCATTTCGGAAACCTGCAGGGCACCTTCAAGAATGTTCAGTGTATCGTTATCGACAATGCTGCGCTCGGCAGCCTCGCGTACAATCACTTTGATGTCCTGACGGCTTTGTGGATCGTCAGAGAACAGGTCAGTCAGCTTTTCCAACCAACTTCGGGGGTCTTCGCTCATGGGGCCTCGTCTTGATAAGGGTCTGGGAAGTTGAGCTGTGCCAGCAGGCAACGCTCCAGTGCTTCCATCTCTTCCGCTTCGTCGTCATTTATATGGTCGTATCCGAGTAAATGCAAGCAGCCATGAATGACCATATGCGCCCAATGGGCCTCGTCGGATTTACCCTGTTCATGAGCTTCTCTGGTGACAATCTGCACACAGATGACCAAATCTCCCAATAACGGGATCGGCACCTGGGGCGGAGCCTCAAAAGGAAAGGACAGGACATTGGTGGGCGAGTCCTTTCCGCGATACTCATGATTCAATTGTTGACTTTCTTCCGCTCCACAAAGACGAATGGTTAACTCTGGCTCGTCATAAGGTGAGCGGTCGGTGAGCGCGGCGGTTACCCATTGCAAAAACTGCGCTTCCGTTGGCAGTTCTGTTGCGCCCGGATCGATCTCATCGGCTAGCTGTAAGTCCAGCAGAGGTGTGGTCATTGTGTGTTGGCCTGCTGTCGTTCCTGGCGGCGGGCTACTCTGGCCTGCTCCTCTTGTTCGTCGTGACGGTCGTAGGCATCCACAATTCGTTGTACCAGTGGGTGACGGACGACATCACGATTGTCGAAGCGGGTAATGCCAATGCCTTCAACGCCGTCGAGAACTTCCAGACCATGGCGCAAGCCGGACTGCACGCCACGGGGCAGGTCGGTTTGGGTAAGGTCGCCAGTAATCACCGCTTTGGAGCCAAAGCCGACCCGGGTCAGGAACATTTTCATCTGTTCTCTGGTGGTATTCTGGCTTTCATCCAGAATCACAAAAGAGTGACTGAGGGTACGCCCCCGCATATAGGCCAGTGGCGCTACCTCGATGATATTACGCTCCATCAGTTTGCCGACATGTTCAAAGCCCAGCATC
The DNA here is from genome assembly GCF_030689165.1 of Oceanobacter sp. 4_MG-2023. Classification (NCBI taxonomy): domain Bacteria; kingdom Pseudomonadati; phylum Pseudomonadota; class Gammaproteobacteria; order Oceanospirillales; family Oceanospirillaceae; genus Oceanobacter; species Oceanobacter sp. 4_MG-2023. Next base: position 246,878 of record NZ_JAUYVV010000001.1, on the reverse strand, counting down.
TCGTAGAGAGCGTCGTACAGTGGCCGCAGATACGGGTCAATTTTTTGGGCCAGGTCACCGGGAAGAAAACCCAGTTTTTCACCAGCTTCCACGGCCGGGCGTACCAGCAGGATGCGTTTTACTTCATCTTGTTGCAGGGCTTCTACTGCGGCGGCAACGGCGAGAAAGGTTTTACCGGTACCTGCGGGGCCAATGCCGAAGCTGATGTCGTAGCGGCGTATCTGGTGAATATATTCGCGTTGATGCTTGCCGCGGACTTTGACATAGGTCTGGGGGGTCTTGATAACCAGCGGGCCGTGGAGATCAGGCTGTTCTGGTGACTCTGCAATATCGCTGTCACTGTTACTGTTGTCGCTGGCTTCATCATGCTGACTGATTTTATCTTCCGAGAGCAGTAAATGAATCAGGTCGGGTGTGATCGGCGTGCTATTGGCGGTCTCACGGTAAAGCCGTTCAATCAGCCGCGCTGCCCGCTGCCCGGCAATCTGGTCGCCTTCAAAGCGGAACTGACCGCCGCGATTATAGATCACCAGTTGGTAGTGGTCGGCAATCTGGCGAATATGGCTGTCCAGATGGCCACTGAGATTGGCGAGTCGGGAGGCATCTTCCGGCTGCAGCTCCAGAGTCTGGACGGCAGGATCCGCAGTAAGTGCTGGAGCGCTGGGCGTATCGGTCAAAAAAATCTCCTGAAAATAAGCAAAAGCGTACTGGTCTAGTACGCCTGATCAGCATCGATGATGACACCACGCAGACTGTTCGGGTAGGCATCTTCAATCTGCACCCGGACGAATTTACCAATCAGGCTATGGTCTTCATAGCGGAAGTTGACGACACGGTTGTTTTCAGTACGTCCCTGCAGTTCACCGGGGTCTTTGCGGGAGACGCCGGTGACCAGAATGGTCTCTTCCCGGCCAACCATACGACGACTGATCAGCTGGGCATTTTGCAAAATACGGTCCTGCAGAATATGCAGACGTTCTTTCTTGATGCTCTCTGGTGTCTCGTCCGGTAACTCAGCCGCCGGTGTACCGGGGCGGGCGCTGTAAATAAAACTGAACGAAGTATCAAAACCAATGGTTTCGATCAGCTTCATGGTGTCTTCAAAGTCTGCCAGTGTTTCACCCGGGAAGCCGATAATAAAGTCGGAGGAAATGGAGATATCCGGACGCAGCTTGCGCAGTCGCTCAATCTTGTCGATGTAGAGGTCAATTTCATGGCCGCGTTTCATCGCCGCAAGAATCCGGTTGGAACCACTTTGTACGGGTAAATGCAGATGGCTGACCAGTTCGGGGACTTCGGCATACACCTGGATCAGGCTATCGCTGAATTCCAGTGGGTGGGACGTGGTGAAACGGATACGGTCAATACCCTCGATATCGGCAACCTGAGTGATCAGTTCGGCAAGGTCGGCTTCGTCGTTGTCGGTGGTTTGGCCACGGTAGGCGTTAACATTCTGACCGAGCAAGTTGACTTCACGTACCCCCTGCGCTGCCAACGATTCGACTTCCTTGAGGACGTCGGCCAGTGGTCGGCTGACTTCTTCGCCGCGGGTGTAGGGCACAACACAGAAAGTACAGTACTTGGAGCAGCCTTCCATCACCGAGACAAACGCGCTGCAACCCTCCACCTTGGGAGCCGGCAAGTGATCAAATTTTTCGATCTCAGGGAAGGTAACATCCACAACCTGGATGGCATTGGCCGCCTTGTTGACCATGGATGGCAGGCGGTGCAACGTCTGGGGGCCAAACACCATATCGACAAAGGGAGCACGCTTGATAATGGCATCCCCTTCCTGGCTGGCAACACAACCGCCAACGCCGATTTTCAGGTCGGGATTTTTGGCTTTCAATTTTTTCCAGCGACCCAGCTCGTGGAAGACTTTCTCCTGGGCCTTTTCCCGGATGGAACAGGTATTCAGCAGAATAACATCGGCTTCTTCCGGGTTCTGGGTGATTTCCATTTTATGGCTGGACTCCAGCATGTCTGCCATTCGGGATGAATCGTATTCGTTCATTTGGCAACCGTGCGTTTTGATGTAAAGCTTTTTCGGTTGGTCCTGAGTGGCAGATGTCATGGGCAAAACAGCCTTCGGTATCGCGTAAAAAAAGGGGCGGTATTATACTTCGCTCCCTTCTGTTGATGCCAGTATGTATCAGCAGTCCTGATCGAGATTTTCTGTGTATTTGAGGTTGTCTGACGCCTGTATGAATTCGAAAGAAATAGCTGAACCCGTTTACCGTGTTGTTTTTTTACAGCAAGCGGAGGTATTTGAAATTTATGCGCGCTATATCTATCCCAGTGATTTATATGGTTTTGTTGAGATCGAACAATTGCTGTTTGGCGAGCGTTCCCAAGTGGTGGTTGATCCTGGCGAAGAGAGGCTGAAAAACACGTTTGCTGATGTCAAACGCACCTTTATTCCTATGCATGCTGTTATCCGTATTGATGAAGTCAGCAAAGAGGGTACGCCGACCGTGACCAAAACCGATGGTACGACCAATATCAGTGTCTTCCCCGGGCCAGGAGGAGGCCCGGCAGGACGGCGATAACGTCATTGATGACGGTTGGTGGTGATGATTCCGGCACGGCTTGTCAGCTTCGGCAGGCCCTGCTATGTTCAGATGAGATGTTCCTGATGAGTAGGGGAGTGAGTCTCATGAATACAGAAGTGATGCCGTTGTTCTGGCGGATTGCCGAACACGAAAAAAACGGACTGGAAGCCGTTAGTCTGTTAATGCCTGCTCCGGTTAGCGGAGAAGAGCCTGCAGAATTCCCCACTGATGTTTTTTTCTGCTCTTCCAGAGAGCAAAAACCACCGGTTGACTTGCGCTGGTCTGATGAAGATTCTGACCTGTTTATGAGTCTGTTGGATCGCGTGGTGGATGTTGAGGAAAACAACGAAGTCACACTGGATATCAATGACGGTATCGTTCAGGGCATCGTGCAACTGGTAGCCTTGGCACGATTCAAGAAACCAGCCAGTACGGATGATCTGGTCGGTGAGGATTTTAATACCGAGCGGGAAGAAACCGAAATTGGCGATCTTGTGGCGCTGAATACCCGTTACGGTTATATCCTGGCGATTGTGGTCGGATTGGATTCCATCGATACCACCTGCGTCTTGCTGGAGTCTGTGGAGGATGAATCCGGACTGACTCTGGCGGCAGAAAACACCCTGGTTGTGGCTAACCGGCTGTCAATCTTATCGAGCCGCTTTGCCGACTCGGATATTGGCCAAGGTGAGGTGCGGCACTGACGTTGATTGGCAGCGACATGTCGCCATCTCATATGATTGCTTATTTCGCCAGCGCCAGTCGCTGGCGTTTTTGTTTCAGTATCAAGTGAGTCAGGGTGGAATAAAAACCAGTCCCGGCTTGAGAGTGGTAGCGGAGTTGAGCGGTAACTTCACTGGCCACAGTATTTGCAGTGGATTGCTTGTTCATGTGTGATCCTGTCCGAGTAGGTGAAAGAATATTCATTCCGTGTTCGTGTCGTATTAGCAGCGTATGGCATCCCAGCACAGGCAGAGAATCTCGTTTTCATCACAGTTGACACAACTGAACTTCTCAGGTGCCTGCTGTTGTTTTTTGGCCATCATGGAAAGGCTTCCGTACGTCACGGTATTCAGCAGTTCGTTAGGAAGTTCTTTGAATACTCCCTGATGTTTGCCGTCATTCAGTAACTGCCCAATCACCTGCTGGAGCGTTGCCAGGGATTTTTCCCGTTGTTCCGGGCAAATCGTCGGTGACGCCAGCAGTTGATCCATCAGTGCCCGCTGGCAAGGGTTGGCCAGCACGTAGCGATAATAATTTCCCCACAAGGTGAAAAAGCGTTCGCGTAGTGACAGCGAGGGATCGTAACCCTCGGTACAGGCGGCGGTCAGCTTTTCAATCAGGTCATCAAACAAGGCACAAACCAGATCCTGCTTGGTCTCGAAATATCGATAGATAGTTCCAGCCCCACACCCGGCAAGGGCGGATATTTTGGACATTGGGCATGCTTGAAGGCCATGTTCAACAATCATTTTTGCCGTTGCTTTAAGGATATCTTCGCGCCTGTCTATCATGATGCTCTATTGCTTGTGACTGAATGTTCATTCTGTTCTTTGAAGAGCCTGTTTGCAATCCAATATTAGGGGAATATTAGGTATTGTTTTGGTTCAATCTGTTGATTATTTGCAACAGTTGTCAGGAAAGGGCAGTACAGCGGTGAGCAAGGAGGGAGAATCGGTCAAAAGTGATACGAATAGCAGGCAGTCAGGACTACCTGTGCCTGCTATATTATTGATATATCGGTTGATATTTCGAAGCTGGCTTCGAAAATGGCGTGCTTATACGTTGAAACGGAAATGGATAATATCACCGTCCTTGACGATATATTCTTTACCTTCCAGACGCCACTTACCGGCTTCTTTGGCACCGGATTCACCCCGATACTGGATAAAGTCGTTGTAACCAATCACTTCCGCCCGAATGAAGCCTCGTTCAAAATCGGTATGGATGGCAGCAGCAGCCCGTGGGGCGGTATCACCGACCTTGATGGTCCAGGCGCGAACTTCTTTTACACCTGCGGTGAAGTAGGTTTGTAATCCGAGTAATTCATAGCCGGCGCGAATAACACGGTCCAGGCCTGGTTCTTCCATACCGATTTCGGAAAGGAATTCCATCTTGTCTTCATCATCCAGTTCAGCGATTTCAGACTCGATTTTGTTACATACCACGACCACCTGGGCACCTTCAGCAGCGGCGATATCGCGGACCACATCGAGGTGAGGGTTGTTGTCAAAACCATCTTCCGCCACGTTGGCAATGTACATGGTGGGTTTGGTGGTCAGCAGGTGGAATGCGCGGGCGACCTTTTTCTCGTCATCACTCATATCCAGCATGCGGGCGGTATGGCCTTCTTCAAAATGAGGCAGCAAGCGCTCGAGCAAGGCTTTTTGTGCGATGGCGTCCTTGTCACCCCCTTTGGCGGTACGGGTGACTCGTTGATACTGTTTCTCGCAGGAATCCATATCAGCCAGTACCAGCTCGGTATTGATAATATCGATGTCATCAGCCGGATTAACCTGGTTGGCAACGTGAATCACGTTGTCATCTTCAAAACAGCGGACAACGTGGGCAATGGCATCCGTTTCACGGATGTTGGCAAGAAACTGGTTGCCCAGGCCTTCACCCTTGGATGCACCGGCGACCAGCCCGGCAATATCAACAAATTCCATCGAAGTGGGAACAACGCGTTCCGGTTTGACGATTTCAGATAATTCATCCAGGCGTTTGTCGGGCATGGAAACCACTCCCGAGTTAGGCTCAATGGTGCAGAACGGAAAGTTCTCTGCGTCGATGCCGGCCTTGGTGAGTGCATTGAACAGCGTGGATTTTCCGACGTTGGGCAAGCCAACGATACCGCATTTAAAGCCCATAGATGGTTTCCTGTATCTGATAAAAACGGGGCGGGTATTTTACCCTTTAAACGAGTGAAGTCGATTCATGGCTTTGGCCATTTCGCCATTCAGGGCATCGGGTAGCACTTGAATGGCTTCATCGATTGCAGCCCGAATACTTTTTTCTTCGGCAATGGGGGCGCGACCCAACACATGACCGGTAACACGAGATTTATCGCCGGGGTGGCCAATACCAATGCGCAAACGGTGAAAGTCCTTGTTATTGCCAAGCTGACTGATAATGTCGCGCAAGCCATTCTGGCCACCATGGCCACCACCGGTTTTGAAGCGTGCAACACCGGGAGGAAGGTCCAGCTCATCGTGAATAACAAGGATGTTATCTGCTTTGAGTTTGTAAAAATTAGCCAGTGCCGCAGTGGCAAGTCCGCTGCGATTCATAAAAGTGGTGGGCTTGAGTAACCAGCATTCATGGCCATTGATTCGGCCCTTGCCTGCGAGCCCATGAAATTTTTTGTCTGCTGACAGGGTGATACCGTGGCTACGTGCAATAGCGTCCAGGCACCAGAAGCCAGCGTTGTGGCGGGTATGTTCGTATTCGCTGCCCGGATTGCCCAGACCGACGATCAATGAAATTGGTGCAGTCACTTACTTGCCTCATCAACATAATGACTCGAGAACCGCTTGTCAGCTTGCGGCATCATAAATGCTGGTCAATCTGAAAACAAAAAAAGCGAGGATAAACCTCGCTTTTTTTGTTACGACCAGACGAAATTATTCAGCAGCGTCTGCTGCTTCGTCTTCGTCGCTTTCTGTGGTGCCTTTAGGTACCAGAACAGACAGTACTGCAGCGTCGTAATCTGCGCCATGGCTCAGAGCCAGAGATTCAACACCTTCTGGCATTACCAGATCGCTCAAGTGAACAACAGTACCGACTTCAACGTCAGCCAGATCTACCTGAATAAATTCTGGCAGGTTTTCAGCTGTTGTGATGATGTCGATGCTGGTGACCTGGTGAGTCACTTTACCACCGCCCATTTTAACGCCAACGCAGGTATCTTCGTTGATGAAGTGCAGAGGGACGTGGGCCTTGATCTTGCTGTCTTTGTTAACGCGCAGGAAATCAGCGTGCCACAGGATGTCTTTGGCAGGATGGCGTTGCAGGTCTTTCAGGACAACCTGTTCAGACTTGCCAGCAATCTCCAGAGTAATGATGCTGTTGTAAAACGCTTCATTCTCCAGTCGTTTGTTGAATTCATTCGACTTGATGGTAATGGTTACAGGCTCTTCTGAACCACCATAAACAATAGCAGGAACGCCATTTTCACGACGCAGGCGGCGGCTCGCACCTTTCCCTGAATCTTCGCGAACAACAGCAGACAATGTGAAGTCTGACATAATAAATACCTCGTTAGCAGATAGAAAAACCGCCAGAACTTGCGACCAGTGCTGGCGGTTTTATTTAACCGGTAACACTGAGTGCTACCGGGTTCAGTGCGTGTTCGTATGGTTAACGGAACATCGCGCTGATGGATTCTTCATTATTAACCCGGCGTACCGCTTCAGCCAGTAGACCAGCAATGGTCAGTTGGCGAATGGAACCGGTGGCGCGAGCGGCTTCAGACAGAGGGATGGTATCGGTAACCACCAACTCATCCAGTTCTGCATTGGCAAGCCGTTCAAGAGCGGGGCCGGATAGTACAGGATGTGTACAGTAGGCGACAACTTTTTCAGCACCAAATTCTTTTAATGCCTTGGCGGCATGGCAAAGAGTGCCGGCGGTATCGACCATGTCATCAACCAGTACACAGGTACGGCCTTTGACATCACCGATGATATTCATGACTTCGGCAACGTTGGCTTTCGGGCGACGTTTGTCGATGATGGCGAGGTCGACATCCATCTGTTTGGCGATGGCACGAGCACGGACAACACCACCAATATCCGGAGAGACAACAATCAGGTTATCGTAATTCTGGCGTTCCAGGTCATCCAGCAATACCGGAGAGGCGTAAACGTTATCGACGGGAACATCAAAGAAACCCTGAATCTGGTCAGCGTGCAGATCAACCGTCAGCATACGGTCAATCCCAGAACCTGCCATCATATCGGCAACGGCACGGGCACTGATTGGTACACGGGCACTGCGTGGGCGGCGATCCTGACGGGCGTAACCAAAATAAGGTACAACGGCGGTGATACGTCCGGCAGAAGCACGACGCAAGCCATCGGCCAGCAGCAGGATTTCCATCAGATTATCGTTTGTGGGAGCGCAGGTAGGCTGGATTATAAAAACGTCTTTACCGCGTACGTTTTCATCGATCTCAATGGTGATTTCACCATCACTGAATTTTCCAACGCTGGCTTCACCGAGGGGAATGTCGAGACGTTCGACAACGAGTCGGGCCAGTTCCGGATTGGCATTACCGGTAAATACCATCAACTTAGACACAATAGTCCCCTTTGATGTCACTTTAATCTGAATTGGGAGAAAAAGAGTTGGCTGGGGTGGCAGGACTCGAACCTGCGGATGACGGGATCAAAACCCGTTGCCTTACCACTTGGCGACACCCCAATCTAGGACGGTCTGAATAATATCTTATGTGCTGGTGAGTAGTTAATACCCCGCGCAATAAAGCGTTCATATTCAGCCGGTAACTGCTCAGAAACCTTTGCGGCTTCTGCTTCCGAGTCGAAGCTTGAGAATATGCAAGCTCCGGTTCCCGTCATCTTAGCAAAGGAAAATTTATTTAGCAAATTCAATGCTTTACCAACTTCAGGATAAATCATTGAGACAACTTGCTGGCAATCGTTATTGCCCCCTTGCTCAAGTGCGAGGCGCATATTAATTACAGGAGTGTGTCTTGTCAAACACTTATGTGAAAAAACTTTTCCCGTGTTTACATGGACATCGGGCCGAACCACCAGAAACCACTTTTCTTCCAGCTCGGGTACCGGCGTTAGTTGTTCACCAACACCCTCAGCAAAGGCCGCCTGACCCTGTACAAAAACCGGCACATCGGCTCCAAGGGTAAGACCCTGGGCAGCGAGCTGGTCGAGCGATTGATGGCACTGCCATAATTGATTCAGAGTGAGCAGTGTCGTGGCGGCATCGGAACTGCCACCACCAAGGCCACCTCCCATTGGCAAGCGCTTGGTCAAACGAATATCAGCCCCGGGCACAGTCCGGCCTTGTGTTTTGGCAAGATTCTGTAACAACCGCGCAGCACGAATAATCAGGTTGGATTCATGCTCAACACCATCAATGGCTGGTGTGAGTGTCAGCTGGTCATCCTCTCGGCACCGAAACTCCAGCCAGTCGCTGTAATCGAGAAACTGAAACAGGGTTTGCAGGTTATGGTAACCGTCGGGTCGCCGACCGGTAATATGCAGCATCAGATTGAGCTTGGCGGGTGCCGGTACTCTGACCCAGGGGTTGGCAGTATCAGTCATACAATGTCCATTCGTTAATCGCCAGAGTCAGAGAGTAATGGTAACCCTGGATCTTGATCAGTCCGGGCAGCCAGATGCCCTGTTGCTGTTGGTAGCGGCTAAAGCGCAAGGTCCAGCCGTTTTGCTGTAGATGACTGAGCAAACCATAATCATCAAACTGACTGGTGGCATCGCCATCCGGTGCCGGTTGCCCCTTGACCCAGTAACGAATACCACTCACCGGCAAGTACCAGCCAAGGTGATCCGCCATCAAGCTTTCTGCGTTGGCTGCGGTCAGGGGCTGGTCATGGTTTGGCAAGGTCAAGGTCGCGTTATGCTGATTACCCTCCAGGCGGGATGACCCCTGACCCATGGGGCCGGTAATAAACAGATCGTACTGCTGCTGGTCTTGTTGCCAGGTGAGGTAGCCGGTCACGCTGTCATTCTGTGTTGTGACCGATAATTTACCGCGCAGCTGCCAGTGTTGCAGTTGATCCAGCTGACGTTGTTGTAACTGCTGGTCACCGGGCAAGAGCGAACAGGAAGAGAGGGCGCTGACGAACAGCAGGAGCAGCGGCACTACCCATCGGGAGCGGACGTGTGGCGCAGCGTGCGCCATCGAGATCGGATTACTGATCATTCAGATCGACCTTCAGACGCTGCAGCGTGTTCTCGATAATGGTGCTGTCAGGCTGATCTTGCAGTCCGGACTGCCAGACGGCCTTGGCCTGTTGTTGCGCCCCGGTGATCCAGAGCAGTTCGCCGTAATGAGCGGCGATTTCATGATCGGCAATGATAGTAAAGGCTTGCTGTAGCAAGGGTTCGGCTTTCTGGTAGTCACCCAGTTTAAAGTAGGCCCAGCCCAGGCTGTCGATAATGGCTGGACTGTTGGGACGTAATGCCAGCGCCCGTTGCAGCAGCGGCAAGCCGTCCTCAATACGATGCAAGCGGTCGACCAGAGTATAGCCGAGGGCATTGAGGGCATCGGCGTTGTCGGGTTGCAGCTCAATAACCCGCCTCAGGTCCTGTTCCATGAGTGGCAGGTTATTCATGCGTTCGGCGACCAATGCCCGGTAGTAGATAACCTTGGCATCATTGGGGTTGTCATTAATAAGCCGGGTATAACGATCCATTGACTCCTGATACTGGCCATAGTCGGTCAGCAGGCTGGCTTCCAGTATGGTCAGTTCTGTGTGTCTTTTGGGGAAGCTCTGGCGCAAGGTTGTCAGGTAAGCAACGGCGCTCTGGATACCTTGTTGCTCGGCGATCAGTGCCGCGGCATTAAGGTGGGCGGGCATAAACTCTCGGCTGTCTTTAACCTGGATATAATACTCAAGCGCCTGATCCGGTTGATTAAGCCGCTCTGACAGTTGTCCGAGATAAAACAGTGCCTGATTCTGATGAGCGCCACTCTCCAGCAGACTGACCAGATGCTGGTAAGAGGACTGATCTTCTCCCATATCAAATTCAATCAGCCCCAGTGACAGCAACACGGTATGGTCGCCAGGGTATTGCTGGTGCAAGTCACTGAAAGCCTGTCGGGCGAGCAGGATCTGGTCGGTATTCAGCAAGAGCCGGGCACGCAGCACTTGCATACCTTTATGGTCAGGGTGTTGTTGCAGGACTTGCTCGACCCAGGCCAGAGCAGCAAGTTTGTCACTTCTTGCTGCCAGCATTCGCGCCTTGAAGACCGATGCCGGCAGATTTGCGCTATCCAGTACCAATGCCTGGTTGAAATGCTCAAGGGCGCTGGTATCGTTGCCGGTACCTTGTTCCAGAATTCCCACCGCAGTCCAGAGCGACGGATTATCAAGATCTTCCTGCAGTGCTTGTGACAGAGCATCAAGCAATGGCCTGCGATCACTTTCTGCACCGAGAGACGCAGTAGAAGCCAGTAATTCGTAATGACTGTCACCGGTGAGCGCCTGCAATTTTTGTAAATGTCCCAGCGCATCAACAAACTGCCGTTGTGCCATATACAACTGCGCCAGTTGCCAATGGACCTCGGCGTTGTCAGGATCGGCAGCAAGCCAGATATTGGCGGCCTGGATCGCTTGCGGATACGCTCCCATATATTGGGAGACCTGGGTAGCTCGGGCAGCAATTTGTGGATTGCCGGTGCGCTTGGCGGAAGCAAGATAACCGTCACGAGCACGTTCGAACTGCTGACGCTGTCCGGCAAACTCGGCGGTGAGCAGTTCGACCAGTTCTGTCTGGCTGAAATTGGCCACTCTTTCGTCTTCGACTTCGTCAGCAGCAACAGCGGTTTCTTCGGGCTCGATCGATTGTGTGATTGCCGGAGTACTGGCAAGAGGCTCATCAGGCTGCATTTGTTGGCTGGCACAGCCCGGCAACAAGATGCCGAATGCCAGGGTTGTGAGGAGCCAATGAGAGAGAGAGGCACCTTTACTACCGGCTGAATGCAGTAAAGATGTCGCGTTCGGAGCGGCTGTCAACGATGTTGTGAACACTCTGTTTCTTCCGGAACGAGGGCCTTCAGGAGTCGATAACACCTGAATTGCCAGAAAATTTTGTGTCTATTTAGGGTTAGATGACACACTAAGTCAAAGATTTAAGCGGTAAAGCCAAGCGCTGGCGTTTATAATCCGCGCTTTTCGATCAGGGGTAGCACACAGCGTAATGGGTATCTGGGTTCTGGGAATTAACCATAAGACCGCACCGGTGTCCGTGCGTGAACGCGTTGCATTTAATCCCGCTACCATGCCCGCCGCTCTGGTCGACATTTGCCAGGACAAGGCGGCTGCCGAGGTTGTCATTCTTTCAACCTGCAACCGTACTGAGATCTACGGATCGTCTGCAGAGTTCCGTTGGACACACGTTAGAGACTGGCTTGCCGGGCATCATGGGCTGGATGCACGAGAATTGGATAACGCACTTTACTGTCTCGAAGGCGAAGAAGCGGTACAACACACCATGCGAGTCGCCAGTGGGCTGGACTCATTGGTACTGGGTGAGCCACAAATCCTCGGGCAAATGAAGTCCGCTTTCGCCGTAGCGCAGGAAGCGAGCAGCGTCGGGTCCGAATTGGGACGGCTGTTTCGCCAGACATTCTCGATTGCCAAACGCGTCCGCACCGATACCGCCATTGGAGAGAACCCGGTCTCGGTGGCCTTTGCTGCCGTACGGATGGCACAGCATATTTTTGCCGACCTGGGTCGCAGCACCGCGCTGTTGATTGGTGCCGGGGAAACCATCGAACTGGTGGCCCGGCATTTACGCCAGGCGGGTATTGAAAAAATCATTGTCGCCAACCGTACCCTGGCACGGGCGCAACATCTGGCCGAAGAATTTCACGCCGAAGCGGTGCTGCTGGAAGATATTCCGGAAGTACTGACCGAAGCCGATATCGTGATCACCTCTACCGCCAGCCCGCTCCCGGTATTGGGTAAAGGCGCGGTTGAAAAAGCCCTTAAAAAACGCCGCCACAAGCCCATGTTCATGGTTGATATTGCCGTTCCCCGTGATATTGAGGCCGAAGTCGCCGATCTGAGCGATGTCTATTTGTACACCGTCGATGATCTGCGCAATATCATTGAAGAAAATGTCCGCTCGCGTGAAGACGCCGCGCAACAAGCCGAAGAGCTGATTCTGGCGGGCGTTGAACACTTTATGCGCGAGCTGAAAGTGCTCGATGCCGTTCATACCGTGACGGACCTGCGCTCTCATGTCGACACACTGCGTGAAGAACAGCTGATCAAAGCGATCAAACAACTGCAGAACGGTGCCGAACCCGAAAAAGTCCTGCGCCAGTTTGCCCATACTTTTAGCAATAAACTGCTTCATGCACCGACGATTGCCCTGCGCAAAGCAGCCGCCGACGGTCGCATGGATGTCTTCGACAGTACCCGTGAGCTGTTCCAGCTCAGTGATGCCGCCGATGCCGCCAGCAACAGCGATGATAGAACATGAAAGCCTCCCTTTTGCACAAACTGGAATCGCTCTCCGAGCGTTACGAAGAAATCGGACACTTGCTCTCCGACCCGGAAGTGATTAACGATCAGAACAAGTTCCGCCAACTATCACGAGAATACAGCGAGCTGGAAAGCCTGGCCCAGACCTTTGGCCGCTACCAGCAAGCACAAGCTGACCTGGATGAAGCTGATCTGCTGGCCAATGACAGCGACCCCGACATGCGCGCCATGGGCGAAGAAGAACAGCACGCCGCCAAGGCACAGCTGGAAGCCTTGAGCGGCGAGCTGGAAATCCTGCTATTACCAAAAGACCCGGACGATGGCCGCAACGTGATTGTCGAAATCCGGGCCGGCACAGGTGGCGACGAAGCGGCAATTTTTGCCGGTGACCTGTATCGCATGTACACCCGTTTTGCCGAAACCCAGGGCTGGCGCACCGAACTGATGAGCGCCAGCGAAGGTGAACACGGCGGCTTCAAGGAAGTGATCACGCGCATTGCCGGGACGGATGTTTACTCGCGGCTGAAATTTGAATCCGGTGCCCACCGGGTGCAGCGCGTACCAGAAACCGAAAGCCAGGGGCGTATTCATACCTCGGCCTGTACCGTTGCAGTGATGCCAGAAGTCGACAGTGAAGAAGAAATCGATATCAACAAAAATGATCTCCGTATCGATACCTTTCGTGCCTCCGGTGCCGGTGGTCAGCACATCAACAAAACCGACTCCGCTATTCGCGTAACGCATTTGCCGACAGGTCTGGTTGTCGAATGCCAGGACGAACGCTCGCAGCATAAAAACCGCGCCAAGGCACTGGCCGTTCTGGCGACTCGCTTGCGTGATGCCCAGCGGCAGGCAGCTCATGCCGAACTGGCTGCCACCCGCAAAAGCCTGGTGGGATCGGGGGACCGTTCTGAGCGAATCCGCACCTATAACTATCCGCAAGGGCGAGTCACCGACCACCGCATAAACCTCACCCTGTACAAGCTCGACGAGATTGTACAGGGAGACCTCAACCCGATTCTCGGGCCGTTGGCGCAGGAACATCAGGCTAACCTGCTGGCGGATATGTCCGGCCAATGAGTCAGACCATCGACGCCTGGCTGACAGCTGCACGACAGCGGCTGGAAGCAAGCTGTCATGCCCATGACCCGCAAGACAGCAGCGCCCGGCTGGATGCCGAATTACTGGTTGGCCATGTACTGCAAAAGCCTCGTACCTGGCTTTATACCTGGGGTGACAAAACCCTGGCGGCCGCCGCGCGCGAGCAACTCGAACCGCTGTTAGTACGTCGCTGTGAAGGAGAGCCGATAGCCCATATTCTGGGTCAGCGCGCGTTCTGGTCACTCGATCTGGAAGTGAATGCCAGCACTCTGATTCCCCGTCCCGATACCGAAACCCTGGTGGAATGGGCATTGGAATTACCCTTGCTGGCTACCGCGCGGGTGTTGGACCTTGGTACCGGCACCGGTGCTATTGCCCTGGCGCTAGCCAGCGAACAGCCGAGCTGGCAGGTATCCGGGGTCGATGTGTGTTTGCCCGCCGTTGAACTGGCACAGCGTAATGCCCGGCGTAACCAGATCAAGGCCACCTTCTTGCACAGCCACTGGTTTGACGCCCTGAGCGGGCTATTTGACCTTATCGTCTCCAATCCGCCTTATATCGACTCCGATGATCCACACCTGGTGCAAGGAGATGTGGCCTTCGAGCCGCGCAGTGCCCTGGTTGCGGAACAACAAGGCATGGCAGACCTGAAATATATCATCAGCCAGGCACCGGCTTTTCTTAACGCCGACGGCTGGCTGTTGCTGGAACATGGCTATCAACAGGCAGAAGCAGTTGCCGCCTGTTTGGCGCAACAGGGCTTTGTCGATATCGATACCCGGCATGATCTGGGCGGCCAGCCACGCATTACTGGCGGACGCTGGCCTCAAATCCGGTTGGCCTGAGGTGTTGGCCTGATGCGTATGACCCAAGCCATCCTGTCGAAGGAATAGAAAATGGACACTCTCTCAGATCAACAACTACTGCGTTACAGCCGTCATCTTTTACTGCCAGAGCTGGACCTCGATGGCCAACTGGCACTGTTACGCGCCCGGGTAATGATCATCGGATTGGGTGGATTGGGCTCTCCGGTTGCACTGTATCTGGCCGCCAGCGGTGTGGGCGAGTTGATCCTGGTCGATGACGATCAGGTGGAACTGTCCAACCTACAGCGCCAGATTATCCACGGCAATGCCGACCTCGGGCGCGCCAAAGTCGATTCCGCCGCGACCAACCTACGAGCACTCAACCCGGACTGCCAGGTAACAGCCATTCAGCGTCGAGCCGATCAAACCTGGTTGCAACAGCAACTGGATAGCATCGATGTGGTGCTGGATTGCACCGATAATGCCGATATTCGTTACCAGCTGAATCAGGCCTGCCTGACAACCTTGACGCCATGGTTATCGGCTGCCGCTACGGGCACACAAGGCCAATGGATCTGGTTTGACCCAAGAGACAGCAACAGCCCGTGTTACCGCTGCCTCTACCCGGACCTGAACAGTGATGGACTCAGTTGCGCCGACAGTGGCGTGCTGGCCCCTCTGGTTGGGGTTATCGGTTCATTACAGGCATTGGAAGCGCTGAAATTTATTGCCCGGATCGGCGACACCCGCCCAGGTCGACTGAAGACATTCGATGCCCTGACAGGGGAGCAGCGTTGTTGGGAATTACCCGGCAACCCGCATTGCCCGGATTGTGGTCAGCCGGAGTAGTTGTTTACTATTTGTGACCAGAGCAGCAAAGTGTGGCAGAAGACCGATTCGTTTCCACGTTAGCTCTCAAAAGGCGCTTCCATAATATTATATAAATACATGTCCTTTGAAACTGCATGTAAGGTCATTGATACTCTATCATTAGGATTTTCATGCCTCGAAGATTTGAATGATCCATTTGAATGTACCGCTTTTAGTTTTAAGAATAATGGGACGGAGATAAATTCTTATTTAACTACAGTGGCAGCGGCGTGCAGGAACAGATTTTCCAGAAAATACGGAATCTTGTCTTTAACCAGGCAGCCGCTAAATAGTTTGATGTGGTCACACTATGGAGATGAACATCAAGGTGTTGTCATAGGAATTGATGTTGATATTGCTGGATTTTCTTGTGTCGAAAAATGCGTTATTCCTAGTCAATATGGCGAAGTGATTTACTCTGCAACCAAACCACATAAAGACTTGCCAGTTATTAGTGCAGATATTCTCATGGAAATTGGGCAAGAATTGAGATTTGATCCAGATGCATTTAATCTTGTGAAAAGGACATTCTTATACAAGTCAATCGAATGGGGTTACGAAGAGGAAGTAAGAGTGGTTAAAAAAATATCAGGAATTCCTTTGGGTTATCATATCGGACAAGGTCGTCACGATGAGTGGAATAAAATAACTATTTCTGGTAGGCCTCTATATTGTTTCGATATACTAGAAAACTCAATAAAAGAAATATATTTGGGGCACCATATTCGTAAGAATGTAACAAAGAAAAATTTATTGACTGGAGAAGAACTCAAGGGTTTATTAAATTCTTGGAGAGAAAAAGGTATCAAGGTCATGCGATGTAATCCTGATTTGCATTCATGGAATCTGATTGCTAAACCGTAATCCAGCTAAAAAGGGGAGCAACCCCCCCCTGTAATTATTAGGCTTCTAGCCGGGCACCAAATACATTCCGCCAATCTTTTAGTAACCGCTTACTTCGTGATCACCAGTACCCTAATATACTCCACCAAATCGCCCCGACCAACGTCCAGATAATCAGGTTTACCACGCTCATTACCAGGCCCATGATCCACCAGTCCTCCATGGAGACGTAGCCAGAGCCAAAGATAATTGGTGAGGTGCCGGTGGCGTAATGGGTGAGGGACATCATCAGGGAAGAGGCGCCAGCCATCAGCAAGGCAAGGAACATGGGTGGTGCTCCCAGCGCCAGCCCAGCAGCATAAAATGCGGCAAACATGGCGGTAATATGCGCGGTGGTGCTGGCAAAAAAGTAGTGGGCGTAAAAATACACCGCCACCAGAATCAGCACCGATAATTGCCAGTTAAAACCAAAGTCGGCGATATGGCTCTCAACCTGGTGGGAAAACCAGCCAACCAGCCCCAGTTTATTCAGGAAGGTTGCCATCATAACCAGTGCTGAGAACCAGACGACGGTGTCCCAGGCGGATTTTTCTTTCAGTATATCGTCCCACTTCAATACGCCAGACACCAGCAAGACTGATAACCCGAGAAAAGCCACGGCGGTGGTATTAACGGCAAAGGCATCGCCAAACAGGATGGCAGGCAACCCGGCCCACAAAATCAATAACAGGGCAAAAACACCAACCATGATTTTTTCGTCAAAATGCATGGGCCCCATATCATCCAGCTGCTGATGGGCAAAACGGCGGGCGTCGGGTGTTTGGGTAATTTCTGGTGGGTAAATCCAATAGATAATCAGCGGCATCAGCAGAATACATACCAGCCCGGGCAATAATGCGGCCAGCGCCCAGGTTGCCCAGCTGATACTGATCGCCATGCCGGTAGCATCGGCGACGAGTTTGACAACCAGCGGGTTCGGAGCCGTGGCGGTAATAAACATGGCAGAGGTAATAGGGTTGCTGTGGTAGTTCACCAGTGCCAGGTAATGGCCTATTTTCCGTTGTGTTCCTTGCTCCGGGCAAGAGCCAAAACTGCCGGCAATGGATTTCATAATGGGGTGAATAATGCCACCACCACGGGCGGTATTGCTGGGGGTGACGGGGGCCAGCACCAGTTCGGATAACGCCAGGGCATAACCGACTCCGAGGGTTTTACTGCCAAATAAAGCAATAAAATGATAGCCAATCCGATTGCCAAGACCGGTTTTAACCAAGCCTCGGGAAATCATGATGGCGATACCAATCAGCCAGATCAATGAGTTGGAAAAACCACTGAGAGCGTCTGCAATGGCTCCTTTGGGGCTGTCGTTGGTGACGCCGGTGATAGCAACCAGGGTGATGGCCAGCATGGCGATGGCACCAATGGGCATCACCTTACCGATAATGGCAGCAATGGTACCCACAAAAAGCGCCAATAAATGCCAGGCTGAAGGCGAAACGCCTTCAGGCACAGGAATAACAAACCAGATCAGTAAAATAATGATGAGGCTGACCGTGGCCGGAATGATTTTAATGCCTCCAGCTTGCATATTCAGATCCTTATTCAGTGGACAAAGGGGTGTGAGTTAATGCGTTATAAATAATGCTTCTGGATTGATGTTACCTATAATAACAGGCTGTGCTTCGATAATGTTTATAGCAGTTTATGCTTGCCTGCTATTGGTTGGTCTGAGTCATTATGGCTCAATGATGTTGTTATGGTCAGCCCGATTATTCACCCAGGTATCGATGAATAATCAGGCTGGGTAATCAGCCATTATTGAGCTGAATGATTACCTCTGTTTTACATGGCTTCTTTAAAGATTTGCGCCACTTCTTCAAATGTTGGCTGGATCGGGTTGGTGATACCACAGGCATCTTTCATGGCATTTTCAACCAGCGTCGGGATATCTTCTTCCTTGGCTCCCAACTGGGCAACACCCACTGGAATATTGACATCCGCAGACAGGGTGCGAATTGCGGCGATGCAGTCTTGGGCGGCATCTTCAGCGGATTTACCCAGCACATCACAGCCCATTGCGGCGGCTATATCAGCCAGTCGTGGTGACGCGACCTTGGCGTTAAAAGCCTGTACATGTGGCAACAGAATGGCATTACACACGCCATGAGGGAGGTCATAAAAACCGCCCAGTTGGTGAGCCATCGCGTGTACATAACCCAGAGAGGCGTTATTAAAAGCCATGCCTGCCAGAAACTCGGCGTAAGCCATTTGCTCGCGGGCTTCTGCGTTGCTGCCATCGGTGACAGCAGTGCGCAGGTTGTCGCTGATCAGGCGAATGGCCTGAAGGGCGCAGGCGTCGGTAATCGGAGTGGCTGCGGTTGATACATAGGCTTCGACGGCGTGAGTCAGTGCGTCCATACCGGTGGCGGCGGTCAGTGAGGGTGGCATACCCAGCATCAGATCGGAATCATTGACGGAAAGCAGCGGCGTAGTGTGCTTGTCGACGATGGCCATTTTTACATGGCGAGTATCGTCAGTAATGATACAGAAGCGGGTCATTTCACTGGCGGTGCCTGCGGTGGTGTTAATGGCAACCAGTGGCAACTGCGGCTTGGCGGACTGATCCAGACCTTCGTAGTCGGCAATATCACCACCATTGGTGGCTACCAGAGCGATACCTTTGGCGCAGTCATGAGGTGAACCGCCACCCAGGGAAATCACAAAATCACAGTTGTTTTCTTTCAGGATGGCCAAGCCGTGCTCGACATTGGTGACGTTGGGGTTTGGTTTGACTTCGTCGTAAACCACCGAGGTGACATTGTGCGAGGCCAATAACTCAGCAACCTGACCCACAACACCGAGTTTGACCAGCGGTGCATCGGTAACAATCAGTGCTTTTTTCCAGCCGTAGGATTCAATGGCTGTCGCTGCTTCTTTCAGGCAACCGCTGCCCATCAAGTTGACACTAGGAATATAAAAAGTAGTAGCAGGCATAATGCAATCCTCAAAGAATTTTAATGGCAAGTAAACTGTAGACCTCTATTTGTTAGAAGTACTTGATATAACGCAAGTATCGATTGATCCGCAGGGCATGAATATGATTTTCAGAATATTTGAAAACAGAACAGTATGTCGCTGAATTATTCATTATAAATCATTGAAAAAATATATATTATATTGCTGACTGTATAAGTGATAAACATTTTCATGTTGGGCTTGGAATAGCCTGCTGGCGTCGAAGAGAACAGCACGGGGCACGTCACTGAGCACGGCACAGCACAGTCACGGCAAAGTCACGAGAGTATGGCGAGCCCGGTGCTGGCTCGCAGCGGCTGTTTGAGTCATGACCCCATGCTTCGCCCTGGTTCACCGACAGAGCCAAAGGGAAGGCTGGCCGCTGTCATCCTGTCCCGGGTCGTGCTGTTACCCCTGCTGTGGTGTTCTACTATCGTCTGAAAATTGAGCAAATAATCATCAAATGAAAGCCTTACTCTGGCCAGAGATAACAAATCTCGCTAGAGTATGAGGCGTTGAATGAATATTTCTTTGTTTCTGCAAGGCTGGGAAATATCACATGGAATTGGATTTTGGTTTGTTGTTTTTATGACTAGGTATCGTTCACCTTGGTGGTGGACTCTAGCGGTATAGGAGTACCCTGGGATTGATTTCACAATTACCCAAATGGGTTGAAACCGGCGCTTTTGTATTGGCATTGATCGCCGGTGTTGTTAACGCAGTCGGTTTATTAGGATTTGAACATCAGTCAGTTTCTCATTTGTCGGGTATTGCTACATTGCTGGGTACCAGCCTGATTACAGATTCTTTAAGAAATGTTCTTCATATTTCCGGTCTTATGCTGGCCTTTTTGATGGGATCGGCAATATCCGGCTTCATGCTGCATGGTGTTGCCCTGAAACTGGGGCGACATTACGATACCCTGCTGATACTGGAAGCGGTTTTATTGACAATGGCTTTTTTGCTATTATCCAAAGAATTTTTTTATGGGCATTATCTGGCATCTGCTGCCTGTGGTTTACAAAATGCCATGGCTACTACCTATAGTGGAGCAATTATCCGAACAACACATGTTACCGGTATCTTTACCGATCTTGGAATCATGATCGGTGCGTTTCTTCGTGGCGAAGAACTCGATATCAGGAAATTAAAACTGTTTACTCTTATTATTGCCGGGTTTATATCCGGTGGTGTTATCGGTGTTTTACTCTATAGTGAATACTATTTTATGACCCTGCTGTTTCCGGCGGCTGTCTGTATGGTTATGGCGTTGATCTATCGAATTTACACCAGAACCCATAAATAACCGGTATGTGTTTGTTTGGGCAGCTGTATATAGTCAACTGATGGATGCTGTGTATGAAATTACTGATTTTTCTGGGCACTGTGCGCGACAGTACCCCGCCACGACCAGCTCGATTGGGTGAGCGGGTGGCAAAAGCCTGCCTGACATGTCTTGAACAGCGTTATAAAGAGCACGACATTGAATTGATTGATGCTTTGGATTATCCGCTCGAAACGGTTTTCAAACCGCATTTTGCGTATGCTGAAGGCCGGGCACCTGCCGCGCTGAATCGGTTGGCAGAGAAAATTGCCTCCGCCGATGGTTTTATTATGGTCAGCCCGGAATATAACCATTCGATGAGTCCTGCACTGGCCAATTTGCTGAATCATTTTGGCAGTTCACTATTTTCCTACAAGCCCAGCGCTATCGTGACTTATTCGGCAGGTCAGTGGGGTGGTATGCGAGCTGCGGTAGGAATGCGTACGTTTTTGGCGGAATTGGGCTGCTTGTCTGTGTCTGCCATGATTCATGTACCCAAGGCCCAGACTGTGTTTGCTGCTGATGGTTCGATGCAAGCCGGGGAAGAGCAGGGGGCCTGGTTTGGTTATTTTGATCGGGCTTTCAGTCAACTGGTCTGGTGGGCGCAAGCTACCGCTACTCACCGGAGTGAGGTGAATCCACACACCTTGCTGCAAGATTTCAAAACCGACCCGTCTGAGCGTAACGCACCTTAGCCGGTCACTCTCTGATCCAGAATTGATTGGGAAACAGACAACCCTTGCCAGCCGCTGGCAGGGGTTGTTTGGGTGATTTTTGTTGCCTGTCATTTTTGGCAGTCTACTGAAAATAATGGCAGCCAAATGGCCTGTTTCAACAAAATTTCCCGGCCACACTCCGTTGTTATGTTTATCGTGCGCCAGTTGTTGCTTGGGCTGGCTTGCCCAACACTTTGATTTTATTAGTGATTGCTTGTCATAATTTTTAAATATTCCTGTTGAGGAATATTGGCCTCTCTGTTGCTAATGTAATGGGGACATCTATTTAATCCTGCACGGCTCTGCGCGAGTGTTGCCGTTGTTCAGGGCAAGGCGACGAATGCAGCGAAATGACGAGTCCTTTTCAAATTCGTCAACACCGCACTGGACGACGGCAACCCGTGCCCTTCGGGGGCTGCCGGATGATCTCGACTCGGTGTCGCCGACTTTTGACTTGACCCGTCAGGCCTGCAAGTCGGCGGTGGCCCAGAGTGAGCACCGGATTAAATAGGTGTCCCCTAATGGTATCGACACACAAAAAAAAGAGAGGCTGAGCATGGCAAGAGTCATTGTATTGGGTGCAGGCACAGGCGGCATGGCCGGGGCATATGAAATCCGGGAGCTATTGGGCAAAGACCATCAGGTCACGGTAATTAATGAACGGGAAGACTTCCAGTTTGTGCCGTCTAACCCCTGGATTGCAGTACGCTGGCGTGAGCGACCGGAAATCAGCTTCCCGATTCGTCCCTACCTGGAAAAGAAAGGTATCGAATTTATTGCCTCTGCGGTAACGGCAATCGATCCGGACGAGAACTGCCTGACGCTACAAGATGGCTCTCTGCAACAGTACGATTATCTGGTTATTTGTACCGGCCCAAAACTGAATTTTGCCGCGGTGGAAGGAGCAGGCCCGCACGGTGGTTTTACCCAATCGGTGTGTACGCTGGATCATGCTGAAGCTTGCCGTGACGATGTGGATAACCTGATTGATGAGCCAGGGCCAGTGATTGTTGGCGCATTTCCGGGGGCTTCGTGTTTTGGCCCTGGATATGAATACGCCTTTATTCTGGAAACGGAACTGCGCAAGAAAAAAGTCCGGGACCAGGTTCCCATGACCTATATCACCAGCGAACCCTATATTGGCCATTTGGGCCTGGGTGGCGTAGGCGATTCAAAATCGATGATCGAAAGCGAGCTGCGTAACCGTCATATCAAATGGATTACCAATGCCAACGTGACGCGGGTAGAAGCAGGCATGATGTATGTGGACGAGATGAACGACGACGGTTCATTAAAACAGCAGCACGAAGTGCCATTTAGACATTCCATGATGTTGCCAGCCTTTGCCGGGGTCGAACCGGTAGCGGCGGTGGAAGGGCTGGTAAACCCGAAAGGTTTTGTGATTATTGATGAATTCCAGCGTAACCCGACCTGGAAAAATATCTATGCCGCTGGTGTGTGTGTGGCGATTCCGCCGGTAGAAGAGACGCCAGTGCCAACCGGAACACCCAAAACCGGCTATATGATTGAATCCATGATGACTGCCATTGCGCATAATCTGCAGGCCGATCTGGAAGGGGGTGTGGCGGATTCCAAAGGCACCTGGAGTGCGATCTGTTTGGCTGATATGGGAGATACCGGGGCAGCGTTTGTGGCGATTCCACAGATTCCACCGCGTAATGTCACCTGGTTCAAACAAGGCAAATGGGTGCATCTGGCCAAGGTGGGTTTTGAGAAGTACTTTATGCGCAAGATGAAAACCGGTTCCAGTGAACCGATATTTGAAAAGTACACCTTGAAGGCGTTAGGCATTCATCGCCTGAAAGATCATTGAAAGATCATTAAGGCAGCAAGGTAACAGGCAAGGCGAGCCAGTTGCTCGCCTTGCCCTGTCTTATTCCTCTTATTCCTCTTATTCCTCTTATTCCTCGCCGAACAGCGAACAGTCGATATAGTCGCAAAGACAATGGATCACCAGCAGGTGAACCTCTTGAATACGTGCAGTTACCGTCGAAGGCACGCGGATTTCCACATCGTCGGTGGTCAGCAGCGATGCCATGTCACCACCATCCTTACCCGACAGGGCAATCACGGTCATTTCCCGCTCATGGGCAGCCTGAATCGCTTGCACCACGTTGGCAGAGTTACCACTGGTGGAGATCGCCAGCAGAATATCCCCCTTGTTACCCAGTGCCCGAATCTGTTTGGAAAACACTTCATTGTAGCTGTAATCGTTGGCAATCGACGTCATGGTGGATGAGTCGGTGGTCAGGGCAAAAGCAGGCAGTCCTGGACGCTCGCGTTCAAAACGATTGAGCATTTCCGAGGAAAAATGCTGGGCATCGCCAGCCGAGCCACCGTTGCCACAACTGAGAATCTTGTTGCCACTGAGGATGGCGTTCACCATGGTTTGGCCGCCCCGTTCAATAAATGGCGGCAGCTGTTCGGCAGCGAGCGCCTTGGTTTCAATACTGTTGCCAAAATGGCTGATGATGCGATCTTGCACGGCGGTTCTCCGTCAACAGAAGCAGCCAATGGTAATGCATCGACCGGGCAAGACCAACATGCCAGAAGGAATTGCTTATCAAATACAGTAAGAGTCAGAAGGCATTTTGTATCCAGTCAAAGATAACCGGTTTACCACTGCCGGATAACACATCAAAACGGCAGTCTGGCAAGGCGTGAGGATAGCGGTGTTGCAGATAGTGCTCGGCCGCCAGACGCAGCTTTTGTTGTTTCGCGGGGGTGACGGATTCTGCACCAGAACCATGGGCGTTACGCTTGCGATAACGGACTTCGATAAACACCAGCACCGTGTTATGGCGGCAGACCAGATCTATTTCACCCCGACGGGTGTAATAGTTACGGGCTTCAAGTGTGAGTCCCTGAGCCAACAAGAACTGCTCTGCAGCGTCTTCTATCTGTTGGCCCTGGGCACGACGGGATAGCCGTTGCGAGGTCATCGAACCACCCGGTTATTCCTGACTCAGCAGTACCGGACGGCCATCACGGAATATGGCACAAACGCTCTGGCGATGAACGCGGCGTTCGGCATCCAGCTGTATGACACCGGTTTCACCTTCCAGACGGCTGTTCGGGAAAGCCTGCAGCTGTGGCAGACGCGGTAACAGGCGATAGGCATCGACGCCCAGCGCGTACAAGCGCAGGTAAGGGCCCTGGCCATTGTCGCTGTTTTGCTCGACCTGATCATACAGCGGGCCACCTTCCAGCACCCAGGGTAAGTCGCAAAAACGGATACCATCGAGATCACGGTCGTGATCGGTATCGTTATGGCCACTGTATACGTGGGATGTGGCATACACGGGTAAATCAACGGCAAAGTTAAAGGCCAGCGTTGGTTTGATCTGGCGCGCCTGTTGCGGTTGAGCTACCAGGAATACCCAGTCGATATCCTGGCGACGGCGAGGTTCAAACTCAGTGGTCTGGCGTAACAGCTGTCGCATTTTCCGGTTACGGTTGACGCTGTCGTCCACGTTCAACAGGGCTTTGATATCCGGGTTGTAATCGTTCTGCTGCGTATAGAAACGGGTTTCTCCCAGTACGCCGCCCAAGGCTTCCCAGTGATCGCGGAAAGCCGTAAAGATGCGCTCACCCCAAGAACCTTCGGGAATCATCACCAGCGCCCGGCGGTGGCCATCGGCCCAGGCCTGGTTTGCAGCCTGTATGGCATCATCTTCAGGGGCAAGGCCAAATTGGTACAGGTTGGCTGACGTGGTGGCTTCGTTGTCTGCGGCGGGATCACCGTAGTTCAGTGCCAGTGTCGGAATGGCCAAATCCTGGCGTTGCTCCAGCGCGACGACTTCCTGCTTGCTGACCGGCCCAACAACCCACTGGGCACCGCTCATTAATGCTTCCGCGTATCCCTGGCTGATGGAATCCACGCCCTGACTGTCGATCAGAGTGACTTCCGGGGTCGGCTGTTCCGTTGCAATGGCCTGATAATAGGCTGCCAGAAAACCATCCCGAATGGCTTCTCCGGAAGCGGCCAGCGGGCCGGATAACGGTAACATCAGAGCCACTCGCTCTGGCCGTTGGTTGGCCAATTGGGTCAGGTAGGCCAGGCTGCCGGGTAACTGCAGAGCAGCAGGGTGGGTGGGGTTTTGACGACGCCACAGCGCCAGCGAGGCAAGTTGCTCGTCGACACTGAGGCTGGAATGACGGCTTAGCAGAGCCAGCTCAATCCATTGCCCCAGAACCGAGCCGGTATTTTCTGCGCGCTTGTCGGCCAGTTCTTCTTCCGACATGGCCATTAACTGACCCCAGATGGCCTCATGGTTACTGTTGGCCAACGAACCTTGCAGCAGAGGCGCAATAAACACTCGCTCTTGTACCGCGGCATAGTGCTCACCACGTTGGCCGTAAAGTGTGGCGCGTAACAAACTGATACGGGAATCCTGGGACGGAGTAGCCTGGTCTCGAAGGGACTGTAACTGCTGCAGAGACTGTTCGGCATCGTCGGGCTGGCCGGACTTTAACGCCAGCACCGTGGCGACTAACCACTGCTCGATACGCTCGCTGTTCGTCAGGTTCCGTTGCTGCAGTTGTTGCAAATACTGTCTGGCGTTGCCAAACTCGCCCCTTTCAATCGCAGTACCAGCGCGTTGCAGCAGCTCGGCATTACTCACCTGTACAGGCTGAATGGCCTTTACCGGAGTCGTGTCTTGAGGTGTCGTAGTGCATCCAGCAAGACCCAACAGCATAGCCGCTGTTGCGGTCGCCAAGAATTTCCATCCCCCAGGTGTATTTCCCCGCATGAGCTCTCTTCCCGATTCTGTTAGCGCCACGCTGTACGTCGTGGCAACGCCTATTGGCAACCTGGCTGACCTGACTGAGCGGGCCCGCCAAGTGCTGAGTGCCGTGAATATCATTGCCTGCGAGGATACCAGACATACCCAGAGATTGCTCCAGCACCTCGGCCTGCGCAAGCCGATGTTATCGGTACACGATCACAACGAACGTGAGCGTATCCAGCAGGTGAAAGATCACCTGGACCAGGGCCATGATATGGCTCTGGTATCCGACGCTGGCACGCCGCTGATTTCTGATCCTGGTTATCCTCTGGTGCAGGCATTACGCCAGGCTGGCCACAAGGTGGTGCCGATTCCAGGGGCCAGCGCCATTATTACCGCTCTGTCGGCTGCCGGTTTACCCACCGACCGCTTTACCTTTGAAGGTTTTTTGCCCCACAAAAGCAGTGGCCGCAAAGAGCGCTTGCGAGCCGTGTCGCAAGATACCTGTACTCTGGTTTTCTACGAAGCCAAACACCGGATTTTATATACCCTTGCGGATATGGCCGAAGTGCTCGGTGATCAGCGTGAGGCTGTGGTTGCGCGGGAATTAACCAAAACCTTCGAGAGTTTTTATCGCGGTACATTGATGGATATCCATGCCCAGCTATCGAGCCATGAGGATCATCAAAAAGGCGAATTTGTGGTGATGGTCAGCGGTAATCAATCACCATCACCAGCGTCTGAAATCGATACAGAACGGCTGTTCAAACTATTGCTGGCCGAGCTGCCACCCAAAAAGGCAGCGGCGATCATTGCTGAACTGACCGGCGAGAATAAAAAAGAGCTGTATCAAAAAGCATTGGGTTGGAAAGACGCCTGAAAAGACGCCTGATCTGGCTGACAGCCAGCACCAGCACCGGTGCGCTGCGGTTCTGCCGGTGTGCTGTATGACATTTTTATGATAGTCTCCGCGCCGGAGTCGGCCAGACAGTCGTCGCTTGTATGTTTCGGCATGCAGGGGGAGGAAAGTCCGGGCTTCAAAGGGCAGGGTGCCAGGTAACGCCTGGGAGGCGTGAGCCTACGACCAGTGCAGCAGAGAGCAAACCGCCGATGGCCTCTTTTTCTTGTAAAAAGCAGGATCAGGTAAGGGTGAAAGGGTGCGGTAAGAGCGCACCGCGCGTCTGGTAACAGTTCGTGGCACGGTAAACTCCACCCGAAGCAAGACCAAATAGGTTCCCTACAGGCGCGGCCCGCGCTGGGAACGGGTAGGTCGCTTGAGCCAGTGAGCAATTGCTGGCCTAGATGAATGATTGTCCAAGACAGAACCCGGCTTATCGGCCGACTCCGGTTATTTGAAAACCCTCACTGGCTGTGCCAGTGAGGGTTTTTTTATGCCTCGTCTGCTATCGGCTGACAGACGTCACGGGTCAGCAGCGGCAAGCTGTCAAACAGTTCCTTGATGCCTTCCGACCAGGCCAGGCGCACCTGATGGAACATCTCATCGTTTTCCTGCAGCCGGATCAGACCCGGGTTTTTGACACTGCCCGCGTGATAACAGACCAGATCGAGCGGCATACCGACCGACAGATTACTGCGCAGGGTCGAATCCATCGAAATCAGGCTGCACAACATGGCGCGATCCAGCGGGGTGTTGAAGTCGATAATACGGTCCAGTATCGGCTTGCCGTATTTGCTTTCGCCAACCTGAAAGTATGGCGTGTCTTCCCCGGCTTCAATAAAGTTGCCTTGTGAGTACACATGGAACAGGCGGTGGGGTTCGCCCTTGATTTGCCCACTGATCAACATGCTGCAACTGAAATCCACACCTTGTGATTGCCCTTGGTCGCGCTTGATCACTTCGCGGATGGTTTTGCCCACCAGTTCGGCAACGTCAAACATGGTCGGGACATTCAGTACATGGCGCTCAGCGTTACGGATGGTAGTTTGCAGTAGCGTAATCACACTTTGCGTGGTGGCCAGATTACCGGCACTTTGCAGGAAGATAACGCGCTCTCCCGGTACTTCGAGAACATGTAATTTGCGGAAGCTGGCGATATGGTCAACACCGGCATTGGTGCGGGAGTCGGATGTTAAAACCAGTCCGTTCTCGACTTTCAGTGCGACGCAGTAGGTCATGATGCATGCTTCCTGTAAAAAGGCGATCTCTGCTGTACGCATACCCTTTGTGAACAGCGAGCGCCTGGTAAGATTGGCAGCCATTGTAGTCGGCGAATATGTCGGGTCAATCACACAAGTGAACAGATTTACGGAATGCTACTCACCGTCCTGAAACAGGTGAACTTCGACCCGATCCATATGACCTGCATCTGCCCGGCAGGGAACAAGATCAGTCATCGCAGTACACGAGACAACGGCCAAGGCCAGCCCATCGCCTATTTTGAAGGCAGGCTGCTGCAAGGCCGGAACTGCAACAAAAAGCACCGCTGCATGAAGAACCCATCCGCAGCCAATCACCGCAAAGGCCGGAAACATAGAACAAACAAACGATGACTGACAAAAACCGGCAATCGAAAATAAACAACAGAGAGCGAGCTGTTGGCGGGAAAAACGGGTTAGAAACAGGTTTTTCTACAGCCTCGTTAAAGCGTAAAAACGGAGTCGTGGCACCTGTTACCTATCCGTGTCAAAATCAAGCAATACGTGAACGAGAGGTTATTTTATGAATCTCCAGAAAATTGAAGACGAGGCGCTACACCTCCCTCAAGAAGAGCGAGCCCAGTTGATCCAGCGACTGGTGTTAAGCCTGGAGTCTCCGTCAGAAGACGAACTCAAATCCGATTGGTTGCTTGAGGCTCGACGCAGAGGCGAAGAGCTGGACACTGGTACAGTGCAGGCTGTGTCTGGTGAGGATGTTATGAGGAAGGCTAGAACACTGATCAAATGAACTATTCTTTTCACCCGGCAGCGGAAGCCGAGTTCTTGGAGACAGTTGGTTATTACGAATCAAAAGTTCCGGGATTGGGTGGTGCCGTCATAGAGGAATTTGAGGCCCTGGCCGCTTTAGTTGGCGAGTCACCAAAAGCTTGGCAAATTGAATCGCAGCCAGATATTCGTCGAGCGCCTCTTCACAGATTTCCCCTTTCTATCGTTTACCGAGAAAGGCCTGACGGCTTTCAGGTTCTGGCTGTTTCACATGTCCGGCGGCGTCCTCAGTATTGGCTGGGCAGGCTTTAACAATCGGCTGCAAACCGGTGCGTGAGCACGGCGTTCAGGCTGTAGAAAAACCTCCCGAACGATGGTCTGATCGGATTTTGAAACGCAGGAGGCGGTGATGGCTCGATTCAAGCACTATGATTACAACCAAACGTCGATGGTCATTAATTACCTGGATCAGTTACAGCCCGGTACTTTTGAGCACACTCTGCACTATCCCTGTTTTTTATGAGGCTGAAAAGCTGGATCTGTCCGTTTTTCATCAGCCCTACAAAAATGACCAAGAAGGCCGTCCGGCTTATGATCCAACCATTTTGCTAAAAATCATCCTGTTTGCTTATTCCAAAGGCATCACTTCCAGCTGTGAGATTCAGTGGTGCTGCGAAACCAATATCCTCTTTAAAGCCCTGTCCTGCGATACGGTGCCGCACTTCAACACCCTTGCTCATTTTGTTAGCAGCCAGCCCCAAGCCATTGAAGACTTGTTTGAACAGGTGCTGTTGATCTGTGATCAGCAGGGGCTTTTAGGCCATGAGCTCTTTGCCATTGATGGCTGTAAAATGCGCTCCAATGCGGCGAAGGAATGGTCCGGCACCTTTAAAGAGCTGGAACAGAAACGCCAGAAACTCAAACGCCTGATTCGTCATCACCTCAGTGAACATCGGGAAAAAGACAGCGGCATGAAGAACCCATCCGCAGCCAATCACCGCAAAGGTCAGGCCGCCAAGTCAGCTTCCCGTTAAATGACAAACGGCCACCGAGCTACACCGACTGGATGAAACATCGCGTCGACAGCCCCCACGGTAAACAAATCGATAGCCACCGGATGTCCGTTGTCGAACCGGTCTTCGGCAACATCGGCACCAATAAAAGGCTGAACCGCTTCAGCCTGAGAAGCAAAATCAAAGTACAGGGCCAATGGCAACTTTATTGTCTGGTACACAATGTAGAAAAACTGGCAAAATACGGACAGCTCGGCCAGTAAAACAAAGTCAATACAGCCTTAGAGCAGGCACTGAAAGCAGTATGGAATCGAGCTGACAGACGACCAAAGCCTGAAAAGGCCAGAAATACAGAATCAAGCAAGGGTTGCTGAAAAAAACCGGCAATCGAAAAAAACAACAGAAAACGAGCTGTTGGTGGGAAAATCTGGCTGAAAACAGGTTTTTCTACAGGCTCGTTATGCATAGGTCGAATATGGAATTTCCTCTAAAAGTGCAGGCTGTAATTAACCAACTCAAAGCGGAGTCATGCTCTGAGTCAGTCTGGTTTATTGGGTCACGCGCGAATGGCAAGTTTCGACCAGATTCTGACTGGGACTTTATATGCTTCCGAAACTCGGCTGTTGAGGAGCGGGAAGCCAGATCTAGACTCGCCGACATCGTTCAGGTAGGTATTGACGGGCAGTACCTATTAGAAGGACAGCATTGCAACTTAACTGGTCAATTCGAACACTGGCAATGGCATGAAATCGATTCGCAGCGCGCCGAGTACAAGAATAGGGTTACCCCAAAAATTGAGGCGGGAGCTGCATTTGATCTTAGTGACGCAAAGGTTGTTACGAACAATGCCTATAAAGTCTGGGGCCGGGATGCATAACAATTGTAGTCAAGCGACAAATATTGCGTCGCTCCGTTTGTGTAAGGGCTTCGCCCATTTTACACAAGCTCCACAACACAATATTTGCGCCTGCTACAGGCGTTATGCATTCACGATTAAGGAGAAAATGTAAATGGAACAACCATGCCTGTTCGGCCCAAACTTCTTGGAAAAACTAGTAGGAAAATCCATATTACATGACCCAAAAGTTGCGATTGTTGAATTAGTAGCAAATGCATGGGATGCGGGGGCAAGTGAAGTTGTTATTACTTGGCCAACAAAAGAAAATGAACAGTTATTTTCCATAGAAGATAACGGTAGTGGCTTAACGGAAAAAGAATTTACTTCTAGGTGGAGAACGCTTGCATACGACCGAATCGGTGCTCAAGGAAATGTAGTTGTCGTAAACGATAAAAATCGAACAGTGTTTGGAAAAAATGGCGTCGGTCGATTTGCTGGGTTCTGCTTTGGCGATTCCTATTTTGTCGCTTCTAATAAAGAAAATGAGCATATTGAATACCAAATAATGCCCGGAAGTGGAGAATCGCCGTTTTCTCTAGTTAAGCAGGATCCGGTTACCTATGTTCGGGTAAAAGGAACAAAGATTTTCGCAAGAGATAAGTCATCATTACGGATAGACGAAGATACGGTTAGATCTGAGATCGGAATGAGGTTTTTAACTGACCCGTCATTTACATGCATTGTAAATGGATTGACAGTAAACTTTTCGCACATACCAGAAGAGAATATAGCGCGACATAGTTTAAATCTATCGTCCGGCGATGTGATAAATATAGTCATAATCGATACGAGCGATGCAGATAAAACCACAAAACAGCATGGTATTGCATGGCATGTAAATGGGCGACTGGTTGGAGAAGCGGACTGGAAAAGCTACGGGTTTGATGAAATTATTGATGGAAGATCATCAGAGGCCAAGCGGCACACATTTATAATAGACGTTAATTTTTTGGCTAGTACAGACTCGGTTAAGAAAGACTGGACAGGTTTTAATATGACGCCGGAGTTTGAGCTAGCAAGGAATGAAGTGTTTGATTTTGTTAAAGCGCATATATTTGGCCAGACAAAACAAAAGAGAGACCAAGTATTCTCTAACGTTAAAAAAGCGCATGGAGGGGAGTTAGAGAAATTAACTCCTCTTCGTGTAGAGCGCTGGGAAGAGTTTGTAACTGAAATACAACGTGAATGTACAAATTTGAATGAGAAGGATCTATTTAAGCTCTCTGGCGTGTTAATAAAAATGGAGCAGTCAGACACTAAATACTCGCTTATTAGCAAGTTGCACGAGCTTGATCCTAGCCAGATTGATAATCTACATAATATCTTAGCTGATTGGAGTTTGGATCTTGCTAAGGAAGTATTGGATGAGCTTCAAATAAGATTAAGGCTACTAGATGAGCTGCGAGATAGAGTTTTAGATGTCAATACAAAAGAAGTCCAAGATTTGCAACCGTTATTTCATCAAGGATTATGGATATTTGGTCCAGAATTTGAAACGATCGAATTTACGTCTAATGAGGGAATGACCAAAGTTATTCAAAACCTTTTTAAATTAGATAAAAAGGGTAGTCGGAATAGGCCTGATTTTGCAATATTACCTGAGAGTACAGTAGGTAGTTACTCGTATCATAAGTATGACGACGATGGCGGTGAGATTGGAATTGACAGGCTTGTTGTTGTAGAGCTTAAAAAACCTGGAATACCCATTAGTACAGATGAGAAGAGTCAGTGTTGGCGGTATGTGAGCGAGCTTCTTAAGAAGGGGTTAATTAGCAGGGATACTCGAGTAACGTGCTTTGTATTGGGTAGTGAAATTGATCCCTTCGAACGGGATGCTAGGAAAGAAAATAATGACAGATGCACTATTCAGCCTCTAGATTACCAAGTTGTGATTTCTCGGGCTAAAAGCCGTTTACTGAAATTGTATGACCGTGTTAAAGGCGCACCATTTTTGGAAGAGCAGCGTAAAGAGCTTGAAGCTAAGGATAGACAGAATGTTATTGAGTTTGAGAAAAAAGAATAACAAACGGCTCCACGCAGACGCCCAAACCTACGCTCTTTTTGTGGTTTTCGCTGCGCTCACTTTACCACAAAAAGCTCTCCGGTTTGGGCGCTGGTGAGCCGGGCGTTCAGGCTGTAGAAAAACCTCCCGAACGATGGTCTGATCGGGCGTTTGAAACGCAGGAGGCGGTGATGGCTCGATTCAATCACTATGATTACAACCAAACGTCGATGGTGGTGATTAATTATCAGGATCAGTTACAGGCGGGGGCATTTGAGCACGCTCTGCATTACCCCTGTTTTTTATAAAGAGGCTGAAAAGCTGGATCTTTCCGCGTTTCACCAGCTCTACAAAAATGGCCAAGAAGGCCGCCCAGCTTACGATTCAGCCATTTTGCTAAAAATCAGCCTGTTTGCTTATTCCAAAGGCATCACTTCCAGCTGTGAGATTCCGTGGTGCTGTGAAACCAATATCCTCTTTAAAGCCCTGTCCTGCGATACGGTGCCGCACTTCACGACCCTTGCTTATTTTGTTAGCAGCCAGCCGAAAGCCATTGAAGACCTGTTTGAACAGGTGTTGTTGATCTGTGATCAGCAGGGATTTTCAGGCCATGAGCTGTTTGCCATTGATGGCTGTAAAATGCGCGGTAGTTTTCAACCCAGTTGCCCACATAGCTGCGTTTAAGCAGTCTGTTTATTGAACTCAATCTCCTGCAGTTTTCCAGGATTGAGCGAGACGGATCCGACGGCTTCCCAGTTTCGAATATCGCCAGATCAGTACTTGGGGTTCAGACTCTTTGTTCGTTTATAAACCGCTTCATGTTTGGCTAACAGCTCTGTATCGAAAGTGAGCGATTGTCAGACTTTTAATGACCTTTAAAAGGGAGCTGGGTAAACTTACGCAAAACTTATACAAGCGGCTGCTAAGGAGCGTTCATGTCATCCAATCAACCACCGTTCGGGGTGCTGTTGGTCAATCTTGGGACACCAGAGGCCCCAACCGCTGGGGCGGTGCGCAAGTATCTGGCGGAATTTCTGTGGGACCCCCGGGTGGTGGATGTTGCGCGGCCATTGTGGTGGCTGATTTTACATGGCGTGATTTTGCGTATTCGTCCTGCCCGGGTAGCCAGGGCCTATGCTTCGGTCTGGCGTGAAGACGGTTCACCACTGATGCACTTTTCCCTGTTACAGCAGCAGGCATTAAAAGAAGCACTGAGCCAGCACTATGGCTGCGATATTCCGGTTGCCCTCGCCATGACCTATGGCCAGCCGGATATGGAACAGGCTGGCAGAAGCCTGCGTCAGGATGGTGTCAGCAATATGCTGGTGCTGCCGCTTTATCCACAATATTCCTCATCCACAACGGCGGCGGTTTTTGATCGGTTGGCCAAAGGGTTAAAACGCTGCCCGCATCTGCCTGGCATGCGCTGGATCAATAGTTACTACAATCATCCTTTGTATATCCAGGCGCTGGCCCAGTCGGTGCGGGATTATTGGCAGGAACATGGGCGGGGCGACCGCTTGATGATGTCGTTTCACGGTATTCCGCAGCGTTATGAAGATAAGGGAGATCCTTATCCGGCACAGTGTCGGGAAACGGCTCACTTGCTGGCAGACGCATTAAAGCTGTCGCCAGAGCAATGGATCTGTTCTTTTCAGTCGCGCTTTGGTCGGGAAGAGTGGGTCAAGCCTTACACTGACCATACGCTCAAGGCGTGGGGCGCAGAAAAGGCCGGGCGGGTGGATATTATCAGTCCAGCCTTTGCCGTTGATTGTCTGGAAACCCTGGAAGAACTGGATGTTGAAAACCGTGAGTTGTATCTGGCGTCGGGTGGCAGCGATTTCCATTACATCCCTTGCCTGAACGATCGTGACGATCATATTCAGATGATGGTGGAGCTGGTCAGCAGTAACACCCAGGGCTGGCGCTGATTCCGGGGAACCGGGCTATAAACGGCTGGTTGACAGGGGGGCGGGCGTTGATGTCGGGCCGGAGGATAGACAAGCAAAATCCATCCCGAGCGGGGTTGTGTGGTGGTGTTGACGGGTGCCAATTATGCCCATGATTGCCTCTTCGCATGGGTTGATCAATTGTCATAAAAACATCTTTGACTTTGCTATAACGGCTTAATAATCTGCCTGACTACAGAGACGAAGCAGGCTGGTATATCACCTGCAAATGATGATGTGGGCCGTGCCGTGAAACGATGCGGAATAAACCATGGACAACCCTGTTGACTGGAATGACGTATGAATATCTATGTTGGCAACTTGCCTTACTCCACAACCCAGGATGAACTGCACGAGCTGTTTTCCCGCTTTGGCGAGGTAGAGCGGGCAACGGTAGTCATCGACCGTGAAACCAATCGCTCCAAAGGATTCGGTTTTGTCGAAATGGCCAGCAGCAGTGACGCCAGCAGCGCTATTGAAGCCTTGAATAACACCGATTTGAATGGTCGGGTTTTACGGGTGAACGAAGCCAAGCCCAGAGAGAATCGACCTCGTACACCACGGGCACCGCGGCCGAGCTGAGTCTCTGGCCAGCAGTGGGCTGCTGGTATCTCCATAACGAGACATTGCTTCCGGTTTTGTACGATAGAGGACGGTTTTTGTCCTCTCTGGTCATAGCCGCCGTTACCCTCTTGTGGAAGCATGATGGCACTCTTTCTGCCGGAACTGCATGCCATGACTTCTTCCTCCCCATCGACTAGCTCACCCTCTGCGCCGCGTGTGACCTGGGAGGTGAGTCAGCACATCGCCGTGGTGTATCTGAACCGGCCGGATAAACTGAACGGGCTGGATCGGCCCATGTTCCAACAGTTGATTCAGTGTGCCCGTGATATTCGTCGGGATCGTTCGATCCGGGTGGTGATATTGGCCGCCAGGGGCGATTCGTTTTGCGCCGGGCTGGATTTTGCGGCGGCCAGCAAGGACCGTTGGATGATTCCCAATCTGCTGCTGAAATGGCCCTGGAGCAAAACCAATCTGGCCCAGCAAATTGCCATGTGTTGGCGAGACTTGCCGGTGCCCGTGATTGCGGTGGTGCACGGCAACTGTTTTGGTGGTGGCTTGCAGATGGCGTTGGCGGCTGACTTTCGTTTTGCCGATGTGCAAACCCGTTTTTCCATTATGGAAATGAAATGGGGGTTGATACCGGATATGAGTATTCTGACCAGCCTGACCAATCTCACACGTCAGGATATTGCCAAAGAACTGACCATGACTGGACGGGTGTTCGATGCTGCGGAAGCACAGTCATATGGACTGGTAACGCAAGTGAGTGAGACGCCGATGGATGCCGCCATGGCTCTGGCCCAGAAGTTGGCCCAGCAGTCGCCGGACGCGATTGTGGCGACCAAGCGGCTGTTTAATCAAGGCTGGAAGCGAGGCGAATGGTCGGCGTTACGACTGGAGCGTTGGCTGCAATACGGTTTGCTGGGGCGTAAAAACCAGCAAATAGCGATGAAGAATGGCCTGAATAAAGGTTCGAAAGAGCCACGACCCTTTGAGCCGCGGCGCTAAGATCAGTAGGACTGTGCTGCTTGATTACCTGTATGGCATGGCAGAGAGGTAAGAGGTATCAGTCTTCGCCAATAAATCCACCGGTCTGATGAGCCCAGAGCTGGGCGTAAATTCCGCCCTGAGCCAGCAGTTGCTGATGAGACCCTTGTTCGACAATACGGCCTTGATCCATTACCAGCAGGCGATCCATGGCGGCAATGGTCGACAGCCGGTGGGCAATGGCGATCACTGTCTTGTTTTCCATCAGTTTGTAGAGGCTGGCCTGAATCGCCGCTTCGACTTCAGAATCCAGTGCCGAAGTTGCTTCGTCCATCATCAGGATCGGCGCATCTTTCAACAACACCCGGGCGATGGCGATCCGCTGGCGCTGGCCTCCCGACAGTTTGACACCACGTTCACCGACCTGGGCATCAAACCCCTTGTTGCCATAAGGGTCGTGCAGGCCGTGAATAAAGTCGAGGGCTTCGGCTTTGCGAGCCGCTTCTATCATATCTGCTTCGCTGGCATCCGGGCGACCATACAGAATATTGTCACGCACGCTGCGGTGTAACAACGAGGTATCCTGAGTGATCATGCCGATATTGGCGCGCAGGCTGTCCTGGGTAACGTCGGCAATGTTCTGGCCGTCGATACGAATGGTGCCACTGTCGATATCGTAAAACCGTAACAACAGGTTGATCAGGGTGGACTTGCCTGCCCCTGAGCGGCCGACCAGACCAATTTTTTCACCTGGCTGGATGTGAATGTCCAGATCACTGAAAATCTGCCGGTGGGTGTCGGAGTCGATGCCCTGATACCGGAAGTTGACCTTGTCCAGCGTGATTTCTCCACGTTGGACGGTCAGTGCCTGGGCGTCCGGTTTGTCCAGCACACTCAATGGTGTCGACAAGGTATTGATGCCATCGGAAACGGTGCCCAGGTTTTCAAACAGGGTGCCGACTTCCCACATAATCCACTGCGACATGCCGTTGATACGCAAGGCCAGGCTGACTGCAATGGCAATGGCGCCGACACTGATGGCGTGCTCCATCCAGAGCCAGATCGACAGGGCTGCTATGGTAAATACCAGCAAGTAGTTGATGGATTGCACGGCGACATTCAGACCGGTGCCGAGTCGCATTTGCTGGTGTACCGAGTCCATAAATCCAGTCATTGATTCACGGGCGTAGGCGGTTTCACGCTGGCTGTGGGAAAACAGTTTGACGGTCTGGATATTGGTGTAGCTGTCGACGATGCGGCCGGTCATTTGTGAGCGGGCATCGGCTTGTGCCGCCGAAACCCGTTTGAGTCGTGGTACAAAATAGATCTGGATCAGCACATAGGCCAGCAGCCAACCCAGCATCGGCAGTATCAGCCGCCAGTCGGCTGCCGCGACCATCACAATAATGGCGGTGAAATACACCAGGATATAGACCAGTACATCCAGCAGTTTCATGACGGTTTCGCGCACGGCGAGGGCCGATTGCATCACCTTGGTGGCGACACGTCCGGCAAAGTCATCCTGATAAAAAGCCAGACTCTGGCGCAACAGATAACGGTGTGCCAGCCAGCGAATTTTCATCGGGTAGTTGCCCATCAGGGTCTGGTGCACCAGCGCCGAATGCAGAAAGCTGGTTAATGGCATCAGCACCAGAATCACCAGCGCCATGCCGATCAGGCTGGCGTATTCTTCCTGCAAAAAGGTATCGGGATTTTTTTCCGATAACCAGTCAACCAGATTACCCATAAAGCCAAACAGGGATACCTCCAGAATCGCTGCCAGCGCCGTCAGCAATGACATGCAGACCAGTGGAATCTCAACTCCATGACTGTAATGGCGACAAAAGGCATACAGGCCTTTGGGGGGCTGTTCCGGTTGCTCTGGTGGGAAAGGGTTAACCAATCGTTCGAAAAAATTCAGCATAGGATAAAAGCTCGGACACTCGTCAGGCAGAGTGAATCAGAAAGGCGGGTTTGGCCCAATGGCCTGATTCACGAAAGCCGCTACCTTAAACCAGAGACGTGACCTTGATAAGTCTGTTCGATGGATTGCCCTGTTCGAACAGACTGGCCGTGCGTGTGGGTGCCGCACGGCGGACTGGGGTCAGTGACAGTATCCCAGCTGGATGGCTTGCTGTGTCAGCTCCTCTCGGAACTTGGGATGGGCGATACCAATCAACGCTTTTACCCGTTGCGGGATCGACATGCCTTTCAGGCAGACATTGCCGTATTCGGTGACGATATAATGGGCATCCATCCGGGTATCGGTCACAGTGCCGCCGGTCAACTGCGGCACAATCCGGCTCAGGTTGTCGTGCTTGGCGGTGGAGTGCAGGGCGACAAACGAACGGCCACCTTTGGAACCGTAAGCCCCACGAACAAAGTCCAGCTGGCCGCCGGTGCCCGAGAACGGATGGCCAAGAATCTGCTCGGCGTTGATCTGGCCAGTGATATCCACCTCAATGGCGGAGTTGACCGAGACAATATTGGGGTTTTCCCGGATCACGCTGGGATTGTTTACCCAGGAAGCCGGGAAGCCCACGATCGACGGGTTATCGTCCATAAAATCAAACATCGCCCGATCGCCCAGTGCCAGAGTAAAGACGTGTTTGTGCTGCATGACACGCTTGAGGCGTCCATTCAGGGCACCACACTTGATCAGCTTGACCATGGCCGGAGAAAACAACTCCGAATGCAACCCCAGGTTCTGGTGGTGCTCCAGCATGGACAAGACCGCATTGGGTACACCACCAACGCCCATTTGCAGCGTGTCGCCGTTATCAATCCGCTCCGCGACCTGACGGGCAATGGCCCAGTCGACATCGGATGCGGCTGCGTCTGGCAGCTCGGTGAGTGGCACATCGGCTTCGATCAGCGCTTCAACTTCTGAAATATGCACCGAACATTCACCAAAGGTACGCGGCATATGGTGATTGACTTCGACAATCACCTTGCGGGCTTTGCGGATCACCGTGGCGCTGTAATCGGCGTTGGTGCCGAGGCTGAAATAGCCGTGTTTATCCATCGGCGACACCGTCACCATCAGACAATCCGGGCTGATGTTTTCGGTCAACATCCGGCCTACCTGGTGAAACGACGAAGGGACAAACTCGATCCAGGGGTGGTCGGCATTGTTCTTGACAGCCAGACGGTCATAACTGCTCAGAAACAGGCAACGAGGTGTAAATTTACCCCGCATGGCAGGGGTCAGCAGTTGTTCTTGCAACGTTGCGGAGCCGTGCATGTAATAAATGTTAAGTGCAGGCAGGGCATCGTTTTTATAGGCATCCGCAATCGCCGTAATCAGCGCTGGTGGCATGGCGACTCCCATACCGAGAATCAGGTTGTGGCAATCACTCAGTCGCTCCGCAGCCTGTGATGGCGTCAGGCGTTTTTCCATATACAAATCATTCCAGCTCATAAGGCGTCCTTTGGGTTAAGCGGGTCAGGAGGAAATAGTAATCGATGGGTTTTATAGCATCATCTGCCACTGATACGGCAGTATTGAGACGATCTGGATCAAGGTTTGGGTGATTGCTTGCGGCTGCCGATGTTGATCATATTCTGTGATCGTAAAGAGAAAAAAATAGCGCTTTTACTTCTCGTAAATAACCCTATCTTTGCGCCTCCCAATCAGCACCCATGCTGACGGATCTTATTCGAGGAGACAACGAGCCAGATGCTCACTCAACCAGAAGATTACTACGACGCCGATACCTTTGCGCGCATCAAAGCCTTTGCCGATCAACAGGAAACCCCTTGCCTGGTGATTGATACACAGCTGTTTGCCCGGCAACTGGATTCCTTGCTGGACTGTTTTCCGTACGCCAAAACCTACTATGCCGTGAAAGCCAACCCGGCCCCGGAATTGCTGGCGATATTGCAGCAACGTGGTTGTAATTTTGATGTGGCATCACGGTATGAGCTGGACAAGGTGTTGGCATTGGGTGTGTCTGGTGATCGGGTGAGTTTTGGTAATACCATCAAAAAAGCGGCTGATATCCGCTACTTTTTTGACAAGGGTGTCACTCTGTTTGCTTCCGACAGCGAAGCCGATCTGCGTAATATTGCCCGTGCGGCTCCCGGTGCCCGGGTATTTATTCGTATTCTGACCGAGGGTGCCCAAACCGCCGATTGGCCGTTGTCGCGCAAATTTGGCTGTCAGACCGATATGGCGCTGGATCTGTGTATTCTGGCGCGTGATCTGGGGTTGGTGCCGTATGGTATTTCCTTCCATGTGGGGTCCCAGCAGCGTGAAATAGGTGTTTGGGACTCCGCCATCGCGAAAGTGAAATGGATCTTCGAACGACTGCAAGAAGAAGATGGCATCAAGCTGCAAATGATCAACCTGGGGGGCGGTTTTCCGGCCAACTATATTAGCCGCACCAACGATCTGGAAACCTACGCCGAAGAAATTACCCGCTATCTGCGAGAAGATTTTGGTGATGACTTCCCGGAAGTGATCCTGGAGCCGGGTCGTTCGCTGGCAGCCAATGCGGGGGTGTTGGTCAGTGAAGTGGTGCTGATCAGCCGCAAGACCCGATTTGGGTTACACCGATGGGTGTACACCGACATTGGTAAATTTGGTGGGTTTATTGAAACCATGGATGAAGCGATCAAGTACCCCCTGTATGTTGAGAAAAAAGGCGAAGCAGAAGAGTGCGTGATTGCCGGGCCAACCTGCGATAGCGCTGATATCTTGTATGAAGATTACAAATATCAACTGCCGCTGAATCTGGCGATGGGGGATCGTATGTACTGGTTTTCTACCGGGGCTTACACCACCACCTACAGCGCGGTGGAATTTAACGGCTTCCCGCCGTTACAGGCGTATTGCATCTGAATCTGACGGACAGCCACGGAGGGCGTCTCTATATTCGTGGCAATCCAGGAATAATGATTTTGTAATTTGATTGATGTCACGTCGGGACGGACCGGTTTTGTCCATGTCCATGAGGGCTCGTCCGTGTTTGTTGATGACTTATCTTTCAGTGACGTTCTTGCTCAGAATCATATTGAGAATAAAGCAAATCGGCGATGTCCTTGGCTGAAAGCTCTCCAAGTACCAAGTCTCTGATTGCGTCGGCCAGTAGATCGTTGTCCTGGTTGATTTCGAAATCATGTAACGATAAATATTCCAGAGCAATGGCCAGAGAAGTGCGTTTGTTCGCATCTGGCAAGGCATGGGAATTTGCGATGACTTCAGCATACAGGCCAGCAATTTCAAAGACGTCATCGAGACCGTTGTAGTGAATGGCTGTCTCTATTCTGCCTAATGCCCCCTGCAATTTTCCTGTATCTACCGGACCTTTGTTTTGTGCCCCGGTTCAGTTTGTAAAATACAGGTATTGACTTCTATCACCCGTTCGAATGGGATCAGAATAATCCCCATGGTTACATGTCAGCCAGTTTGGCGAAGGTTTTGGCGTGTTTTTTGAGTACTGAACGGGTTTCAGCTTGGATGATTTTCTTGCCTTCTTCACCACTCAGGTCGAGCTGGCGGTCGGCTTTGATTTTGGGGCGTTGAACTGGTTTCACACCGTAACGAGCAATTTTTTCGTTCATCACAATTACCTCATTAAGAACAATGAGTATGGAGCGGCAGTAAAAATGTGTCCAGAAATAACAAAGCTTGCATTGGCGTATTCAGAATGACGTAACGGTAGGGAGCGGCGCTGTCCATGTCCATGAGGGCTCCGTTTGTTACCGCAGAATATAAGGACAGCCACGGAAGACGTCCCTATATCCGTGGCTGTTGCTTTGTATCAGTCTTCGTAGTTTTCAATCGCCGGACAAGAACAAATCAGGTTGCGATCACCATACACATCATCTATCCGGCCAACAGACGGCCAGAATTTATGCGCGCCGAGCTGGTGGGTTGGGTACACCGCCTGTTCACGGCTGTAGGGGCGATCCCAGTCTCCAATCGTGACGATTTCGGCGGTGTGCGGGGCGTTTTTCAGCGGGTTGTTGTCGGCGTCGAGTTCGCCCCGTTGAATGGCGTCGATTTCAGCTTTAATGGCGATCATGGCATCGGCGAAGCGGTCGATTTCGGCCTTGGACTCGGATTCCGTCGGTTCGATCATAAAGGTACCAGCCACCGGGAATGACATGGTGGGGGCGTGGAAGCCGTAGTCCATCAGGCGTTTGGCGATATCGACTTCGGTGATGCCGCTGGCGGCCTTGATCGGGCGCAGGTCAACGATGCATTCATGGGCGACGCGGCCGTTCTGGCCGGAGTACAGAATCGGGTAGTGGTCACTCAGGCGCTGGGCGAGGTAGTTGGCTTTCAGCAGGGCGTTCTGGGTCGCCAGACGCAGGCCGTCACCGCCCATCAGGGTGATATACATCCAGCTGATAGGCAGGATGCTGGAGGAGCCATAAGGAGCGGAAGAAACC
The DNA here is from genome assembly GCF_030689165.1 of Oceanobacter sp. 4_MG-2023. Lineage (NCBI taxonomy): Bacteria > Pseudomonadati > Pseudomonadota > Gammaproteobacteria > Oceanospirillales > Oceanospirillaceae > Oceanobacter > Oceanobacter sp. 4_MG-2023. The sequence continues at coordinate 203,992 of NZ_JAUYVV010000001.1, read as the reverse complement.
GCGCCATTACCTTGAGCAGCGTTGTCTATCGGCCGTACGGTATGGTTGGCCACAAAGGGTGCCAGTGCCGCGGTCACGCCAATCGGGCCCATGCCGGGGCCACCGCCACCGTGTGGAATGGCGAAGGTTTTATGCAGGTTCATATGGGTGACGTCAGCGCCGATAAAGGCGGGCTGGGTGATGCCGACCTGGGCGTTGAGGTTGGCGCCGTCCATGTAGACCATGCCGCCGTTGGCGTGGATCAGTGCGCAAATTTCCTTGACGCCCTGCTCGTAAATTCCGTGGGTCGATGGATAGGTCAGCATCAGACAGGAGAGCTGGTCTTTTAGCTCTTCGGCTTTGGCTTTGAGATCGTCGAAGTCAACGTTGCCCTGGTCGTCGCAGTTGGTCACAACCACACGCATACCCGCCATTTGGGCGGAGGCGGGGTTGGTGCCGTGGGCAGAGCGTGGAATCAGGCAAACGTTACGATGCCCGTCGCCGCGGCTTTCGTGGTATTTGCGGATGGCCAGCAAGCCGGTGTATTCACCTTGGGCACCGGAGTTGGGCTGCATGCAGATGGCATCAAAGCCGGTAATGGCTTTGAGGTAGTCGTCCAGTTCGCCAATCATGGCTTCATAGCCCTGGGTTTGGGAAGCTGGCGCGAAGGGGTGGATATTGGCGAATTCTGGCCAGGTCACCGGGATCATTTCGGTGGTGGCGTTGAGCTTCATGGTGCAGGAGCCGAGGGTGATCATGCTGTGGTTCATGGCCAGATCCTTGGACTCCAGCCGCTTCAGGTAGCGCAGCATGTCGTGTTCGCTGTGGTACTGGTTGAAGGTCGGATGCGTCAGGAAGTCGCTGGTCCGGGTCAGCTCGGCCGGAATGGATGAGCGGCCTTGAGCGGCGCTGGTGACAATGTCGGCATCGAGGGCGTATACATCCAGGCCGTGATTTTGGTTGCCGAGAATAACGTCGAACAGCTGTTCGATGTCGGCAGCGCTGGTTTTTTCGCTGATGGTGACGCCCAGTGTATCGGCTGGCTGACCGGCATGGGTTAATCCCAGTGCGGCGTCGTCACGGAGGTTGAGTTGTGCGGCTTCGGCGCGGGCCAGTACGGCGGCGCGGTCGTTGACACGCAGGGTCAGAGTGTCGAACCAGCTGCTGCTGGCAAGTGTGACCCCAGCGGTTTGAGCGGCGTCTGAAGTCAGTCCGGCGGCAAGGATATCGGTTAGCCGGTGGATACGGGCGGCGATGGTTTTCAGGCCTTTGGGACCGTGATAAACCGCGTAGAACGACGACAGGTTAGCCAGTAAGACCTGGGCGGTACAGATGTTGGAGTTGGCTTTTTCGCGGCGAATATGTTGCTCGCGGGTTTGCAAGGCCATACGTAATGCCGGTTTGCCCTGGGCATCAATAGAGACGCCAATAATCCGGCCAGGAATGGAGCGCTTGAAGGCATCACGGGTGGCAAAAAATGCTGCGTGTGGGCCACCAAAACCCATGGGTACACCAAAGTGCTGGGCGTTACCGAGAACAATGTCGGCTCCCATTTCACCGGGAGCTTTCAGCGCTACCAATGCCATCAGGTCGGTGGCCACGGTGGCCATGGCGTGATTGGCATGCAGAGCATCGATGATGGTGGTGAAGTCACGCACGTCACCCTGCTTGCCGGGGTATTGGAACAGGGCACCAAAAACGTCGGCGCTGGCGGCATCGTCGGCGGGGCCAACCAGAATATCCCAGCCAAAGGCGGCGGCGCGGGTTTTGACTACGTCGATGGTCTGTGGCAGGCAGTTTTCATCAATAAAGAAGGTGTTGGATTTGTTTTTCTTGACCGAGCGTTTGGACATGGCCATGGCTTCGGCGGCGGCGGTGCCTTCATCCAGCAGGGAGGCGTTGGCCAGTTCCATGCCGGTCATATCGATGATCATTTGCTGGAAGTTCAGCAGCGCTTCGAGGCGACCCTGGGCTATTTCGGGCTGATAGGGGGTGTAGGCGGTGTACCAGCCTGGGTTTTCCAGCACGTTGCGCAGAATCACTGGCGGCATCAGGGTGTCGTGATAGCCCAGCCCGATGTAGCTTTTGAAGACCTTGTTCTGGGTGGCGAGACGGCGCAGGTAGTTCAGCGCTTCAAACTCTGTCTTGCTGGGAGCGATGTCCAGAAAGGGGGGGCGCAGAATGTCGGCCGGGACAATTTCAGCCGTAAGTGCATCGATGGAGTCGGCGTTTACAGCGGCGAGCATGGCGGCGGCTTCTGATTGATCCGGGCCGGTGCCGTTGGAGGCGATATGGCGACCGACAAAAGCGTCGTGTTGTTCCAGCTGTTGCAGTGACAGAGTTTGTGTCATTGAGAAGTTACCCTCAGTAAAAGCAAAGAACCCCTGAAGGGTCAGAGGTTCGTCTGGCGTGTCAGCCGGGTGTATAAGTCACGCTATGTGCTAATACATCCGATGCATACCTTGTATTTATGTGTCGATTGGCAGAGGCCGCAGGCGACCGATCGGTATGGATACAGCGAAACAGACTGTATCGATCGATCGTCATCCGGCGGTCTGAATCGGTATCCCGCAAGAGATGTTAATGGTGCAGCAGGGTCGCAAGCCCGCGTTACCCTGTTGCACCGGTTAATGCACTATCACAGCCACAGCTCAGCTTTCGCATGCGGCGGTGTAGGCCGCGGCGTCCATCAGGCCATCGAGGTCAGCGGCGTTGGCCAGTTCCATTTTGAAGAACCAGGCTTCACCGTATGGGTCTTCGTTGGCTTTTTCCGGCGCATCGACCAGGTCTTCGTTAACGGCGATGATTTTACCGGCCAGTGGTGCATAGATATCGGAGGCGGCCTTGACAGACTCGACCACTGCGCATTCGGCATCGGCATCGAATTCGGCATCCACTTCGGGTAATTCAACAAATACCACGTCACCCAGTGCTTCCTGGGCAAAGTCGGTAATGCCGATGGTCACCGTGCCGTCGGCTTCGATGCGCACCCATTCGTGAGAAGCGACGTATTTCAGATCTGAGGGTACATTGGCCATTGGTTTTCTCCAGGCTTCGGCATTGCCAGTGTGGCGCTAAAACGTGAGAGCCGATAACGGTTACTGGTGTAAACCGTGTCCGACTCGCCGTTTTACCCGTCCATAAAAGGATAACGCGGGCGGTTGACCGTACTGTTGCAACACCAGTGAGTGAGTTGTTAAAAAATCATCAGGTAGATAGTTTACTGCGTATTGTCGTCGGGAGAATTGCCTGGGGCAATGCTCCCGTCAGACGTTAGTCTTTATTCGCAGACTTTTTTGCCGTTACGTACAAAGGGCAGCTTAACGACTTTGGCGGGGACCTGCTTGCCTCGAATGTCTACCAGGCAATGATCGCCGGTGGCTTTCGGCACCCGGGCCATGGCGATGGAGCATTCCAGCGTTGGTGAGAAGGTACCGGAGGTGATTTCGCCTTCGCCCTGACCGTCTGTGCCAAGGTCGACAATCACTTTCTGGTGCGAACGCATAATGCCGCGACCTTCCAGAATCAGGCCAACCAGCTTGGTGGGTACGCCTGCGGCTTTTTCAGCTTCCAGCGCTGCCCGGCCAATAAAGTCGCGGCTGGCCGGTTCCCAGGCAACCGTCCAGGCCATATTGGCTTGCAGCGGGCTAACGGTTTCGCTCATGTCGTTGCCGTACAGGTTCATGCCGGCTTCCAGGCGCAGGGTGTCACGGGCGCCCAGTCCACAAGGTTGGACATCGGCTTCCAGCAGCGATTGCCAGAAGGCGGCAATTTCGGCGTCGGGCACCATGATTTCGAGACCGTCTTCACCGGTATAACCGGTGCGGGCGTAAAACCATTCGGCCTGTCCCCGGCCCTGGAAGACTTTCAGGCCATCAATGGCGGTGGCTGCTTCCGGTTTGACCAGCTTGACCTTGGCGATGGCTTGCGGCCCCTGGATGGCAAGCATGGCCAGTTCCGGGCGTTCGGTAAGGCAGATATTGGAAAAACCATGCAGGTTTTTTTCCATCCACTCCAGATCCTTGGCGCGAGTAGCGGAGTTGACCACCAGGCGATAACCGCTGTCGGCTTTATAGACGATCAGGTCGTCGATCACGCCGCCATCCTGATTCAACATGCCACTGTAGAGTGCCTTGCCTTTTTCCTGCAGGCGCGAGACATCGTTGGCCAGCAGTTTTTGCAGGTAATCGGTGGCGTCGGAGCCAGACAGATCAACAATAGTCATATGCGATACATCAAACATACCAGCGTGTTCGCGAACGGCCTTGTGTTCGACGATCTGGGAACCATAGTGAATCGGCATTTCCCACCCGGCGAAGTCTACCATCTTGGCATTGGCTTCCAGGTGTTTTGCATACAATGCAGTACGTTTGGCCATGGAGCGTCCTGTTGTCACATGTTGTGGGATTTACCCGCCAGTTACAGGTAATAAAGTACTGATCTGGTCGGTAAAAAATGGCCGGACAGTATACAGCCTTGCCACTGTACGCGCAGCAGTTGCACGGAGAATGTTGAGCGCCTGAAATCCGGTCGGGCAACAGAATTGGCTGGCGATTGGGGAAATACAGCTGCAGGAGCTGACTGAAAAAATCGAACAATGAGAAAAAAAATTCCTTTTTATGCAGAAAAGGCAGGAGTTTTTTGACCTATTCGAATATCGGTTTATTAAAAATATTATAAAAATCAATAACTTATATTTTGGCCCGAATACTGCTTTGTCGGAGGATACAAATACAATAATGCCCGACATCGGAGAATACCGAATGAACACCTTCAAAAAGCTCACGCTTGTTTCCGCCCTGTCCCTGTCTTTTATTGCTCCTGAAGTAATGGCCGACACCACCTGGAATGTATCACTGTGGGGTAAACGACGCGCCTTTACTGAAAACGTAGAGAAACTGGCCGAACTGGTTGAGCAAAAAACCAATGGCGAGTTCAAAATGAATATTTCCTATGGCGGCTTGAGCAAGGCCAAGGAAAACCTTGATGGTATTTCATTCGGTGCATTCGAGATGGCGCAGTTCTGTGCGTTTTATCATGCCGGTAAAAACCCGACCATCACGGTGAACGAATTGCCGTTCTCGCAGGATGTCTCGCTGGCCCGCGTGGCTGAAATCTACACCAAGGTGTATCAACATCCCATCGTCAAGAAAGACATGGCCCGCTGGAACGCTACCTTGCTGATGCCAACACCGCTGCCGCAGTACAACCTGGTGGCGAAAGGCGATGTGCTGACCAAGCTGGAAGATTTTGACGGTCAACGGACCCGTGGTCCGGGTGGCGTACTGGAAGTATTGACGCAATTTGGCGCGATCAAAACCGGTGTGCCGTTCAGTGAAGTGCGTCAGTCGATGGATTCCGGTGTGATTGATGCTGCTGCCTTTGCTCCCCACGCACATCTGGCGACCAATACCACCAATATCGGTACCTGGGCGACCACCAACCTGAACCTGGGTTCTGGTGATTGTCCGGTGGTTATGAATACCGAAGCCTTTGAAGACCTGAAACCTGCTTACCGCAAAGTCTTGCTGGAATCCGTGCCAGAAGCGATGGCGTATTACGTGGAAAACTACAACACCAATGCGGTTGCCGGTTACGAAAAAGCCTTGCAAGAGCACGAGGTAACCAAGGTGACCTTTACGCCAGCGCAAACGGCCATGCTGGATAAAGTCGCTGAGCTGGTACGTAAGGATTGGGTGCTGAAATACGAAAAACAATTCGATTCCCAAGCCTTGCTGGCATACACCACCGGTTTGTTCAAAGGCGAATAAGTACCTTTTGAAAGGGCCGGGTTCCCGGCTCTTTTCCCCTGATGATTTTTTTGCAAAGAGAGTCTGACCATGTCTGCAAGCGCGACCGTTCTGGTCGATCAATCTGTATTAAGCCGGGCTGACCAGCTTTATTATCGGCTGGAGTCTCTGCTGTCGTTATTGGGCGGCTGCGTCATTTTGATGCTGGTGTTTATGGCGGTGGCCAATATTCTGGGGCGCTGGTTTTTTGACCTGCCTGTGAGTGGTTACATCGACTGGGTAGAGCAGGGAATGGCCTTTATGGCGTTTCTGGGGCTGTCGTATACCCAGCGTGATGGTGGTCATATCCGAATGGATATTCTGATTGGTCAATTGAAGGGTCGCTGGTTGTGGGCGGTGGAATTGTTCACCGTGCTGGTGATGCTGGTGTTAAGTGTATTGCTGATGTACGGCTCGTATAAACACTTTAACCGTGCATTTGTGAATGGTGATACCTCGTTTGATATTGGCCTGGTGACCTGGCCTTCCAAGCTGGTGGTGCCGATTGCTTTGGGGCTGTTGTGTTTGCGTCTGATTCTGCAAGCCTGGGGGTATAGCCGTGCGCTGATTTCCGGCTCTCCGAATCCGGTGGCCGTGCCTCTGGTTGAAAGCGCGGCGGTGGTTGCGGCTCGTGAAGCGGCAACGGTGGCTACGGCTTCATTCGATATTGATGAAAATACAAACCCTGAACAAGGGAAGGACTGAGTATGAGTTTATGGGAAACCATGTCTGCCATGGACCCGATCTCGATCGGTCTTTGGGTAACTGGCGTTATGCTGTTGTGTGTCATCCTGGGGTTGCGGGTGGCATTTGCTGCTGCACTGGCTGGATTTCTGGGCTTGTTGTGGATTTTTTCAGCCCGTCTGGGGTTTGAAAAAGGTTTTGAAGTGGCCATTAAAATGGCCGGTACCATTCCGCATTCAAAGGTATCGTCACTGGCGCTGTCGTTGATTCCCACTTTTATTCTGATTGGTTTTCTGGCCTATCACGCAGGACTGACCCGGGCGCTGTTTGATGCCGCGAAAAAATGGCTGGGCTGGTTGCCCGGCGGTATGGGGGTTGCCACGGTATTTTCGACCGCCGGTTTTGCGGCAGTGTCGGGTGCATCGGTAGCCACGTCGGCGGTATTTGCCCGTATTGCGGTACCGGAAATGCTCAAGCTGGGCTACGACAAACGCTTTGCGGCGGGTGTGGTTGCGGCGGGTGGAACGTTGGCATCGTTGATTCCACCGTCTTCTATCCTGGTGATTTACGCCATTATTGTGGAGCAGGATGTTGGTGCCTTGCTGATGGCCGGTTTTATTCCGGGCATGGTATCGGCGTTTATTTACGGCGGTCTGGTTATCTTGCTGGCGTTGACCAATAAAAAGCTGGGGCCACCGGTGACCGGCTTTACCTGGAAAGATCGTTTCGCCACGCTGCCGGGCGCATCACCGATTCTGTTTGTTGTCGGTATCATTGGTATCTGTGTTTACGGCGGTGTTGGTACACCGACTGAAGCCGGTGCTCTGGGTGCGTTTGTGATCTTGCTGATGGCCTTGCACAAGGGCATGAAGCTGAGCCAACTGAAAGATGCGCTGCTGGAATCTGCCAAGCTGACAGTCATGATTTTCACCATAATCTGGGGTGTCTTGCTGTACGTGCGCTTCCTCGGCTTTGCCGATTTGCCGTCGGCGTTCTCCGATTGGCTGGTCGGTCTTGACCAGAGCCCGATGCTGACCCTGGTGTTTATCCTGTGTGCTTATGCGGTGCTGGGGATGTTTATGGATGCTATCGGCATGCTGCTGCTGACCCTGCCGGTCGTGTACCCTGCGGTGATGGCGTTGAACGGTGGCCCTGATGTTGCGGCGGTGGATTCGGCCTTTGGTGTGTCCGGGGTAGGCTGCGCCATCTGGTTCGGTATCATTGTGGTGAAAATGGCGGAGCTGTGTCTGATTACGCCGCCGATTGGTCTTAACTGCTTTGTGGTGGCGGGGGTTCGTCCTGAGTGTTCGGTTCAGGATGTCTTCCGCGGCTGTACACCTTTCTTTGTGGCGGATGTCTTCACGATTATCGTGTTGATCGCTGCCCCCGGAATTGTGTTGTGGTTGCCGGGACTGATGGGCTACGCGTAAGCTGGCGGGCCTGCACTCCGGCAGCGGCAGCTGCCGGAGTTTGCTATCAACCGAGTACTGGCTACTGTGAACGTTTCTTCTGCTGCGGCTGCTGAAAACCCATTAACCTCTTCTGTTGTTGCACCGGTTGGACGGCGCTGGTTATGGATGGTGCTGGCGCTGATTACGCTGGTGACTCTGGTTTTCTATTTCCTGAAAATCGCTTCTGTTTCGGCCGACAATCGCCGTTCGGCCGCCGTCTTTGAGCAATCATTACGGGCCTCGATCGATCAGTTTGAATACCTGCCTGCCTTGCTGGCGCGCAATGAGAAAATAATTGCTCATTTGCGTTCAGCCTATTCCGAGTCCACGTTGGACGACCTTACGACCAACAATGAGCTGGCCTTTTCGGCCCGTCGTTCCGGTGCCGATATTGTGTATGTGTTGCGCCCGGATGGACGGGTGACAGCGGCCAGCAACTATCAGGATAAAATCGGTAGTTTTGTGGGCCATAATTATGGTTTTCGGCCGTATTTCGCCCGTGTCATGGCGACGGGAGAGCGGCAGTTTTATTTCGCCAAAGGCATGACCACCGGGATACCGGGCTTTTTTATATCCTCACCGGTACGGGTTGATGATCGTATTATCGGTGTGGTGGTGGTCAAGCTGGAATTGGCCAGCTTGCTCGACAGTTGGGAGAGCAGTCATGACCGGGTGCTGGTGAGTGATGCCAATGGTGTCATTATCCTGGCGTCGGATAGCCAGTGGCTCTATCGACTGTTAGCACCGTTGCCAATTCGAAAATTGAATCAGGTGTATCGCGAGCGCCAGTTTCCGGAAGAAAATCATGAACTGCTGTTTCAGCCTGACCCCTTCTTGTCGATGTTGCCAACGGGAGGAGCGGACTACTGGAAAGTGGATGGTAAAACCTGGCTGGTGGATCATTTCCCTGTGAATGGTACCGACTGGACGCTGCATCATGTGGTCAGTCACCGGCAAATACTGTTACCGACGCTGGCGTGTTTTTTTATTGTCAGTTTGCTGGGCTGTTTCTGGTATTTGCTGATGCGGGAGCGGCAGAAAAAGGCCGTTTACAGCGCCAAAGTACGCCAGACAGAAATTCGTCGCCGTGAAGACTTGCAGCGCTTGATCGATCATATTCACATCGGCGTGCTGGTATTCGACGGCGAAGGCTGCATTACCTCGATGAACGACTATGCCGAAAACCTGTTGCTGGCCGGTGCTTCCTTTAATGAAAACGGCGTTGCCAATGTGGTGGATTTACTGCGCTTGAAATCCCTCGATGGGCTCGACTCGTACCTGGTCGATTTGCAGCGCACGCCGCAGTATTTTGAAACCTGGACACGTATTGGTGAATCGCCGGTGCCGGTAATGTTTGCATTGGCCCGGGTGGATTACGATAACAGCGAGCATTACCTGATGACGCTGATCAATATTGTGCGGCGCAAGCGGGCCGAAGAACAGCTGGTCAAGCTGAATGCGTCGCTGGCATCCACTGTTGACGAACGGACACGTGAACTCAAGGTGGCACAACAAGAGTTGTTGCAAAAGAGCAAGGCGGCAGCGCTGGGGAATATGGCGGCCACCATTGTGCACGAGCTGAGCCAGCCACTGGCGGCAATCAACAGTTCCGTGGCTGCCATTGAAGGCAAGGTCAAGCGTGAAAACTGGTCCGGGGCGATGGAATCCGCCGCCCGGTTAAAACCTCTGGGCAGCAAGATGCGGGATGTGATCCAGTTACTGAAGAGCTTCAGTTACGATGACAGCAATCATATTGGCTTGCTGGATGTGGCGACCCTGATTCAGCAAATGCTCGACTTGCATCACGATCAATGGCAAGAGCGCGGGATCCAGATTGAATTGATCGATCGGCTGGTGGCTCCGGCCAACCGGGTAAACATGAGCGCCATCAAGTTTGATCTGGCGGTTTCCAATCTGCTTAAAAATGCCATGGAGGCCTTGGAAAAAACCGCATCGCCCCGGATTCGGGTTGAGTTAAGTGCAACAGCCAGTCATATTCAGTTGGTGGTGGAAGATAATGGCGGTGGTTTGGATGATGCGGTTATGGAGCATCTGTTCAGCCCCTGGTTCACCACCAAGGAAGTGGGTAAAGGCGTTGGTCTCGGGTTGTCGATTGTGTATGAGATTGTGCAACAGCAACACGGGGATATTCATGCTGAGAACATCAGTCATGATGGGGCTGAAACCGGTGCCCGCTTTACCCTGCAATTGCCTTTGGCTGTTCCCTGACAATAACAAAGAAGCTGTTCAATGACCGATACTGAAGCGTCGCCACTGAGTGCGGCCGATATTGAAATTGTGATCATCGACGACGACGAAGATGTGCGGATCAATACGTCCGACCTGTTATCGGTCGAGTATCAACTTATCAGTACCTATGCCTCGCCGGCCGCTTTGCTGAAACGGCTGACGGTGAATCAGCCAATGGTCATTCTGACCGATTTGCGTATGCCCGATGCCGACGGCTTTGAGTTTGCCTGTCAGGCACTCAAAATTGACCCGGATTTGCCGGTTATTCTGATGACTGGGTATGGTGATATCTCCATTGCCGTCGATGCCATGAAGCAGGGCATTACGGATTTTGTCGAAAAACCCTTTGATACCGATTATCTGCTGGCAGCGGTACAAAAAGCCGTGGATAAGCGTCTTCATGCCCTTAACTTATTACAAGCCCATCAGTCATTGGAAAATGGTGCCGCCATCGAACAGGTGATCGTCGGGCAATGTCAGGCCATTCATCGCTTGCGCAGCGATGTCCTGCAGTTTGCGCCGATGGATATTCCCGTGATGATTTATGGGGATACCGGGGTTGGTAAAGAGCTGGTTGCGCGCTCGTTACACCGCTTCAGTCGTCGCTCAAGCGGACGGTTTGTTGCTCTCAACTGCGCCGCCATTCCCGAGCAACTGGCAGAGGCCGAATTGTTTGGCCATGCCAAGGGCGCGTTTACCGACGCCGGCAGTGCCCGTACCGGCAAACTGCAACACGCCAATGGCGGCACCTTGTTTCTGGATGAAATCGAAAGTCTGCCATTGACGACTCAGGCAAAGTTGCTGCGGGCGTTATCCGATCAGTTGATTACCCCGCTTGGTTCCAATCAGGAAATTGCCATCGATTGCCGGGTGATCTCGGCGACCAAGGACGAGCTGCGTAATAACCCCGCTTTTCGTCAGGATCTGTTTTTTCGGCTGCAAGTGGCGGAGTTGCGTATTCCTGCATTAAAAGACCGGGAAGGGGATATCCAGCGGCTGTTTGAGTATTACGCGCATCAACAGTGCGACAATTTTGGTACCGATTATCGGCTGGCTGATTCTCACACCCGTCAGGTACTGCTGCAATATTCCTGGCCGGGTAACGTTCGGGAGCTGATCAACGTTGCTACCCGTTATGCCATCCGGGGTTGTCGACATATCGAAAACGCCATCGAACTGGATACCAACAATACCTTTGATGTAGGCGCAGGGGAGTCGTTAAAAGATATGGTGCAAGCCTACGAAGAAAAGCTGATACGTTCCAAGCTGGCGGAACATAACGGCAAGGTAGCGGCGGTGCTGGAAGACCTGTGTATTGAGCGCCGTACCTTCAACCAGAAACTCAACCGTTACGGCATTAACACCCAGGATTATCGCGATTGAGAGAGGCTGTCATGGGCGGCTCCAGATCGGGCTGACAGCCACCAAAACAGCCGGGATAGTCTGCTGCTATCAAAGGCATGGGAAAAAGTAATCGTTCGATCTTTTCATTCAAACACCGGTTTGACCGTGTCTTGGCGTGGCGTATGATCCCAGCATCATTTTGATACACGGCCGATCACGGCTGAGATGTTCAATACAAATGGAGTGAGAAATATGAGCGTACTGGTAGGTAAGCAAGCCCCTGATTTTACAGTTCCAGCCGTACTGGGTGATGGAACCATCGTTGATGAATACAACTTCGCCGAAGCCACCAAGGGCAAATACGCCCTGGTGTTCTTCTACCCGCTGGACTTCACCTTTGTATGCCCATCCGAGCTGATCGCTCTGGACAAGCGTATGGCAACGTTCAGCGATCTGGGTGTTGAAGTGATTTCCGTATCCATCGATTCTCACTTCACTCACAACGCATGGCGTAACACAGCCATCGATAACGGTGGTATTGGCGAAGTCAAATACACCATGGCGGCTGACGTAAGCCACGCCATCTGTAAAGCATACGACGTTGAAACCGCTGGTGGTGTGGCGCTGCGTGGTGCTTTCCTGATCGACAAGGAAGGTATGGTACGTGCGGCTAACATCAATGATCTGCCACTGGGTCGTAACATTGATGAGCTGGTACGTCTGGTTGAAGCGCTGCAATTCCACGAAGAGCACGGCGAAGTTTGCCCAGCTGGCTGGAGCAAAGGCGATAAAGGCATGACGGCTTCTCCGGAAGGTGTTGCCAAGTATCTGTCTGAGTCTGCTGACGGTTTGTAATCTTGCGTTAAGCTGGACTACACCTGATTGAAAGTGCCGGGTTGCCGTGAGGTTACCCGGCATTTTTATGGGCGCTGGTTAAGCGGAATAACGGTGATTTTGCAGCTTTGAATTTCCTGGGGCCGGCTCCGTCTGCGTCCGTTGTGCCAAATCCGTCTGTGTCCGTTGAACCGGTTTTGCCGTATTACCGATGTATCCCCACGCCACTGCCAGCTGGCTCCAATAACGGACGAAGATTGTCATAATTGTTGATTCTATTGGCTGGCAGGTATTTTTTGGGCTTATCTTTTTTATCGGTCGTATTTTGCAGTTGATTAAACTGAAAAAATAGCGAATTCGAAGCCATTTACCAAACCAATTCTTTTACTTTACTGCGCATCAATTGACGCTCAAATATCCACTGAAGGCTATTGATTTTTGACTGCTGGACAGTGAGGCAAGGGGCGTTGTTTGAATTTTAATAATGTAATCAAGGCGGAGCATAAGTATGGATGTATTAACCAGTTGGGTCGGTGCTATCAACGGTGTGGTCTGGGGGCCAATGATGTTGGTGCTGATTCTGGGAGTGGGGCTGTTTTTGCAAATAGGCTTGAAACTGGCACCCATTTTTAAAATTGGAGCCGGGTTCAGCTTGCTGTGGCAGGGGCGTCAGGCCAACGAAGAAGATAGTCAAGAAGGCGATATCTCTCCTTTCCAATCCTTGATGACGGCGATGTCCGCAACGGTTGGTACCGGGAATATTGCCGGCGTTGCCACGGCTGTTTTTCTGGGCGGGCCTGGTGCCTTGTTCTGGATGTGGTGTACCGCGCTGGTCGGGATGGCGACCAAGTTTTCCGAAGCGGTACTGGCAGTGAAGTATCGCGAAGTGGATGAACAGGGCAATCATGTTGGTGGCCCCATGTATTACATCAAGAACGGACTGGGTGCCAAATGGGCCTGGATGGGCACCGCTTTTGCGGTTTTTGGTATGGCCGCCGGTTTTGGTATTGGTAATACGGTGCAGTCCAACTCGGTCGCAGCGGTACTGGAGAGCAACTTTGCTCTGCCGAGCTGGATAACCGGCTTGATTCTGATGGTGCTGACAGGCGCTGTACTGTTGGGTGGCATCAAGCGTATTGGCTCGGTTGCCGGTGCTTTGGTGCCATTAATGGCGATCGGTTATTTGTGTGCAGGGTTGGCGGTATTGATCGTGAATGTCGAAGCCATTCCCGCCGCGCTGGGCCTGATTATGCAGTATGCCTTTACCGAATCGGCTGCTGAAGGGGGCTTTGCCGGTGCGGCGGTTTGGGCTGCGATCCAGTTTGGTGTGGCGCGAGGGGTGTTCTCTAACGAAGCGGGTCTGGGCTCTGCGCCGATTGCCCATGCAGCCTCACAAACGACCGACCCGGTTCGTCAGGGCCTGATTGCGATGCTGGGAACATTTCTGGATACCATTATTATTTGTTCGATTACCGGTTTGGCGATTGTGACCTCTGGCTTGTGGACTTCCGGTGAGTCCGGTGCGGCGTTGACATCGGCAGCCTTTGCTCAAGCATTACCTGGTGTTGGTAATTATCTGGTGGCGATTGCGCTGGCGGTGTTTGCCTTTACCACAATTCTGGGCTGGAGCCTGTACGGCGAACGCTGTGCAGAATATTTGTTTGGGGTGAAAGCGATTATGCCATTCCGGATTGTCTGGATTCTCAGTGTGCCGGTTGGTGCCCTGATCAGCATGGATTTTGTCTGGTTGCTGGCGGACACTCTCAATGCCTTGATGGCGATTCCAAACCTGGTGGCTTTGGCATTGCTGAGCCCGGTGGTCTTCCGTCTGGCCCGTGAGTACTTTAACAGCACAAACAGCACAGCAAAGTAACCTGACTTGCTGGCTGGCCGTTGCCAGCCAGCTGCTGTGCTTGACCGGTTGATATAAGCGATGCCTGACTGGTGTCTGGTTCAATCTGATGGCGTGAGTCAGGTTGATGCTCTGGTTTATTTGGGTGCCAGGGTTGAGCCTCTGCCGCATTGGGTAACGCCCGTTTCCCGCGGGTGTAAATCCTGAATAAACCAAAATACGTATTTTATTGATCTGTCTCACAGGAGCCCCGGGAACAGTACCGAAGTACAGGATGGCAAGCAAACACGACTGCATACACTGGATGGATTCCATCGTTTCCCGTCTCTATCAGGAGTGTTGTTATGAAAAAGTCATTGGGTTCTGTGCTGTTGTGTGCCGCTACTCTGGCTGCGTCGCTGGCGAATGCCGGGGATGATATGCGTGCCGCTCAAGGCCAGGTAGTCTTCGCGCAAAACTGCCATGCGTGTCATTCAGAAGATTCCAGCAAAAATACCTTTGGTCCAAGCCTGACTGGCGTTGTTGGACGTCAGGCTGGCTCCTTGCCGCGCTTTGCGTATTCGGATGCGCTGCGGGCTGCGGGGTTTAGCTGGACAGAAGAGAAGTTACGGCTCTGGGTGCAGGATAACGAAGCCTTGGTACCCGGTACCCGTATGCGTCATGTCGCGATTACCGACAAGGCCGAGCAGGATTACCTGATTGCTTATTTGAAAACGCTGTAAGGTTGTCTGAGCAAAATGCGCATCCCTGCCCCAGGTGGGAATGCGCTGTATCCGTGGGGCTGAGCTGGTGTATCCATCTGCTCTGGTTACTGTTTGTTTTGCCGGGGTCTCTCCGCCCTGATGTTTCACTCTGCCTTATCCCAAACTGAATTTATGGGAACCTCTGCCGAACCGGGGTATCGCATTCTATGTGTCATGAGTGCCGGTACTGACCTGTGTGAGGCCCGGATTATTTTTATTCTGAGTATTGTCGAGGTGGTTTTACCATGCTGTTAGGTACCCGCTTGTTTGAGTATAAAACTGCGGTCGCCCTGTTGTTTTCGGGCATTTTTCATTTGATCGCATTGCTGCTGGTGTTTCTTGCGGTCAGTGATTTTTTCTCGGGAGTCGGGAATCCGGAAATTGAGTTGATTACTCATGTTATCAAGTCGATCAATAACCTGGTGATTGCCCTCGCCATGTATGAACTCGGTGTTGGGGTCGGCAAGGAATACACTGCGGATGAGCAAGGGGAAAGTGTTTTTGTCAGTGTGCGCCGTACGATTTCGCGTTTTGTTGGTACCGTGTGTATTGCTCTGGTGCTGGAAGCGCTGATTATGATCATCAAATACAGCCAGCTGGAATTGGCCGGTAATCTGTATTACCCGGTTGCGATTCTGGTGGCCTGTTCCTTGTTGCTGGCATCGTTGGGGGCTTTTCTGGCCCTGACGCGGCGGGTATGTGAAGAAGACCAGTCAAGCTGCGACCAACAGCATGCCCTGGCCAATAAAAAAGCCGCGGCCAATGTGACAGCCAGTGCCACAGCCGATACTGCGGCTGTGGGCAACACCACGACTGGCGTTGCCCAGCCTGTCTGAGCCGGTGTGAGTAATCACTGGGTTTTAGCATAACGCCGCGGCCACACCGCAAGCGACCGGTCAATCGGACGATCGCTTGCCGCCTGCCTTGGGAAGGCAAGGCACAAGGTTTATTTACAGCTCGATCGGGAAATCCGGTGTTTTTTCGATCAGTTCGATCTTGTAGCCATCCGGATCTTCAACAAAGGCAATCACGGTTTTGCCTCCGGCAACCGGGCCGGCTTCGCGGACAATATTGCCACCACTGGCGCGGATTTTTTCACAGGCCTCTGCCGCGTCATCCACTTCCAGTGCAATATGGCCGTAGGCGGTGCCGAGATCGTATTCACTTTGGCCCCAGTTATAGGTCAGTTCCAGTACCGTGCCTTCACTCTCGGGTTGATAACCCACAAAGGCGAGGGTGTACTGATATTCCTGGTTATCGTTCTGACGCAGCAAGTCCATGCCCATCACTTGGGTATAAAAATCGATGGAACGTTGCAGATTTCCTACTCGCAACATGGTGTGCAGCATTCTCATGGGGGCCTCTCTGTATTCGGTTGGGTCGGTATGGTGATGATGCGTCGCTTCTGCGGGACGCTGGGTAAGTTATCGTGGCGTAATCACCTCGGCAAGCATGAACCACTGCGTGGTGTGTAGGCAACCCGGGTGTCGCAGCGGCAGCAGATTACTGCGGCTGCCGTATTAATTTTACAGACTCAGTCGAGTTGCTAAAAAATCAATAAAAACTGAAATACGCTTCGACAGGGTGGTGTTGCGGTAAAACACAGCATGTACTTCCTGGCGTGGGCTGTGCCGATTGATGACTCCTGGCAGTACTTCAACCAGTGCGCCGTTCTTCAATGCCGCCGCTACCATAAAGTTAGAAATCAGCGCGATTCCCTGGTTGGCCAAGCAGAGTTGCAACAGCGTTTCTCCGCTGCTGGCGGCAATGGATGGGCGTATTTCAAACGAATCTGACAGTGGCCAATGATTCAGTGTACTGCCCCGAGTAAAACCGATAAGTCGGTGGTGATGCAGGTCTTGTATAGATTGGGGTGTGCCATGAACCTTGAGGTAATTGGGACTGGCGACCAGTCGCAGAGGGCTGCGGCCAAGCTTGATGGCATGCAGGTTAGAGTCGTCAAGCTGGCCAATCCGGATCGCGACATCGGTGCGTTTTTCGATCAGGTCGATAACACTCTCGTTAGAGACCAATTCCAGGGTAATCAGCGGATAGCGCTGCTGGAACTCAGTCACCAGAGGGACGATTTGATGCAGTATAAACGGACTGGCGGCATCCACCCGTAACCAGCCCGATGGTGCCTGTTTGCGTAATTGCAGCGTTTCTTCTGCGTGTTCCAGATACTCCAGACCTTTGCGCACTTGTTGCACAAAGTCTATACATTCTTCGGTCGGTTCGACTTTGCGTGTGGTGCGGTTGAACAGGTTGGTGTCGAGCCGTTGCTCCAGTCGTTGAATGGCACGGGTGACTTTGGCAACAGGGTGGTCAAGGCTGTTGGCTGCTGCCGAGAAGCCGCCGAGATCGAAAACTGCCAGTAGAATGACGAGATCATCCGTCTTGGATATATTTGTCATAAGTGCAAAGGTTTTTTGTTTATTGTGATGTTTTTTGCAATATTATCTTTGCCCATACTCCTCTGCAAATTAATTCAGGAGTTATTTCATGCCTCTCGCTTTGTGGGCACTCACGTTGAGTGCATTTGCTATTGGTACTACCGAGTTTGTGATTGTCGGATTGATTCCCACCATCGCTCAAGACCTGGGCGTATCGTTGCCATCATCGGGCTTGCTGATCAGCCTTTATGCGGTTGGGGTGGCTATCGGCGCCCCGGTGTTGACGGCCTTGACCGGGCGCTGGTCTCGTAAAAGCGTGTTATTGAGTTTGATGGGGTTGTTTGTGGTGGGTAACCTGGCTGCCTGGCAAGCGCCGGGTTACGAAAGCCTGATTACAGCGCGAATTCTTACCGGTTTGGCACACGGTGTTTTCTTTGCCATTGGCTCAACCATTGCCACCAGTCTGGTGAGCAAGGACAAGGAGGCCAGCGCTATTGCGATTATGTTTACCGGTCTGACGATAGCGTTGGTCACTGGCGTACCCCTGGGTACCTTGATTGGTCAGCATTTTGGTTGGCGTGCTACGTTTTTGACTGTCTCGTTATTGGGTGTTATTGCGTTGATAGGAAGTGCCGTTCTGGTACCAAAGAATCTTGTGCAATCTGCACCAGCAACGTTGCGTGAACAATTTCAGGTGTTGATGGAGCCTCGGTTATTACTGGTCTACCTCATTACGGCACTGGGGTATGGTGGTGCTTTTACGGCGTTTACTTATCTTGCGCCGATTCTGGAGCAGGTGAGCGGCTTTGGACCCAATGCGATTGCGTTGGTGCTGCTGGTGTATGGTGTGTCGGTTGCCGTCGGTAATATCTGGGGTGGCAAGCTGGCGGATTCTCATGGACCCATCAAGGCTCTGAGTATTATTTTTTGTGCTCTGACGCTGGTACTGCTGATTTTTACCTTTACCGCGAATACCCCGGCACTGGCGGTGTTGACGGTATTGTTCTGGGGCGCTTTTGCCTTTGGTAACGTACCTGTCTTGCAGGTGTACGTGGTGCAATTGGCGGAGCGTTATACACCGAATGCAGTGGATGTGGCATCGGGGCTGAATATTGCCGCATTTAATCTTGGAGTGGCAGCAGGTTCTATGTTGGGTGGTGTGATAGTCGAAGATTTGTCGTTAATGGATACTCCCTGGATTGGGGCTTTGATTGTGGCGCTGGCCATTATTCTGACGCGTATTTCGGGAGTATTAGACTCTCATTCATTAGCGAAACTGGCAACGGATTAAACTCACTTTGTGAGGCCGGCTCCAAGGTCTGTTATGAAGCCTTCAAGATTGGAGACTACCTGCTATCACAGGCTCTCCGACATTGAAACGGCTAAATGCAGGGCCGGATAATGAGAGCGGGAGGAGTACTTATATGCACCATCTCGTACTCCGACCCGCGAAGCCGGGCCGGGAGATGCAGCAAAACACAGACCGAACAGACCGATATGATGTGATGGCATGTCTGTCAGTCGGACGTTTTTTGTTTGTACTCACATAAATCTTCAATCAAGCATGAACCACAGCGGGGTTTACGGGCAACACAGGTATAACGCCCGTGCAAAATCAGCCAGTGGTGAGCATCCAGTTGAAATTCCCTGGGCACCAGCCGTATGAGCCGTTGTTCTACTTCGTTGACGTCTTTGCCGGGGGCAATACGGGTACGGTTGGATACTCGGAAAATATGGGTATCGACGGCAATCGTCGGCTGGCCGAAGGCGGTATTAAGCACGACGTTGGCTGTTTTTCTGCCAACGCCTGGCAGAGCTTCAAGGGCTTCTCGGGTTTCCGGTACCTGGCTCTGGTGTTTATTGATCAGAATGTCGCAGAGTTTGATGACGTTTTTGGCTTTGCTGTTAAACAGGCCAATGGTCTTGATGTATTGTTTTAGTCTCTCTTCACCCAGTGCCAGCAGTGTTTCTGGCGTATTGGCAACCGGATAGAGTTTACGGGTCGCCTTATTGACCGAGACATCCGTTGCCTGGGCCGATAGTAATACGGCAATCAACAATTCAAAAGGAGTGCGGTATTCCAGCTCGGTTTTGGGGTGTGGGTTGGCCGCCTGCAGACGACTGAAAATTTCGGTGCGTTTCGCTTTGTTCATGGTTCTGTTGTCGGGCTAGTATCAGGGAGCGGTTACTGTGCCATGAGCCTTGTGGACAGCCTAGCGGTAAATGTTACCGGCAGGTGTATCACGTGATATTTGTGTGAGTTGGCCGGTGTGTTAAGTAAGAGAATGAAAGGGTTGGAAACCGGTTAGTCGTGTATGGACTACCGTTACAGAGGGAAACAGTACCGTTAGGTGAACTCCAGCGGAACCATGTCACGCTTTCTTGGCTATGGAGTGGTTACACTTCGATACAAAATCTACACTGCCCGCTGTCACAGAAAGTAACAACCCACGGAAAAGGCAATGACCACCGATAATAAAATGCTCGTTGAGCAATTTATACATAATGCCTGGGGAAAAGGTCGATTCAATCTTGTGAAGCAAATGGTAAGTCGGGACTTTCTTTACCATGCCTCACAGTCTCTCGAAACCAATGATATTGATGGTTTTATCAAGGAGATCGACACCCTGCATAATGCGATCACTGATTTTGATCTGGCGATTGAAGACATTATGACCGATGGCGACCGTGCTATCAGTGTAATGACCATCTGCGGAAGCTTTGTCAAACCGGTATTCGGCTTTCAGCCCAATCAGAAACTGGTTGGTATTACCTGTGCAATTACCTGGACGTTGCAGCGCGGTAAGGTACGTAATATCAGTCTGATGATCGATATTGCTCACTTGCAACAGCAGCTCGCCGTTGCTTGACTGATGAAATAGTCGGCATTCAGTTTTGCCATTGGCTAAATAGCATCCGTCCTTTTATTACTTTTCCTGTCTGATTCCAGGCAGGTTCCTGTCCGTTGTTTTTATCAAGGTTTCTGCTTTAGGGGACATTTATTTAATCCGGTGCTCACTCTGGGCTATCTGGGCTACCGGATGGTTTCGAAGGGCGCGGGTTGCCGCCGTCCAGTGCGGTGTTGACGAATTTGAAAAGGACTCGTCATTTCGCTGCATTCGTCGCCTTGCCCTGAACAACGGCAACACTCGCGCAGAGTCGTGCAGGATTAAATAGATGTCCCCTTTACCTTTGATCTCTTTGGACTAACACTTCGCTCTGTTTTTTATTGGCTTCTGCGAGGTAACACCCATGGCACACGAACAACCCAATAACCCCCTGCATGGACTGACGCTGGAAAACATACTCAAGCGTCTGGTTGAGCATTATGGCTGGAGTGGATTGGCGCAGGAGATCAATATCAATTGTTTCAAAAGTGATCCGTCGATCAAGTCATCGCTAAAATTCTTGCGTAAAACCGAATGGGCCAGAAGTAAGGTCGAAGCACTGTATCTGTCTACTTTCTGATGTATTTGGACAGCGTGGTGAGGGTTTGGTGTTGGCGCTTGAAACCGCGCTCAGATAACAGCCGCTACGGTGCCCACCGGCAGGTATTGGTAGGTGTAGGTATTGTCGGTTTGTTTCCCCGGATTAATACAAGCCTGCCAGTACAGGCCGACACTGCAACTCGCAGGGGTTACTGGGCAAAGTATTCGAGAGCAACCTGATAACCCAGCGTTCCCATACCCGCAATCACAGCGTCGGCCCGCAAGGAGACGTAGGAGTGATGACGGAAGGCTTCACGCTTATGGACGTTGGAGATATGCACTTCGACCACTGCCGCTTCAAAGGTGTTCAGCGCATCGAGGATAGCAACCGAGGTATGGGTATAGGCCGCTGGGTTGATAATAATCCCCTGAGCCTGATCGCGCGCTTCATGGATGCGATCGATGATCTCACCTTCGTGATTGCTCTGGAAAAACTTGATGGTCAGGCCCAACCCAGCACCCCGCTGACGCATCTTGTTTTCAACATCTTGCAGGGTTTCGTTGCCATAGATCTCTGGTTCACGCTTGCCCAGCAGGTTCAGGTTTGGGCCGTTTAATACGTAAATAGTTTTGTTCATTGGTTGATTCCATCGTAGGCCACGGGCCGTTGTTGCTGATTGGTGGAGGTGGAGTTTAGCGGATATCCGGGCGGCGGCGCAGCCTGGTTGTGCCAGATACCTGCATCGGGTTGTTTTTCAAACTGCTGCCATAACACCGGGAACCGGCGATACCGGACAGTCGATGTGTAATAAACGGGAGCCGTGTTGCACAGGTTTTATGGTTTGTCGTTTATTTATAGCGTGTGCATCTTGTTGCTCACTCTATATTTACTGCATTGACCGCTTGATTTATTGCACCAATATGATGCTATTTGGTACTTGGTTGACCTAAAAGAAGGCGGCTATTGGGTGCGGTGAGCGGTAATCCGGTCGTTTTTGGGGTGAAATCCGAGTAGAAATATTTTTTTCCTCATAGGAATCATCAGTTTGGCAATCCATGGCCCGGAACTTGCCTTTCCTCTCAGGAATAATAATTCCCTTGCAGGGATTAAGTACTGTCTACACGAACGGAGAAACAAATGGCTAATTCATGGCGTATCGCCGCACTGGCGGAAAAACACCGAGCCCTGGGATCAAACCTGGAAGACTGGAACGGTCTGCCTACAGCATGGACCTACAGTAACAGCGGTTACACTCTGGCCGACGAGCACGAAGCAATCCGTACCAAAGCGGGCTTGATGGATGTATCGGGTCTGAAGAAAGTGCACTATGTTGGTCCACATGCGGAAAGCCTGCTGGAGTGGGCGACCACTCGTGACATCTCCAAACTCTATCCTGGTAAAGCGGTTTACGCTTGTATGCTGAACGAAGCAGGCAAGTTTATCGATGACTGCGTTATTTATCGTATGGGCCCCAACTCCTTTATGGTGGTGCATGGTACTGGTACCGGTTACGAACGCCTGACCCAGGCTGCGCTCGGCAAACAGGTCGCAGTGTTGTTCGATGACGATATGCACGATTTGTCCTTGCAGGGCCCTGCTGCGGTGGATTTCCTCGCCGAGCATGTTCCTGGCATCCGTGATCTGCCTTATTTCCACCATACTCACGCCCGCCTGTTTGGTTGCCCGGTAACGATTTCACGTACTGGCTATACTGGTGAACGTGGTTACGAGATCTTCTGCAAAGCTGCTGACGCTGCCACGATCTGGGACAACGTGCTGGAACAGGGTAAGGAATTTGGCATTATCCCTTGCTCCTTTACCGCCCTCGACTGGCTGCGTACCGAAAGCTATCTGCTGTTTTTTCCGTTTGATAACTCCGAGATGTACCCGTTCGAAAACGAACCTGCGGGCGACACTCTGTGGGAACTGGGTCTGGACTTCACCGTATCCAAGGACAAAACTGCATTCTGTGGTGCCTACGAACACTTCCGCCTGAAGGGCAAAGAGCGTTTCAGCATCTTTGGCGTATTGCTGGAAGGCAAGGAAGCTGCTGCTGAAGGCGACGAACTTTGGGCTGACGGCAAAAAAGTCGGAGTTATCACCTGTGCCATGTACTCGCGCCTGACTGACCGCTCCATGGCCATTGCTCGTCTTGAAGTGCCTTACGCCAAACAGGGCGCACCGCTCCAGGTCAAAGGCAGCCTTGACGTATCGGCCATTGCCCATACTCTGCCGTTTGATGATCCAGAGAAGAAAAAGCGTGTAGCGAAGGGCTGATCAAGCCTTCCGGGCTGAAGCTATGACAGACGTGTGATCGACACCTGAAGAAAAGGGCTTGTTTCCTGGAAACAAGCCCTTTTTTATTGGTGTTATTGTGTTGCTGCGGTTTGTGGCAGCCGCCCTAGAGCAGCAATAACAGCGCCGTTGTAAGGGTGAAAAATGACGCCACCGTTGCCACCAACAAGCCACTGGAACAGAAGTTGCGCATACCGTAATGACTGCCAACCATCGGAAACAGCGCCGCCATGGGCAAGGCAGCATAAACAATGGTGAGGGTTTGCAATGTCGGGTCAAAGTCGGGCCACAGTATCAATACCAACATCACCGCCAGTGGATGAACCAGCAGCTTGATGGTGCTGAGCAAGCTGATATCACGGAGGTTGCCGCGCAAGGTATTGCCAACCAGTGAGCCACCAATCACCAGCAGGGCAATGGCGGCAGCGGCGTTACCTAACAGGGTCAAGGTGCGCAGGGCCGGATTCGGGAGAGACCAGCCTGCCACAGAAACCAGCAAACCCGCGGCGATGGCGATAATAATCGGATTTTTGATCAGCCGTTGAATAATACCCGCCAGTACCGTGATGATCGACAACGCCTGTTGCTGGTCTTCCTTGCTTCTGCCCAGCTCCACCATAATCAGTACCGCCGGCAGAATAACGATGTTTTCGACCATCACAGCGAAAGCAAAGGTATGGCCCCATTCCTCTCCAAAGGCCTGTACGACCACCGGGTAGCCGATAAAGATGCTGTTGGGCATGGAACAGCCCAGTGCCTTGATTGCGCTGGTGGACAGGTTGTTTCCGAGCATGCCGCGAAATACGATCAGTGCAACGATCTGGGCCAGCAAGGCCCCTGCTGCATACACACCGAGGAAATCCCAGGCCTGAATCTGGCTGAAGTCCAATTGCGATACGGTGGCAAAGGTCAACGCCGGAATCAGGCAATACAGTACCAGCCTGGATAATACCGGCAGCATGTCCTTGGGGATAAAACGACTGTGTACCAGGTAAAAGCCCAAGCCAATAACAGCAAAAATAGGAATAATAATCGAGACAGTAGACAACATGGGAAAGGCGTCCTGGGTAAGGGGCTGCGTAGTAGCGCTCGGCACTCAGATCAGATGACCGATGTTGTGGGTCAATGATCAACCGGGTAATAAGATTACCGGGCAAAACGCTATCACGTCAGGGCAGCAGGGTGATAATTCAATCTTGTGTGTGGTGATTCAATGATTGGTAAGGGCGTTGACTGCGACAAGGGCGGTCTGGTCACGATAGTATCTTGTCTCGCTCACTGACTGAGAGCTTATCAAAGTAAGGAATATCGCATGTGGATGGGTTTTGAGCCTGGCTTTTGGCTGCTGGCGGTCATTGCAGTGTTGATTACCGGGATTTCCAAGTCCGGTTTTGCCGGTGGGGTTGGCGTGGTCGCCGTCCCCCTGATGACCATTTATATCGACCCCCGTCAGGCCGCGGCCATTATGTTGCCGCTGTTGTTACTGATGGATTTTTTCAGTGTGCGTTTCTGGTGGGGTAAACAGAACCTGCAGGAACTGCGGCGTTTGCTGGTACCGGCGGCCCTGGGGTTGGTCGTGGGGTATCTGCTGTTTGATTGGCTGAATGCCGACATGATCAAGATGATGCTGGGGATATTGTCATTGGCGTTTGCACTGTGGGGGTTGGGTAAAAAGCAGGCGTTGGGTGAGCCGCGGCAGGGCCATCCGTGGGTTGCCCGTGTGTGTGGCCTGATGACCGGTTTTACCAGTTTTGTTGCCCATGCCGGTGGGCCACCGCTGAATTTGTATCTGTTGCCGTTGCGGTTACCACGGCCTGAATATCTGGCCACCATGGTTGTGACCATTGCCTGCCTGAATGTGGTCAAGCTGATTCCTTATGGCCTGCTGGGGCAGCTCAGTTCTGCCAACCTGATGACCGCACTGATTCTGATGCCTTTTGCCTGGATGGGTGCTCGTTACGGTGTGAAATTACAGGCACTGATAGACGACAAAACCTTTTACCGGATTATTTATCTGGCGTTAGGCTTGATCGGTTTACGGCTGTTGTGGGATGCGATTTGAGTGTTCTGGAGGAGCGACGAGTAGCAACCCAACTGGCTGCGAATGACTGTCGGCTGTTGTTCGTCAGGCTGTCATAGCGTGTCGTGTACTGCTGCGCTGTTATCAGCCAACATTGGCAAACTCACAAGCGGGCAGGGTGCTGACATGCTCGCGGATCAGTTGCTTGGCAGCGCGTCCACAGCAACCACAGTCGGTAGCCAGACCGAGCGACCGGCGCATTTCACCATAACTTTGACCTTGATCAACCGCATCTTTGACTTGTTGATTGGTAACGGCTTTACACAGACACACATACATATTGCTGATCTCCGCAATCGAGAATGACTATCAGTGGTAGACATTGTATCTAAATGATAAGAGTTTGCAATACTTTTAGTGACTGTAATTCCGGTTGGTTACCGGGGCAGGAAAGCGGCTAGCAAACAGGGTGCAGGCAAGAGCCATCGCAGGCCGTAAAACGGTACTGCGATGGCTGACTGATCAATGCTGGAAACGCCTGGATCAGTTGTGTGCGTGCAGCTCTTCGTTCAGCTGAATGGCACTCTTGTTGGTCACGCACTGTACTGCGCCACTGATGGAGTCACGACGGAACAGCAGATCGGATTTACCCGCCAGGTCACGGCCCTTGACGGTTTCAACCACATTTTTCTGGTCGTCCAGTACCAGAATCTTGGTACCGGCGGTGACGTATAAACCGGCTTCAACGGTACAGCGATCACCCAGTGGGATACCAATACCGGCGTTAGCGCCCAGCAGGCAGTTTTCGCCCACCGAAATAATAATGTTACCACCACCGGACAGGGTGCCCATGGTCGAACAACCGCCACCCAGGTCAGAACCGTTGCCGACCACAACACCTGCTGAGATACGGCCTTCAACCATAGAGACGCCTTCCGTACCGGCGTTAAAGTTGACAAACCCTTCGTGCATGATGGTCGTGCCTTCACCCACGTAAGCGCCCAGACGGACACGGGAAGTATCGGCAATGCGTACGCCTGCAGGTACCACGTAATCGGTCATGCGAGGGAATTTATCAACGCTGTTGACGCTCAGCAATGTACCGTTCAGGCGCGCATCCAGTTGGGCCGCCGGCAGTTCTGCCAGATCGATGGCACCCTGGTTGGTCCAGGCGACATTCGGCAGCAAGCCAAACATACCAGCCAGATTAACACCGTGTGGCTTGACCAGGCGATGGGACAGCAAATGCAGCTTGAGATATACCTCGGGCGTGCTGCTGGACTGGGCATCGGTTGCCAGTACTGTGATTACCACCGGCTGTTCGCTTTCAATGCAGGCACGGGCAAGGCCGGATTGAGTGGCATCCAGTTCTGCCAGCGCATCCGCAAATGCACTCAGGTCGCCACCGTCGGCTTCAATCGCCTGGTTGCCACCTTCGTAGCCCAGGGCGCTTTTGGCCGCTTCAATCAGGCTGTCGGCGGGGTTGAGCAAGGGCTTGGAGTAAAAGACTTCCAGCCATTCTCCTTTGCTGTTTTTGGTGCCGACACCGATGGCCAGTGCAAATGCATTACTCATGTCATATTCCTCAATTCAATTCCGCTGCGCCAGACAGGTACGGGCAGCCAGTCAGTCTGTGGATTGTTTAATCGGGTTTGATTAATCGGTTTGGGTTGCTGGTGGTTGGTTAAACAGGGCGGCGTAAGTATCTGGCTTGAAACCCAGTAACTTCTGGCTGCCGGTATCCAGCAAGGGTCGTTTGATGATCGACGGGTTCTCGAGCATGGCCTGGCGCGCACTGGCGTTATCCATCCGGGTTTTGAGGTCATCCGGCAGGGCGCGCCAGGTCGTGCCGCGTTTGTTGATCAAGGCTTCCCAGCCCAGCTCGTACAGCCACTGGTCAACCAGCGCCGGGTCCAGCCCGTCTTTTTTGTAATCGTGAAAGGTAAACTCAATCGCTGCCTGATCGAGCCAGCTGCGGGCCTTTTTGATGGTGTCGCAGTTTTTGATGCCGTACATGGTGATCATGATGAAATCCGCTGCCGAAAATCGAAAGGCGCAAGGATACCAAAGCCAGCGGCGGAGTTCAGCGTGTGGTGGTGATTCATGGCTGGATATACAAAGATCAGGAAGCCCGGGTATGACTGAGGCAGCTGCTGAGAAAACGGCAGACATCGGCAATTTCAGGATGCGACACCTCGTGTTGCATCGGATAGCTGAACCACAGTGGTTGCAGGCCATGCTGACGCAGCTGTTCCAGCGCCGTTGTTGCCAGCGAGATAGGAACCACCGGGTCGACTGTGCCATGGGCAATCATGACTTGCAGCTGGCAGTTGGCCGGATGCAGTTTGAACGGATTTACCCGGCTGCCATCGGGCACGTAGGTGCTCAGGGCAATCAGGCCACCGAGTGTCTGGCCAAAGCTGGAGGCGGTCTGATACGCGACAGCCCCTCCCTGGGAGAAACCGGCAATAAAAATGTTCCAGGATGGAATACCGCTGTCGATCTGCTGCTGGATCAGGCGATACATACGATTGACGGAATCGGCCAGCTGGTCGGGATCAATCGTGCGTTTGGGAGTCATGGCCAGAATATCGTACCAGGAGCGCATCGAGGTACCATTGGCCATGGTCACCGGGCGTTTGGGGGCATGGGGGAAAATACAGCGCAACTGAGAGGTGTCCATCAGGCTGCCCATATGCTGCACCACCGGGACAAAGTCGTAGCCATCGGCCCCCAGGCCATGTAACCAGATCAGGCAGGCACTGGCCTTGCCGCTGGACGGTTCGAGCACCACCTGCTCCGGGGTTTCGGTCATATTCATAGGCTGTATTTGTCTCCAGATGGGGCAGGGATCATGTCCCCCGGTCAGAAAAACAGACCGGCTTCGAGCTGCGCTTCTTCCGTCATCATGTCACGATGCCACTGGGGTTCAAACACCAGTTCAACGTTGACAGCACTGACATTGGGTACCTTGGCGACCCGGTATTTGACGTCAGAGATAAGCACTGGCCCCATACCGCAGGTGGGGGCGGTCAGGGTCATGCGAATATTGACCTGGGTGCCATCGATATCGATGCCATAAATCAGACCGAGATCAAGCAGGTTGATCGGGATTTCCGGATCAAAAATCGTCCGCAAGGCCTGCTCGACCTGATCTTTTCGAACAATGCCGTCATCGTGTGCGGCAAATTCGATTTGTTCTGCTTCCAGCCCCAGTGCGGCAGCATCCGTGCCGTCCACGCGCATCATATTGCCGTTCACGGTAACGGTGTAGTTGCCACCCAGCGCCTGGTTGATGGTGACAAACACACCTGGCGGAATGGTGGCAGGAATACCGGAAGGTACCTGTCGCGCTGGACATTCGGCCAGCGAAACAACCATACGTTTTTCCATAAAAGAATTACCTGTAGCGAAGGTTTTGCTCCGCGATGACGGTATGGCGACCGGTATCGCGGAGTGGCAGTGCTGGTGTGCCAAACATCAGTTGCCAGACAAGACGGGCAAGCTTACACCGACTCAGACCGAAAAGGATTCACCACAGCCACACAAATCACGGGCATTGGGGTTATTGAACTTGATGATGCTGTTCAAGCCTTCTTTGGTGAAGTCGATTTCGGTGCCACGGACATAGGACCTGGCATCGGCAGCAACATACAGGGTGACATCGCTGGCGACCTGTACAATCTGGTCGCCGTCACTGGGAGCGTCGACAAAATCGATATCATACTTGAAGCCGGAGCAGCCGCTCTTTTTGACCGCCAGGCGGACGCCGGTCTTGTCACTGTTTTTGGCCAGCATGTTGCGGATGTGCTGGATCGCTGCAGCAGTCATGCTGACATCGGCAGCGGCATTCGGGTCGTAGGTTTCAATACTCATCGGTGTGTCCTCAATCGGTCACGAATCATTACAGCAAAAACATCTTGGCTTTTTCCAACCCTTTGAACAAGGCATCAACCTCGTCCAGAGTATTGTAAAACGCCATCGAAGCCCGCACGGTGCCGGGAACACCCAGACGTTCCATCAAGGGCATGGCACAGTGGTGGCCGGTGCGTACGGCAATGCCTTGCTGGTCGAGCAGGGTACCAACATCCGCCGGGTGCACTCCCTCCAGCAAGAAGCTGAAGACCGAGGCTTTTTTGGCGGCTTCACCAATAATACGGATACCGCCCAGCTCCAGCGCCATGGCATGGGCTTTTTTGATCAGTGCTTCTTCCTGGGCCGCCAGTATCTTGCGGTCAAGCCCGTTGAGATAGTTGATCGCGGCGGCAAGGCCAATCGCCCCGGCAATGTTTGGCGTTCCGGCTTCAAACTTGTAAGGCAGCTGGTTGTAGGTTGTGCCAGCAAAGGAGCAGCGTTCGATCATTTCACCGCCACCCTGATAGGGCGGCATGTCATTGAGCAACTCTTCCTTGCCGTACAGCACGCCCATACCGGTCGGGCCGAATAATTTATGGCTGGAGAAAGCGTAGAAATCGACATCCAGTTGCAATACGTCGATATCGAAGTGGGATACGCCCTGGGCGCCATCCACCATGACGACGGATTCGTTGATGCGGGCCATACGGACAATGTCCGGAATGGGGTTCACGGTGCCGAGTGAGTTGGACACGTGGGCCACCGAAATCAGTTTGACACGGGGTTCCATCAATTCGGCCATGGCGTTGAGGTCGAGTTCGCCATTGTCTTTCACCGGAATCGGAATCAGCTCAGCACCAACCTGCTCACACAGCATTTGCCAGGGCACGATATTGGAGTGGTGCTCCATCTCGCTGACCAGAATACGATCACCCTTGCCAATGTGCTTGCGGCCCCAGGTGGCGGCAACCAGGTTTATGCCTTCGGTGGTGCCACGGGTCCAGACAATTTCTTCCGGTTTCAGAGCACCAATAAATTGCTGCACGGTGCGGCGGGCACCTTCAAACTGTTCGGTCGCCACGTCACTGAGATAGTGGGCACCACGGTGGACGTTGGAATTGACCGTACGGTAGAAGTTGGCTTCGGCTTCAATGACTGCATTGGGTTTGTGCGTTGTCGCGCCGTTGTCGAGATAGACCAGTGGCTTGCCATGGACCTGCTGTTGCAGTGCCGGGAAGTCCTGACGGATCTGTTCGATGTAGCGGCGGGTCTCGGTGGCATAGGCGTCGATCATGACAAGGCCTCCACTTGTTCGGTGGTAAACGCCGGGGCGCGGCCAAAACGTTGCGCCAGCAGCGGGCGTAACCAGTCCCCGATGGCAGGGTGCGGCAGGGCATCCAGCAGTTCGTTGATAAAACCAAAGCTCAGCATCACTTGGGCATCCTGTTCACTGATGCCGCGGCTTTGCAGATAAAAACGGGCCTTGTCATCAAGCTGGGCGACGGTTGCACCGTGGGCGCATTTCACATCGTCGGCGTAGATTTCCAGTTCTGGCTTGGTGTCGATTTCAGCCTTGTTGGTCAGCAACAGGTTTTTGTTGCTCAGCTCGGCCAGGGTTTTTTGCGCATCCTTGTGAATATGAATGCGGCCGTTAAAGACGGCTTTGGCCTGGTCGTTGATAATGCCGCGGAATACTTCGTTGCTGGTGCAATGGGCGGCAGCGTGTTCGATACAGGTATGAAAGTCGACCAGCTGCGATCCTTGCGGCACATATACACCAGAAATCTCTGAGTGCGAACCACCTATATTGTGGTTAACCACCAGATCGTTGCGCGTCAGTGCTGACCCCAACCCTAAATGAAACGCCTGATAGTGAGCATCACGCTGCAAGTCGATGCGGCTGCTGCCGATAAAGGCGCTGGCGGACTGCATCCGGTTCAGGCGGTAATGGGTCAGGCGGGCATTGTCGCCGATCTGGATATCGGTCTGATTGTTGGTAAAGCTGTTATCGTCGTGTGCAGAGACGGAAGCAAATTGTTCAATCAGTGTCAGTTCCGCATTGGTTTCCAATACCACCAGAACCCGGCTATTGACGCTGTAGGCTGATTCGGCTCCGGTGTTGATGGAACAGATTTGCAGCGGTTTGTCGAGCTGGCTGTTACGGCCGATGGTGACCAGTACGCCGCTGTTGAGCACGGCGTCGTTAAGGTCGTTGAACAGGTGATGATTCGATTGCTGGCGGGCGTTGGCCAACTGTTCAGCGATGGCAGCTTGCTGGTCTGTATTGGCGTTCTCAAACAGTACCACTTGCTCCAACGCCAATGCACTGGACAGCTCGGGATGGATCTGGCCGTTAACCAGCACCAGCTGATAGCTGTCCAGTCCGGCGATGGTTGCCGCTGCTGCCAGATCCTTGTTATTGGCCGCGGTGATAGGGGGGATATCAGCATGGTAGCTGTCCCCGGCCAGGGTTTTCAGCGAGCAGTATTTCCACGCTTCGGTTTTGCGGGTCGGCCAGGGGGCAGCGGCAAATGCAGCACTGCCCTGGGCGCGAATGGGCTGTAACCAGTCTGGCGCATGGGTGCCGTTGACTCGTTGCAGTTGTTGATCTTGAAAAACAGTAGCCACCTTAACTCTCCGGACTGTGGTGTTGTAACGCGTCAGGGTTCAGATTCTTGACGCCAGACAGACAAAAGCTCGCCATTTCAGGCTTCGCTTTCCAGCCAGCTGTAGCCTTTTTCTTCCAGTTCCAGTGCCAGCTCTTTACCACCGGACTTGACGATTTTGCCATCGGCCAGTACGTGTACGTAATCCGGCACAATGTAGTCGAGCAGACGCTGGTAGTGAGTCACGATAATAAAAGAGCGGTTTGGATCTCGCATGGCATTGACGCCATGGGCAACCACTTGCAGGGCATCGATATCCAGACCGGAGTCGGTTTCATCGAGAATGCACAATGACGGTTCCAGCATCATCATTTGCATCAGTTCGTTACGTTTTTTCTCGCCGCCAGAGAAGCCTTCGTTAACACCACGCTTGAGGAAGCTCTGGTCGAGGTTAACGGCCTTGATTTTTTCTCGGGCTTTTTTCAGAAAACTGACTGAATCCAGTGGCTCTTTGCCCTGGTGAGCGCGAATGGCATCGACTGACGCCTTGAGAAATTCGAGGTTGGAAACCCCGGGAATTTCAACCGGATACTGAAACGCCAGAAACAGACCTTCGCGAGCACGCTCTTCTGCTTCCAGAGCGAGAATGTCCTTGCCGTTCAGGGTGGCAGAGCCGGCGGTGACTTCATAACCATCGCGGCCTGCCAATACGTTACCCAGAGTACTCTTGCCCGCACCGTTCGGACCCATGATGGCGTGAATCTCACCGGGTTTGATGTCCAGGTTGAGGCCTTTGAGAATGGGTTTGTCTTCCACTTTGGCGTGCAGGTTGCTAATGCTGATCATGGTTGTTCCTGTCTTCGTCTGGCGTCAGACGCAGGACGTCGGACGCAGGATTTATTGCTCAGACGTCGGTTGACGGACGTCTGATGCTGTTGTTTTTCCTCGTTGTCATACTCAAGCTGGCAACGAGTTTGCCGATACACGTTGGTGATCCGGCTCTTGCGCGGGCGCAAGGGAACCGGGGTATCGGGCTGGGTGTGGGTCAGCCCACCGAGCCTTCCAATGACAGCTCCAGCAGTTTGCCTGCTTCGACGGCAAATTCCATCGGCAGCTCTTTAAACACCTCTTTGCAGAAACCGTTAACAATCATGGAGACGGCTTTCTCGGTATCAATGCCGCGCTGGCGACACAAGAACAGCTGATCGTCACTGACTGTGGAGGTGGTGGCTTCGTGCTCGATAACGGCCGAAGGGTGCTTGCTTTCGATGTAGGGGAAAGTATGGGCACCACACTGATCACCAATCAGCAGGGAATCACATTGGGTGTAGTTTCGGGCACCGGCTGCGTTCGGGTTCATACGCACCAGGCCGCGATAGGCGTTCTGGCTTTTACCGGCAGAAATCCCTTTGGAAATAATGGTGGAGCGGGTGTTTTTGCCCAGGTGAATCATCTTGGTGCCAGTGTCGGCCTGTTGATAATTGTTGGTCAACGCGACGGAGTAGAACTCACCGACGGCGTTGTCACCCTTGAGAATGCAGCTCGGGTACTTCCAGGTAACTGCAGACCCGGTCTCGACCTGGGTCCAGCTGACCTTGGCATTGGTATGGGCGACGGCGCGTTTGGTCACAAAATTATAAATGCCGCCCTTGCCTTCTTCGTCGCCGGGATACCAGTTTTGCACCGTGCTGTATTTGATTTCTGCATCATCAAGGGCGATCAGTTCCACCACCGCAGCGTGTAACTGGTTTTCGTCGCGCATTGGCGCGGTACAGCCTTCGAGGTAGGAAACGTGGGAGCCTTCATCGGCGATGATCAGGGTACGTTCAAACTGACCGGTTTTGGCTTCGTTGATGCGGAAGTAGGTCGACAATTCCATCGGGCAGCGGACGCCTTTGGGAATATAAACAAACGAGCCATCGGAGAACACGGCACTGTTAAGTGCGGCATAAAAGTTGTCACGCTGTGGCACCACGGTACCAAGGTATTTTTTCACCAGTTCCGGGTGTTTGTGTACCGCTTCGGAAATCGGCATAAAAATCACCCCGGCTTCCGCCAGTTTGTCGCGGAAGGTGGTGGCAACGGATACCGAGTCAAACACCGCATCGACGGCAACACCGGCCAGCATCAGCTGTTCGTGCAGCGGAATACCCAGTTTTTCATAGGTGCGCAGCAGTTCAGGGTCGACTTCGTCGAGGCTTTTGGGGCCATCGGCCATGCTTTTGGGGGCGGAATAATACGACAGTGCCTGAAAGTCCGGCTTGTCGTATTGTACGTGAGCCCAATCCGGTTCGACCATTTCCAGCCAGGAGCGGTAAGCTTTCAGACGCCATTCGGTCATCCATTCCGGCTCACCTTTCTTGGCAGAAATAAATCGCACCACGTCTTCATTCAAGCCGGGGAGCAAGGTGTCGGATTCGATATCACTGATAAATCCGGCAGCGTATTCTTTTTTGAAACGCTGGTGGATTTCCTGATTCGCTTCGGGGTCGGTCAGAACTGGGGTTGGGGCATCGGTCATGGCGCTATCTCTCGGTCGGATGACATCGTTCCGTTCCTGATTGCAAACCGTGAGGTGATGGCTTGCCAGCATTGCTGCTGAACTCAGCGGTCAACGCAGGCCACGATGGCTCAAGCTGTGCGGATATCATCATTTCGTTAGTCCCACCATTCTACTCAAGTAATCACGGTATTACCAGAATCAATACTAATTTGGTATGCTTTGGTGATAAACCGGTTTATGCCACTGTTGCGGTGGCTCCTGAAGCAGCGATCTAGCGCTGGCTAATGGACGATCAAGTGAGTAATTACTCTCCATGAAAATCAGCAAAATGACCGACTATGGTGTGCTGGTACTGAACCATTTGGCGCAAAGCGGCGGGGCTCAGCAGTCCACTGATGAAATTATCAGCAGTATTGGTGTGTCGTTGCCAACCGCTCGTAAGGTATTAAAAACCCTGGCTGATGCCGGACTGGTACAGGCGCGGCGCGGGTCTCGTGGTGGATATCGGCTGGCCCGTCGTCCGGAGCAAATTCCTTTGCTGACGATTGTGGAAGCCTTTGAAGGCAAGGTCAGCCTGACCGAATGCAGCACGGTTGAGTCGGGTTGTGATATTACCGATAGCTGCTCATTGGCCGAAAACTGGGGCGGAATCAACCAGGTGCTGACGCTGGTACTGTCGGGTATCAGCTTGCACGACATTCGCCATCCGCAAGCGCTGCAGCGTATTACCGCCTGTTTAACCTTGTCTACCGATCAGATTCCGCTGACCAATCTGGATTAGGTCATACCGTGGCTGCCGGTGTTCTGTCATGCAAATGTCACCGAAGCGTCATTTGAGCTGATATCGACAAGAATCTGTCATGTTTTGTATCTAGACTGGTTTGATGAATATTACGGACCGATCTGATATGCGCCTGGTTTCCCTGTGTCTTTTCTTACTGTTATCGATGGCGACGATTGAAGCGGCAGAGCTTGAATCCCATGTGCTGGAGTTACAAGGCGTTGCGGTTTATCAGCGGCTGGATAACGATGTGTATCTGGCTTCTGTCTACAGCGCCAGTGGCAGCAGTGATAGCTGGTTACACGCCAGTCAGCCACTACGGCTGGAAATGCATATCCTGGCTGAAGAACTCTCTCCCCGGCGTTTTTATCGGCTCTGGAATGAAGGGCTGGCAATTAATCTCAGCGAAGAGGAAATGAACCAGCGAGTTACGGAAGTCACCCGTTTTATGCATTTGCTGAAGGATGACTTGCTGGCAGGGGATCATCTGGTGATTTCCAACGAAAGCAATCAAACGCTGGTGTCTGTTAACGGGGTTGAGCTGTTGCAGTTGGATGATCCTGGGTTTGTACGGGCGTTAGTGGCTGCCTGGGTAGGGCAGTACCCTCGCTCACAAAAATTCAAGGATGATCTGGTGCATATGTCTGCCGATCAGCGCCAGTTGCAAGAGGCCCGGTTGCTGTCTATACAACCTGCACCGGGGCGTCAGCAAGTGATCAAGGGGTGGCTGGCCGCAAGCAAACCACCGGCCCAACCGGTCCGCCGTCCATCACGTGAGCGATTGGATGCGGCAGCCGCGGTTGCAGCACCTGTATCGGCTCCAGCTCCGGTATCGGCTCCAGCTCCGGCTTCAGCTTCAACGGCAGCTGCTACAGAGCACGTGGTTGCCAGTACCGTCAGTAATCAGGCGGCTCCAGAGACGGCGATAGTGCTGGATAAAACGGCGGATACAGCCGTCGAATTACCCGACAGTACTGACGCCATGGCAGAGGATGGCGTGAGTCCCTTGGAGGCAGAATCAACAGCAGACGCAGCGGTGGATGTGTCAAGCACTGAACAATCAGAACAGCAGCAACAACTGGAAATACAGGCCGTCGCGGCACAAGCGGCGGCTGAACTGGCCGCGCAGCAGGCACAGCGTATGCGTCAGGAAGCCTTGCAGATTGAACAGCAACAAGCTGAAACCCGCTATTATCAGGAGCTGCTGACGAGCGCAAACGGGAAGGTGCTGTACCCCAAGCAGGCGGTGCGGCGCGGGCTGGAAGGCACCACTCAAGTAACCTTGAAATTGCAACGGGACGGACAGCTGGTATCGGCCGTTGTCAGTGATAGTTCCGGCCATGAAGTACTGGATTCGGCTGCGGTGCGAGCGGCAGAACGGGCCGCGCCTTATCAGGCGTTGCCGGATGTCTTATCTGGCTCAGATTTTGAGTTCGATATTCCTTTTCGTTTTGTGATGAATGCCCGTTAACCAGGCTGCCAGTCCCCGGTGCGTCGTGCTAACGTTGGACAATCTGAAGGGATGCGGAAAGACGCGAAGGGCAAGATAAACGCCTGCGTTGTGTTAGTGTGATAAATATCATTAACACGTCGTGCAAGGGGGTTTTTCTGGTAATACCAGATCCAAGTCATTTCAATCCAGGCAGGGTTGTAGTAATGAAACGTATATCAGTGCTTGTCATGTTTCTGATACTGGCCACTCCCGCTTTTGCGGCAGGTGAGCGGACGTACGGTAATTTTGAGGTATTGGGCAAGTCCTGGTTTTTAGTGGCTTTGAACAATACCGCAGAGTCTGGCAAACAAGGTACTGTGACCGAAGGTACACGCCTGGAATTAAAAGTGGTTGAAGACGAAATTTCACCACGCCGCTTTCGACAGCTCTGGATGGAAGCCTTGGCATCCGCTGGCACCACACACAAGATGGCTGATTATCAGCAAGATCTTGATCGTTTCTTTTCTTCCGTCAAGGGCGCCTTGTTAAAAGACGACCGAATCTCTCTTGAATTACAGAGCGGTGATACCGTACTGGTGATCAATCACTATGACCATGCCCACCTGTCTGCAGAGTTTATGTCCTTGCTGGTTGATTCCCTGACTGCACGTATTGCACCGATCCCACAATTACGACAGGGCTTGCTCGGTTTGATTGAACCAGAGCAAATGATTGCACTGGAAAATGAATTTCATGCCGAAGAAATCCCCCTCCAACGTATCAGCCAGACATCCCGCTGGTTGCGTTTCCCCAGTAAAACCCGCGTTTCCCAGCTCTGATATACTCCGTCCTTCACCCGTGGTGATTGACGCGTAGCATTCAGAGGTAGTAGTGACTCCAACATATACAGACAGATTTGGCGGTATCGGCCGTCTTTATGGCGTTTCCGGACTTGAGCGTTTGTCCTGTGCCCGCGTTTGCGTGGTGGGTATTGGTGGTGTCGGTACCTGGGTTGCTGAAGCCTTGGCCCGCTCTGGTATTGGCGCCCTGACACTGGTGGATCTGGACGATATCTGTATCACCAATACCAACCGTCAGATTCATGCTCTGACCGATAACGTCGGACAGATGAAAGTGGCTACCATGCGCGAGCGAGTGCTGCAAATCAACCCTGAGTGTGATGTGCAGGTGGTAGAGGATTTTGTCACCGGTAACAACATGGCGGCGATACTGGCACCGGATGACCAGTACGATTATTTTGATTATGTGGTGGATTGTATTGATAGCGTCAAGAGCAAGGCGGCGTTATTGGCTTTCTGCAAGCGTCGTAAAATCCGCGTGGTAACAACCGGTGCAGCGGGTGGCCAGATTGATCCAACACAGATCCAGATTGCCGACCTCAATAAAACCACCAATGATCCTTTGGCGCGTAAGGTCCGTTCCCTGCTGCGACGTGAGTATGGGTTCTCTCGTAACCCCAGCCGTAACTATTCCATTCCTTGTGTTTTTTCTACCGAACAGCTGGTGTATCCACAGCCGGATGGCTCGGTCTGTCAGATGAAATCTGCTGACAGCGATAGTACCCGGCTGGACTGCGCTTCCGGTTTTGGCTCGGCGACCATGGTGACGGGCACCTTTGGCTTTGTCGCGGCTTCCCGTGTGGTCAAGCGCATTGCTACGGATGCGGGCAAAAAAGGCTGATGTTCGCGATCACCTTGCAGGAATAAACAAGGAGTTGTTGTGGGATTGAGCTGCGAGGAGTGAGCTGCGGAGAATATGGCTGCTACTGCAGCCATACCAAAAAACGCCGTGCTGAACAGGGTTTGGAATCCATTCCACCTCTGCCCCGGTTGTTCTGATCCCAATGGTCAATGGTACTGACCGATTGGTGGTGGCGGCTTCTGGACTCCGGTTCTTATTGCACAATCGTCACAGGATATACCGCTGATTTTTGAGCCGTCGGATTCAGTTTGGCCATTTCCGGTGCCAGCTTGCCCAGATCGCTGGCGCGGCTGCTGGATGACGGGTGAGTAGACATGAATTCCGGTACGGAACTGCCGCTGGCTTGCTGCATTTTTTCCCAGAGTGTTACTGCCGAGGTTGGAGAGTAACCGGCACGGGTGGCCAGCTCGATACCAATACGGTCGGCTTCTGTTTCGGCTGTGCGGCTATTGGGCAATTGCAAGGCATATTGAGCTGCCAGAGCACCGCCAGACAACACCATGGCGTTGTTGTCTGTTACCGCAGCAGTGGCCATTAATCCGGCGTTAATGACCATGGCGCGGGACATTTGTTCGGCGGTGTGGTTGGCCAGCGCGTGGGAAATTTCGTGCCCCATAATCTGGGCAATTTCATCATCCGTCAGATTGAGCTGATCAATAATGCCGGTGTAAATGGCCATGCGACCACCGGCCATACACCAGGCATTCAGTGTGTCCGGGTCATTGATGATGGCAACGCTCCATTCCCAGCTGCTGGTATCCGGGTACTTGGCGACCGCTTCGGTGATCAGGCGGCCAGTAATGGTGCGGATACGGCTGATTTGTTGTGGGTCAGTGACCAGTTGGTCGCTGGCTTCCAGTTCGCTGACGGTACTCAAGTATGCCGTTTTGGATTCCGTAATGGCTGTTTCTGGTGAGATCACCATCAATTGCGAGCGGCCTGTCGGGCTGGTTGAGCAACCGGCCAGCAGCAGGGCTGCAGTAATGCCAGTCAGCAGCAAGGATTGGCAGGTGGAGGTGTTGGCAGTGTGCATGAGATCGTTTTCCGTTTTGAATATCCTGATGCGGTCAGTTTACGGTCAATTGTCTTTAGTCTGAAGAGAATAGATGTACTGACAGCGCGTTTAATTCAGAGTGTCTCTGTCATCCGGCTGTTATAATTGCCGCAATATTATTGTGAGGCGTATACGTGTTTACTGATTATTCTCTGAATCCCCGCTTGGCGCTTGGCCTGGAAAAATTGTCATTGGCAACTCCAACGGAGGTACAACGGGCAGTCTTGCCGTTAGCATTGGCTGGCAAGGATATTCAGGTATGCGCTGAAACGGGCAGTGGTAAAACGCTGGCCTATCTGTTGCCGGTGATGCAGGGGTTACTGGAGCGGGATGCGCCCAATTCGGCCACTCGGGCACTGATTATGTGTCCGACCCGAGAGCTGGCCAATCAGGTGACCAAGGTCTGTCAGCACTTTTGTGATCTGACGACGCTGAGTGTTGGCCAGTTATGCGGCGGTGAAGAATTCCAGTATCAGGCCGCTTTGCTGCGTAAAAACCCGGAGTTGATTGTTGCAACGCCCGGGCGACTGGTTGATCACCTGAAACGCGGTACCTGTGAGTTGGACGATCTGGAATATCTGATTCTGGATGAAGCTGACCGTATGCTGGATATGGGTTTTGCCGAAGATATGGATATTATCCGGCGCGCCTGTAAGAACGAGCGTCAAACCCTGCTGTTGTCGGCAACTTTACGTCATGAAGGGGTTGGCCGCATTGCTGCTAACTTGCTGAAAGAACCGGAAGAAATCACCACCCATACGATTCAGGAACAACATGGCCTGATTACCCAGCAACGGATTCTGGCGGACGATAACGCCCATAAAGACCGATTGATTGCCTGGCTGCTGGCCAATGAAACATATGAGAAAGCCCTGGTGTTTGTGAACAAGCGCACCGAGGTGGAACGGCTGTCAGAATTTGTTCGTCGTCATCGTAATGGTGTGGCCATGCTGCACGGTGAAATGACCCAGGATGAACGTAAATATGTCATGCAGATGTTGCGGGAAGGCAAACGTAATATTCTGGTGGCAACAGATGTTGCGGCGCGTGGTCTGGACGTTGAGGGTATGGACCTGGTGATCAACTACGATCTGGCCCGCAAGGGTGATGAATACGTACACCGTATCGGTCGTACCGGTCGGGCAGGTAAATCCGGCCTGGCGATCAGCCTGATTTCGCCCTATGAATGGAATCTCAAGGCGGCGATTGAAAGTTATATTCAGGTCGTGATGGAACCGCGCAAGATCGAAGGTCTGGTGGCGGTTTATAAAGGCCCGAAAAAACTCAAGGCATCCGGCAAGGCGGCGACGGCGGGCAAGCGCAAGCCGAAGAGCAAAGGCAAGGATGGAATCAAGGGGCGTGATGGCAAACCTGGCAGAACCGGGCCACGTCCATCGCGGCCTGCGGCTGCCGGAGCAAAGCGTCCGACGGGAGGTCGCCCGGCGACGCGCAAGAGTAACGTTACGGACGGCGAAGGTTTTGCTCCTTTGCACCGTAAAAAACCAACCGAATAGATCGGTTATTATCGTAACTGATGCCTGATGGCCTGTTTTTCGAGCCGGCGGTCAGGCAGGGTTGTTGACCCAAACGGTCGGCCTGGTCGTCGGCAATGGCTTGTTCAATTTCTTCCGGATTGTTCATTACAAAAGACCTGTAGTGAACAATTGGCTCACGTAATGGACGCCCGCTTAACAAGTGCAGATCGATATCCGTATTGGCGGTTACTGTGATGTAGTCTTCGTCTGAATCCGTGTGGGTTGTTGCTGGCAGTCCCAGCAACTGGCTATGCCTCATCCCCCATAAGCCATGGCATGGTGGCCGCTGCTGACTGGCATTCTATTCTTCTGCTGCATCGGAGAAGAGTACACTGACGGTATTAGGGCTGCTGAGAATAAGGTGCGGCTTGTCGATCGAATCAATCGAAAGAAATAACGCCGCAGTGACTCATTAAACCGCGGTTTGTACCTGTACCTGGTCATCCAGCCCTTTGACAATCGCGCGCTGCAGTTGCTGGCACAGGGCGGGATCGGAAAACGGTTCACCGCTTTGATCCAGAATGTAGAAAATATCCGATACCCGTTCCCCTTCTGTCAGAATCTTGGCTCCCTGCATCTGGGCGCCAAATTCCGAGAGAATGGCTCCAACGCGGGCAAGTAACCCTGGCCGGTCAGCCGCGACCACTTCCAGTATTGTGCGCTGCATATGCGGGTCGTTACTCATGGTCACCTGGGTTTCTACCGGAAACTGCTTCAGCAGTCGTGGGGTACGACGCTGGATAATGGTGGAGTATTCTTCCGGGTTGGCGAGGGCGGTGATCAGTGCC
Source organism: Oceanobacter sp. 4_MG-2023 (assembly GCF_030689165.1). Classification (NCBI taxonomy): domain Bacteria; kingdom Pseudomonadati; phylum Pseudomonadota; class Gammaproteobacteria; order Oceanospirillales; family Oceanospirillaceae; genus Oceanobacter; species Oceanobacter sp. 4_MG-2023. The sequence goes on along the minus strand of NZ_JAUYVV010000001.1, from coordinate 162,653 downwards.
TGGCGAATATCGTCAAGGCGTTGTGGGTCGTCGATCAGCCGGTTGTTTTCATCCAGTACAATATAGGTGTCGACCGCCTTGTCGTCTGACTCTGAAGTCATGATACGGGCGTCCTGGATGTTGAGATTAAGCTGATCCAGGGTTGCGGTCGTGACGGCAAACAGGTCGATATGATCTTTCATGTAAATAAAGATCTGGGTGGCACCTTCGCGATCCTGGTCCGAGGTCTGGTGGATGGATACCAGCGGCGCGCTGCTATTGCCATGACCGGCTATGGATAGGGTATGCCATATGATGTTGTCGACGCTTTCGCGAAGAAAATAATCATCCCCGGGTTCTCCCCAGATCGATAACGTCGTTTCCCGGCTCAAACCCAGTGCTTCCAGTTGTAACAGCGATTCTTGCTGGATTTCGCGAATATATTCTTCTTTGTTGAGCGGGTTGGCCAGGCCGCGGCGCAGGGCTTGCTGGGTATTGAAATACAAGGCCCGCATCTGTTCTGCTCGCCAGCTGGTCCAGAGTTTCGGATTGGTGCTGATCATATCGGCGACGGTGATAAGGTACAGCATGTCGAGGTGGTATTGATCGCCGATTTCACGGGCAAACTGATGAATATCATCGGGGTTGTTCAGGTCCAGCCGTTGTGCCGCATGGGACATGGTGAGGTGGTTGGCGACCAGCCAGCAGACCATGTGGGTATCGGTTGGGCGCAGGTTGTGCTGGCTGCAAAACTGCAGGGCAATCACTTCGCCGTTGCTGGAATGATCACCTTCCTGAGCCTTGCCGGTGTCGTGTAACAGTGCGGCCAGGTACAGCACTTCGCGGCGCTGGATACGATGAATCAGCTTGGAAGCCAGTGGGTACTGGTTACGCAGGCTGGAAAAACGCAGCTGGCGTAACATCCGAATCATCCGAAAGCTGTGATCGTCGACAGTATGGATATGCAGCAGGTCGTGTTCCATCATGCCGATGATATGGCCAAACTCAGGGATATAACGTCCCAGAATGCCGTAGCGCATCATGCGGGACAGCTCGCGTACTACGTGGTTCTTGTGGCAGATCAGTTCGATAAAGCAGGCATTGTTGTCGGGATGGGTGCGGAATTCATAGTCGATCAGATGTCGATGATCCCGTAATGCCCGAATGGTATCGGAGTGAACGCCTTTCAGGTCGGGGGTGTTGGCACACAAGACGAAGACTTTCAGGAGCCAGGCTGGTTCACGCGCAAACAGTTGTGGGTCGGTCAGCTGTAAATAGCCGTTAAACAAAACAAAATGTTCATTGACCGGGACGGGCTTGACCCCTTCGTGGCTTTTCATGAAATCTTCGTTGAAGTGCAGCAACAGCAGGTCGCATAACTCGGTGGTGGAGAGCTGGTTGCGATAAAAGCGGGTCATGAAGCGTTCGACACCGAGGTGCTCGTTGTCGTCTTCAAAACCAAGCAGGCTGGCTATTTGCCGCTGCAGGTTAAACAGCAGGCGATCTTCTTCGCGACCAGCCAGCATATGCAGGGCGTAACGTACCTGCCAGAGGAATTTCATGCTGCCTGCCAGGCGTGTGAATTCAAACTTGGTCAGAAATCCCCGGCTCTCCAGTGACTGGAGGCTGCCATCACCAAAATGGCGGGTGGTCACCCAGCTGACGGTCTGGATGTCTCTCAGGGCACCCGGTGAGTTTTTGACATTGGGTTCGAGGTTGTATTCGGAGTCGTTGTGCTTGTCGTGGCGTGCTTCCAGTTCTTGCCATTTTTCTTTGAAAAACGTTGCCGCTGGCCACATATCCGGGCTGTCGACAATGGCTTTCAGATCGGCGAACAGAGAGGGAGCACCAGAGATGATCCGGCTCTCCAGCATATTGGTAATAATCGTGAGATCATTGGCGGCTTCGTTACGACAATCTTCCAGTGTTCTGACGCTGTGGCCGACTTCCAGCTTCAGGTCCCAAAGCAGGGTAATAAACCCTTGTAACTGTTCCGAGCTGGTGGTGATGGCGGCTTCATCGCGACAGAGCAACAGCAGGTCGATATCCGAGTAAGGGTGCAGTTCACCACGGCCATAACCACCGACGGCTACCAGAGCCAGGTCGTCATTCTGCAGGCCTGTGTGTTGCCACAAGCAATCGAGCAGGGCATCCATTTGTGCTGAACGAAACCGTACCGGGGTTTCGGCATCCAGAGTGGCGCGGAAATAGTCATCCGCGTGTTGCTGAGTCTGTTTCAGGATGTTGCGAATAACCGGAATCGGGCTGGGGCTGTCTGCCAGTTGGGCCAGCAGGGCAGGATGGTCTGCGAGCTTCAGCTCAGGTAACTCCGGGCTCATGCGTCAGCCCGGTATTTTTCACCTGTACGTGCCGTCAATACTTCCACTCCGGTAGCGGTGACCAATAATGTGTGCTCCCACTGGGCGGAAGGTTTGCGATCCTTGGTGACGACTGTCCAGCCATCTTTTAGCTGTTTGTTGAAACGAGTGCCAAGGTTGATCATGGGCTCAATGGTAAAGGTCATGCCTTCCTCCAGTGCCATGCCGGTGCCGGGTTTGCCGTAGTGTAAGACTTGTGGGTCTTCGTGGAAGGTTTGGCCAATGCCGTGGCCGCAGTATTCACGGACAACCGAATAATGATTGGCCTCGGCGTGTTTCTGGATTGCGGCGCCAATATCTCCCAGTTGGACGCCAGGGCGTACCATATCAATACCAAGATAGAGGCATTCCTGGGTGATTTCGACCAGACGCTTGAGGGCCGGTGTTGGCTCACCCACAAAAAACATCTGGCTGGTATCGCCGTGATAGCCGTCTTTGATAACGGTGATATCGAGATTGATGATATCGCCTTTTTTCAGGATTTTGTCATCGGAAGGAATGCCATGACAAATCACCTGGTTGATAGACGTACAGATCGACTTGGGAAAACCATGGTAGTTCAGCGGCGCAGGAATGGCTTGTTGTTCATTGACAATATAGTCATGACAGAGGGTGTCCAGTTTGCCGGTCGAGACGCCGGGGACAACGTGAGGCGCAATCATTTCCAGAACGTCAGCTGCCAGGCGTCCGGCAACACGCATTTTTTCTATTTCTTCAGTCGTTTTAATGGTAACAGTCATGTAGAGGCACAGAATTCCGCTTGTAGATGCTGCCATTGTATCGGTTGTGGCGGCAGTGTTGAACAATCATTAAATGTAATTGTTCGTGACGGAGGACGCCATGGCTCTGGCTTCACCGGTCGCAAAGTGGTATAAAGCGCGCGCTGTAAGCACCGTTGAACAAAGCAAGCAATTGACTTTGGATCAACAACTAAATCACACACGTGCCGCAACGATGTGTCGGGGTGCTGCAAACTTCGGTTATGCAGTCGACTCATTGGGTACGTGGAGGCTTAACCCAACGATATATATAAGGTATTTGAAATGGCACAAGTAAATATGCGTGACCTGCTGAAAGCAGGTGTTCACTTTGGTCACCAGACTCGTTACTGGAATCCAAAAATGGGTCGTTACATTTTTGGTGCACGTAACAAGATTCATATCATCAACCTGGAGCACACGGTTCCGGCGATGAATGCGGCTCTGGCCAAAATCGAAGGCATTGCTGCCCGTAACAACAAGATTCTGTTTGTTGGTACCAAGCGCGCCGCAGGTAAAATCATCAAGGAACAGGCCGAACGCGCCAGCATGCCATTTGTGGCACATCGCTGGTTGGGTGGCATGTTGACCAACTACAAAACCATTCGTCAGTCGATCCGTCGTTTGCGTGACCTCGAAACGCAACAAGCCGATGGTACCTTTGAGCAGCTGACCAAAAAAGAAGCTCTGATGCGTAGCCGTGAAATGGACAAGCTGGAACGTTCCATTGGTGGTATCAAGGAAATGGGCGGCCTGCCTGATATGGTATTTGTGATCGACGTGGATCACGAGCGTATTGCGATTCAAGAAGCCAATAAACTGGGTATCCCGGTTGTTGGTATTGTTGATACCAACTCTAACCCGGACGGTATCGACTTCGTAATCCCTGGCAATGACGATGCTATTCGTGCCATCCAGATTTACGCTTCTGCTGTTGCAGACGCAGTACTGGAAGGCAAGCAGCAAAATAGCCCGGCTGCCAATGAGTTTGTTGAAGTGGCGGCTGAAGAAGCGCCTGCAGCAGAAACACCTGCTGAATAACTGACAGCTCTGGTCGGTAAAAAAGGGGGCGTGCCCCCTTTTTTTTAAGCAAAAAAATTGAAGACAAGTTAACAAAAGAGGATTGGGATTATGGCGAACGTATCGGCCGCTCTGGTTAAAGAACTGCGTGAACGTACTGGTTTGGGCATGATGGAGTGCAAAAAAGCGCTGACTGCCAATGACGGTGATATTGATAAAGCAATTGAAGACCTGCGTAAAAACTCTGGTCTGAAAGCGGCCAAGAAAGCTGACCGTACTGCTGCCGAAGGCAAATTGCGTATTCAGGTTCAAGACGGTGTTGCGTTTGTTGTAGAAGTGAACTCTGAAACTGACTTCGCTGCTGGCGATGCCAATTTTAATGCATTTGCTGATCTGGTTCTTGCCAAGCTGGCAGACACTCGTGAAACCGATGTGGCCAAACTGATGGAAGGCGATCTGGAAGAAGCACGTATGGCGCTGGTTCAGAAAATCGGTGAAAACATCACTGTTCGTCGCCCGGTCGTGATTGAATCCGGTGTTGTCGGTGCCTACCTGCACTCCAATGGTAAAGTGGGCTGTGTTGTTGCCTTGACCGGTGGTAGCGAAGAAGTCGCCAAAGATATCGCCATGCACGTTACCGCTTCCAACCCACGCGTTATCCGTGGTGACGATATGCCGGCAGACGTATTGGCAAAAGAAGAAGAAATTATCAAGGCCCAGCCAGATATGGCTGGCAAGCCAGACGCAATCGTCGAAAAAATGATGGTTGGTCGTATCAAGAAATTCCTGAAAGAAAACAGCTTGCTGGATCAGCCATTCGTCAAGAATCCTGATCAGACTGTTGGTCAGCTGGCTAAAGAAGCTGGCGCTGAAGTCACCTCTTTCATCCGTATGGAAGTTGGTGAAGGTATCGAAGTCGAAAAAGTAGACTTTGCTGCAGAGGTTGCTGCACAGCTGAAAGGCTGATACAAAACCGGGGCAACACATCAGGGATTGTCCCAACCTGAATATGCCGGGGTCGCCCGGCATATTTGTGTCCAATACACGCTAATGGAGTCGGTCATGGCTAAGCAGCAGAGTCCTAAATACAAACGTATCTTGTTAAAGCTGAGCGGCGAGGCCCTGATGGGTGAGCTGGATTTCGGCATTGATCCCAAAGTGCTTGATCGTATGGCGCTGGAAATAGGGCAGCTGAAAGGTATTGGTGTTCAGGTTGGTCTGGTTATTGGTGGTGGCAACCTGTTCCGTGGCAAGAAGCTGAGCGAATCCGGTCTGGATCGTGTCGCCGGTGATCATATGGGCATGCTGGCGACGGTGATGAATGCACTGGCCATGCGCGATGCACTGGAACGCGCCAATATTACAACACGTGTTATGTCTGCAATCCCGATGAGTGGTGTGGTTGATCATTATGATCGACGCAGTGCTATCCGGGCGCTGGATATCGGCGATGTGGTTATTTTTGCCGCCGGTACAGGCAACCCGTTTTTTACTACGGACTCCGCTGCCTGCTTGCGCGGCATTGAAATCAACGCCGACGTGGTAATGAAAGCCACCAACGTGGATGGCGTGTATACTGCTGATCCGAAGAAAGACCCGAGTGCGGTCAAGTACGATACCCTGACCTATCAGGAAGTGCTTGAGAAACAACTGGGCGTGATGGATCTGACTGCTATATGCCTGGCGCGTGATCACGCGATGCCGCTACGGGTATACGATATGAATGAAGTTGGTGTGCTTGCCCGTCTGGTCACTGGCGGTGATGATGGCACATTGATTGTAAGCGAGGAAAAGTGAACATGATCGAAGAGATTAAGAAAGACGCTGAAGAACGCATGGGTAAAAGTGTGTCTTCGTTGCTGGATGCTTTCAAGCGCGTACGGACTGGCCGTGCCAATCCATCCATTCTCGATAACATTACCGTAGACTATTACGGCACTGATACGCCCATTGCCCAGGCAGCCAACGTCATTGTTGAAGATGGCCGTACCCTGGCGATCAATCCGTGGGAAAAGAACATGGTCAGTGTTATTGAACGGGCCATTCTCAAGTCGGATCTGGGCCTGAACCCCAATACTTCAGGCGACACCATTCGTCTGGCGATGCCAATGCTGACGGAAGAAACCCGTCGGGACTTTATCAAGCAGGCTCGTTCCGAAGCCGAAAAAGGCCGCGTCTCTGTTCGTAATATCCGACGTGATGCCAACGGCAGTATCAAAGAACTGCTGAAAGAAAAAATGATTTCTGAAGACGAAGAGCGCGGCGGCGAAGATCAGATCCAAAAACTGACCGACAAGTATATCGCCGAAGTTGACGCGCATCTGGCGCAGAAAGAAAAAGATCTGATGCAGGTCTGATTACTCTTCATGTCTACCAGTATCGATGATAAAAGCGCGGCCGTTGGCCGCGTTCCCCGTCATGTTGCCATGATTATGGATGGCAATAATCGCTGGGCCAAAGCACGTTATTTACCCGGTATCGCTGGTCACAAGGCGGGGGTTGATGCTGTGCGCCAGGCCGTTGAAGTGTCTGCACGGGCTGGTGTTGAGGTGTTGACCCTATTTGCCTTTTCCAGTGAAAACTGGCGTCGCCCGGCGGTTGAAGTGTCGGCTCTGATGCAGCTTTTTACCGTTGCCCTGGAACGGGAAGTCAAACGCCTGCATCGTAACAAGTTGCGGCTGGTGGTGATGGGGGACAAAAGTGCTTTCTCGGAGCGTATCCAGACCCTGATTGCCAATGCCGAAGCGCTGACCGCTAACAATACCGGCATGGTGGTGGTGATTGCTGCCAACTATGGCGGCCAGTGGGATATTGCCCAGGCCTGCCAGAAAATCGCGATTGAAGTTCAGCAAGGGCGTCTGGATCCGGCGGACATCAACGAGGATACCGTCCATCAGTACACCTGGCTGAGTGACTATCCTGCTCCGGATTTATTGATCCGTACCGGGGGCGAACAACGTATCAGCAATTTTATGTTATGGCAGTGTGCGTACAGCGAACTGTATTTCTCACCGGTGTATTGGCCGGATTTCAAAGAACAAGAATATCGCCAGGCGCTTGCATCCTTTGCAGATCGCACCCGTCGCTTTGGCCGAACCGATGACCAGCTGAAGGAAACCGCCAGCCGTGTTTAAACAGCGTGTAATCACCGCGATGGTGCTTGCTCCCCTGATGATCATCGGCATATTTTTCCTGCCGCTGAAGCAATTCGCCATTTTTATTGCCGCAATTGCGACTCTGGGAGCCTGGGAATGGGCCAATATTGCAGGTTATGAACGCCGCTGGGGGCGGGTCGCTTACGCCTTGATGGTGTTTGTCTGCCTGTACGCCAGTGCTCGTTTGCTCCGGATTCATCCCGATTTGCTGGTGTATTACCTCGCGGTGGGTGCCTTGTGGTGGACGGTTGCCTTTGCTCTGGTGCGTCGCTACCCCGGTGGTACCAGTTGGTGGACATCACGCCCGATACGGGGCGCGCTGGGACTGTGTGTACTGGTGCCCATGTGGGTCGGCTTTATGCACCTCAAAGTGCAACCCCACAGCTCGTTATTGATTGTGTTTGTGATGCTGATTGTCTGGGGAGCTGATACCGGTGCCTATTTTTCCGGCAAACGCTGGGGTAACTCCAAGCTGGCGCCTAATGTCAGCCCGGGGAAATCCTGGGCCGGGTTCTGGGGGGGATTGGCGACCTCTGCGATGGTCGCGATTCTGTTTGGTCTGGGGCTGGATTACTGGCTTCGGCCGATGTCCCAGGATGATTACTGGCAACTGATGCTGATCGCCGTGATCACCACCGTTGTCTCGGTACTCGGCGACCTGGTGGAAAGCATGATGAAACGCCACCGGGGAATCAAGGATAGCTCGTCATTACTCCCCGGACACGGCGGTGTACTGGACCGGATCGACAGTATGGCAGCGGCCGTTCCTGTGTTTGCCTTATGCCTTCATGTACTTGATTGGGGATTTGCCTGATGACCCATGCAGTGACGGTATTGGGCGCAACGGGATCAATTGGCTGCAGCACCCTGGACGTGATTGCTCGTCACCCGGAACGTTACCGGGTCTTTGCTTTGACGGCCGCCACGCGTGCCGAAAAACTGGCCGAGCAAGTATTACAGCACGTGCCGCAATACGCCGTGATGAAAGATGATGCTGGCGCTGACGCGGTGCGTTGTCTGTTACCGCAAGATCACCCGACAACCGTATTGTCTGGTGCCGAAGCCCTGTCCTGGGTGGCGGCTCACGAAGAGACCGATATGGTGATGGCTGCGATTGTAGGGGCTGCGGGTTTATTGCCATCCCTGGCTGCGGCACAGGCTGGCAAACGGGTACTGTTGGCCAACAAGGAAGCACTGGTCATGGCTGGCCCGCTGTTTATGGACGCCATTCGTGACGGTGGTGCCGAATTACTGCCTATTGATAGTGAACACAATGCGATATTCCAGTCGATGCCGGAACGCTACGACGGCCATTTTGCTCCGCATGGGATCAGCAAAATCCTGTTAACCGCATCTGGCGGCCCGTTCCGGGGCTGGCAGGCGGATCAGCTGGCGGATGTTACACCTGCCGAAGCCGTAGCCCATCCCAACTGGACGATGGGACAAAAAATTTCGGTTGATTCCGCTACCCTGATGAACAAGGGGCTGGAGTTGATTGAGGCCTGTTTCCTGTTTAACTGCCAGCCGGAACAGATACAGGTTGTTGTACATCCCCAAAGCGTGATTCACAGCCTGGTGCAATATTGTGACGGTTCGGTGATCGCGCAGCTCGGCGAACCGGATATGCGCACTCCGATTGCTTACGCTCTGGCCTGGCCTGAACGTATGACATCCGGAGTGGCGCCACTGGATCTGGTCACTATCGGTCGCTTTGATTTTGAAGCCGCCGATGAACACACCTTCCCTTGTTTATCCTTGGCCCGGCGGGCATTTATGGCAGGTGGCACGATGCCGGCTGTCTTGAATGCTGCCAACGAAATAGCGGTTGAGGCCTTCCTTGGGGAACGAATTCCGTTTAATACCATTCCAATGCTCGTACAACAGGTGATGGACGCTCATAAGGTCGAAGCAATGACCAGCCTGGAGAGTGTGCTGTTGGCTGATCAATGGGCCCGGCGCCAGGCACACCAGTTGCTGCAAGGTTCTGTAAACGAGGTAGATGCGTGACAATTCTCTGGTTTATTGTCGCTATCAGTTTATTGGTGGTGATTCACGAATATGGACATTTCTGGGCGGCTCGTCGCTGCGGCGTCCGGGTATTGCGGTTTTCAGTCGGTTTTGGAAATCCGTTGTTTTCCGTGCGAGACAAGCAGGGTACCGAATATTCTGTCGCGCCTCTGCCGTTGGGTGGCTACGTCAAAATGCTGGATGAGCGGGAAGGCGATGTTCCCGAGCATTTGAGAGAGCAGAGTTTTAATGCCAAATCGGTCGCCCAGCGCAATTTTATTGCCGCTGCGGGGCCGTTTGCCAATTTCCTGTTTGCCATTCTGGCGTACTGGGTGCTGTTTATGGTGGGCACCACCGGAGTGATTGCTGAGATCGGCCAAGTACAGTCGGCATCGCCAGCGGCGATCGCGGGTATCGAACCCCGTGACCGGATTGTCGCGGTGGATGGCCACGAAACCACCACCTGGGAAGATGTTAACTGGCGCCTGATCAGTCATCTGGGTGAAAGCGGTCATATTGACCTGACGCTGGAAGACCATAATCGTATCCAGCGCCCGGTACAGATCACTATTGATAACTGGCTCTCCGACAGTGAACAGCCGGACCCGATGGGATCGCTGGGGCTTCAGCCGCGGCAGCTGGATGTGCCGGCCATGATTGGCTCTGTGGTTGAAGGCAGTGCCGCAGAGCAGGCGGGTTTCTTGCCGGGGGATCAGGTAATGACGGTGGACGGTCAGAAGGTTGAAGACTGGTTTGCCTGGGTGGATCTGGTACAGCGACATGCCGGTGTGGCCTTGCAGGTCGATGTGTTGCGTGATGGCAATATGACATTACTGACCCTGGTGCCGGGCAGTCGTACTCTGGATGATGGTCGGACAATGGGTTTTGCCGGAGTTGGTACCATTCAACCGGAAGTGCCGCCGGAATGGCTCAGTACCAGCTCGGCTGACCCGTTGAGTGCGATGGTAAGAGCGGCTGGCAAGACCTGGGATCTGATTACCTTTACCCTCGATTCCATGTGGAAAATGCTGGCAGGGGATCTCTCGGTAAAGAACTTGAGCGGCCCAATTACCATTGCTAAAGTAGCCGGCACTTCGGCTTCGGGAGGGCTGGAATCTTTCGTACAGTTCCTGGCACTGCTCAGTGTGTCATTGGGTGTATTGAATTTATTGCCGGTACCCATGCTGGATGGTGGTCATATTCTGTTTAATAGCGCAGAAAGTGTGATTGGTAAACCATTGCCAGAACGGGTACAGACAGTGGCGATGCAAGTGGGCATTGTGATGCTGTTCAGCCTCATGGCAGTTGCCTTTTATAACGATATCGGTCGACTTTAACTTTGAAAGTCGCGCAATTTTGGATTACTTTTTTCATGCGTTCGCTGCTGTTTTCCCTGTTTGTCGGGCTGTTTTCTTCATTTGCCTATGCTGATGATTCCTTTGTCATTGAAGATATTCGTCTCGAGGGACTGCAACGTGTATCCGCGGGTACCGTGTTTGAGCGGTTGCCGATCAATGCTGGCGACCAGGTTGACAGTAATCGCCTGGCTGAAGTATCGCGTCGCTTGTTTGCGACGGGTTTTTTTAATGACATCCGGGTTTACCGGGACAATCAGGTACTGATTTTCCAACTGGTTGAATTACCTACCATTACCCAGATCGAGTTGGACGGCAACTCGGCGATTCCGGATGAAATCCTGCTGGATAACCTCAAATTGGCCGGGCTGGCAGAAGGCATGGTGTTCAAGCGTTCCACGCTGGAGCGCATTGCACTCGAACTCGAGCGCCAGTATGTCATGCAAGGTCGCTACGATGCACATATCGAGACCGTGGTGGAAGCGTTGCCACGTAACCGGGTGGCACTGAAAATCAATGTTGAAGAAGGTAATGTCGCCTCGATTGCCCATATCAATATTGTGGGTAATGAGTCCTTTCCGGATGAAGAATTACTGAAACGTTTCAGCCTGCAGGAATCCAATTTCTGGTCCTGGTACGCGGGTGACAATAAATATTCCCGTGAAAAGCTGGCAGCCGATCAGGAAACCCTCAGATCATATTATTACGATCGGGGTTATCTGCGTTTTAACATTGAGTCGACCCAGGTGGCACTGGCGCCGGAGAAAGACGGTGTTTACATCACGGTCAACGTGACGGAAGGCGAGGTCTATACCATCCGGGATATTCGTCTGGCGGGCAATCTGGTGCTGGATGAAGAAGAATTCACCCGTTTTTATAATATTGCCCCCGGAGATGTCTTCTCCCGCAGCAAGGTGCTGGCCAGCAGCGAAGGCATGATTCGTCGTCTGGGTAATGATGGCTATACCTTTGCCAAAGTGGATGGCAGCCCCAAACCGGATGACGAAACACTGGAAGTGGATCTGACCTTTTTTGTCGAGCCAGGACGACGCACCTATGTCCGCAGCGTTAACTTCTCCGGTAATGACAGCACCATGGATGAAGTATTACGCCGTGAAATGTTGCAGATGGAAGGTGGCTGGGCTTCGACTGAAAAAATTGAAGCCGGTAAAAACCGTCTGAACCAACTGGGCTTTTTCAAGACTGTGACGGTGGAAACCCCGGCGGTACCCGGTACTGATGATCTGATCGATGTTGAATACAACGTCGAAGAGCAGATGAACGGCAGTCTGAACTTCAACATCGGTTACGCCGGTGGCAGCGGTATGATTCTGGGTGCCAGTATCAGTCAGAATAACTTTATGGGATCCGGTAACCGTATGAGTCTGGGTCTGCAAAAAACCAATACCGTCAAATCGTACAACTTCTCTTTTTCCGACCCTTACTACACCATTGATGGTGTCAGTCGCGGGTTTAACCTCTATTACCGGGAAACTGACTACGACAGCCTGAGCTCTGTCAGTGATTATCAGACCAATAGTCGAGGGGGCAGCGTTACCTTTGGCTATCCCATCTCCCGTCGTCAACGTTTGTCGATGAGTGCTGGCTACAACAACACCGAGATGTTTGAAGGCTCGACTGTGCCGGCAGAAATTCTGGAATTCCTGGAAGTCAAGGGAGACAACTTCGATGAATATACCCTGGGGTTGAACTGGCGTTACAACGGTCTGAACCGAGGCATGTTCCCGACGGCTGGTATTGAGCAAAAACTGTCGCTTGATGTGGGTGTGCCCGGCAGTGATCTGACGACCTATAAACTGGGTTACACCGCCAACTATTATTTCCCGCTGTTTGAGGACTGGTCGTTCCGGATTCGAACAGAATTGGGCTACGCTAACGGTTACGGCGATGAAGACAGTTTGCCGTTCTACAAAAATTTCCGTTCTGGTGGTCTGGGATCCGTTCGGGGTTATAGCAGCAACAGCCTGGGGCCACGGGGCTTGCCGGAATACACAGCAGTTCCCGTGGTACAAACCGACAGCGATGATAACGTGCTGTATGAACTGGATGAACTGGGCCAGCCTGTGGTGGATTCCTCAGCGCCAACCGTGGTGTATAAAACCGATGATGATGGCGCTGCGGTTGCGGTCAGTAACTCCAGTCAGTACAAACCGATTTATGAAACCGACTCGGATGGCTCGGTTGTGACGGCTCCGGCTTATTCTGAGTCCCCCAGCTCGCTGGGTGGTAATATGCTGGCCGAGGCGTCATTGGAACTGATTTTCCCATTCCCGTTTGTTGAAGATCGCAGCTCATTGCGTAGTGTGCTCTTCCTGGATAGCGGTAACACCTTTACCGATAGCTGTTATGTTCCAAATGATGCGGATATTCCAACGTTAACAACGCACCCGTATTGTACTGAGGGCTTTAGTTTTTCCGATTTCCGTATGAGTACCGGTGTTGGCTTGACCTGGGTTACCGCCATTGGCCCGCTGACGTTTGTGTACTCAATCCCACTGAATGACCAGGATGGTGATGATACAGAAGGCTTTGAATTTTCACTTGGTCAGGTTTTTTAATGCTGACATCCAGCACAACTGCAATTTAAAGGAGCATTTGGATGCGTGTTTTTCTGTTTTTGGTCGTTGCCTTACTGTCACCACTGGCGGCTGCGGAGCTGAAGGTTGGTGTCGTGGATATGGAGCGAGCCCTGTTTTTGTCTGACGAAGCCAAGTCTGCGGCGAAAAAGTTTGAACAAGAAAATAGTGATTCCATCGGCAAGGTGCGCGACATTGAAAAATCCATGCTGGCGCTGAAAGAAAAACGCGAAACCGATGGTGCGATCATGAGCCAGGCGGAACTGGCCAAGCTGGTGACTGAATACGAAGCCAAAGCCAAAGAACGCCAGTTCTATCTGGAAAAGCTGCAGCAGCAAGATCAACAGTGGCGTCAGTCGTTTTTCCGTTCAAAACTGCCAGAACTGGAAGAGCTGCTGAAAGCGTTGATTGATGATGGCAAGTACGATCTGGTCTTGCAGGCAGGGGCAGCAGTATACAGCTCACCAGCCATTGACCTGACCAAACCATTACTGGAACGGTTAAACGGTAAGTAATACTTTATCAATACACTAGTAAGGGCATATCGATGGATCTGAGTTTATCCGAGCTGGCCACATATCTTGGTGCAGAGATTCGTGGCGACGGTTCGGCACGAGTTGACGGTGTGGCACCACTGTCGTCGGCAGGCAGCAGCGATGTAACTTTTATTGCAGATCCGGCTTATCGCAAGCAACTTGATTCTACTGCGGCTGCGGCTGTGATTGTTGGTACCAATCTGGCCGATGACGTTGCCAGCGTGGCATTGGTGGTGGAGGATGCCTATCTGGCATTTGCCAAAACGACCCAGTTGTTTGATCGCCGTCCACGTCAGCCCGAAGGCGTTCACCCTCGTGCCATTGTGGAAGACGGTGTGGTACTCGGTGCAGGTGTCAGAATCGGCCCGGGTGCTGTGATTGGCCGTAACACACATATCGGTGATGGTACCGAAGTGGGCGCGGGTTGTGTGATAGGCAGTGACTGCCGGATTGGCAGAGATTGCCTGCTGTTTGCCAACGTTACCCTTTATTATCGGGTAAGCATTGGCGACCGGGTTCGGGTACAATCCGGCGCCGTGATTGGTTCCGACGGTTTTGGATTTGCGCCGAACAAGGGCAAATGGGAACGCATTGCCCAGCTGGGTAATGTTCGTATCGGTAATAATGTCGAGATTGGAGCCAATACCTGTATTGATCGTGGTGCGCTGGAAGACACCGTGATCGAGGATGATGTCATTCTCGATAACCTGATCCAGATTGCGCATAACGTCCATGTCGGGCAGGGAGCTGCCATGGCTGGCTGTGTCGGTATTGCCGGCAGCACGCATATAGGCAAGGGATGTACCCTGGCGGGTGGCGTCGGTATTGCTGGACATCTGACGCTGGCGGATGGTGTACATGCATTGGGAATGACGCTGATTACAAATTCGATTGATGAACCCGGCGTATACGCATCGGGTACATCACATATGCCAGCTAAACAGTGGCGTCGTAGCGCCGCACGATTTAAACAGCTCGATTCGATAGCCAAACGGCTGCAGAAATTAGAGAAAAGCCAAGAAGGTAACGCTTGATGTACCCGCAACCAGTCCAAACGATCCAGGAATTTTTGCCACACCGTTATCCATTCCTGTTGGTTGACCGAATCAATGAGGTTGATCTGGAGTCCGAAGAGGCTCCTGTGATTCGTGCCATCAAGAACGTCACCATCAACGAACCGTTTTTTGGTGGCCATTTTCCAGGTCACCCGGTCATGCCTGGAGTCCTGATTCTGGAAGCCATGGCTCAGTCAGCCGGCTTGCTTGGTATGACCATGATGGGAGAAAAGCGAAATCCCGACATGCTGTACTATTTTGCCGGTGCCGATCATGTACGTTTCAAACGTCCGATTGTGCCGGGAGACCAGGTTGTTCTGGAAGCCCGCTTTACCGGTACCCGCCGTGGTATCTGGAAATTTGACTGCCGGGCGCTGGTGGATGGCGAAGTTGCCTGTTCAGCACTGATTACCTGTGCCGAACGAGAAATGGAGTCCGCATGATCCATCCTACGGCCATCATAGACCCGTCTGCCCAGCTGGCTGATGACGTTGACGTCGGTCCGTACAGCATCATTGGCGCCGACGTAGAGATCGATACCGGTACTGTGATTGGCCCTCATGTTGTGATCAAGGGACCAACACGTATCGGCAAGCACAATCGGGTGTTTCAGTTTGCCACGCTGGGGGAAGACTGCCAGGACAAAAAATACGCCGGTGAACCAACCCGGTTGGTGATTGGCGACCATAATGTCATTCGTGAAAGCTGTACTTTCCATCGCGGCACCGTGCAGGATAATAGCGAGACGCGTATTGGCAGCCATAATCTGTTTATGGTGAATGTGCATGTGGCCCATGATTGTATTGTGGGCGATCATTGTATTCTGGCCAATGATACGAACCTGGCTGGCCACGTTCAGCTGGGTGACTGGGCTATTCTGGGCGGTGCCACCCAGGTACACCAGTTTTGCAAGATCGGAGCCCATGTTATGGCTGGTGCCGGGACTGTGGTATTAAAAGATATTCCTGCTTACGTTATGGCACTGGGGTATCCGGCTGAGCCACATGGTATCAATTCCGAAGGTTTGCGCCGTCGGGGTTATTCTGCCGACGCTATCAGTGCGGTGCGTAATGCCTACAAAACAGTATATCGGCAGGGCCTGACCCTGACAGAAGCGTTGGCCAAGCTGGAACAGGAAGCGGTGACGGAAGCTGCCGTCGGGGTGTTGTTTGATAGTCTGAAAGACTCCAGTCGAGGGATTATTCGTTAGTGAAGCGGATTGCAATCGTCGTTGGTGAAACCTCGGGGGATATGCTCGGCGCAGGTTTGCTGCAAGCACTGCGAGAGCGTTATCCGGATGCGGTTTTTGAAGGTATTGGTGGTCCACTGATGCTGGCTCAGGGGTTTACCAGTCTGTACCCGATGGAACGATTATCGGTGATGGGGCTGGTTGAAGTGCTAGGCCGGTTGTTTGAGCTGCTGAAAATACGCGCCTCCCTGATCAAGCACTGGAGCAACAACCCGCCGGATGTTTTTATCGGTATCGACGCGCCCGACTTCAACCTGACGCTGGAAGAAAAGCTCAAGGCCAAAGGAATCAAAACCGTGCATTATGTCAGTCCCTCTGTTTGGGCCTGGCGTCAGAAACGGGTGCTAAAAGTGGGGCGGGCTGTTGACCTGATGCTCACTCTGTTTCCGTTTGAAGCGCGTTTTTACGAAGAACACCAGATTCCGGTGCACTTTGTAGGCCATCACCTGGCCGATAAAATCCCCTTTGAAACGCCCAAAACCCCGGCACGCGAAAACCTGGAGCTGGACGTCAGCAAACCTCTGATATGTTTGATGCCCGGTAGTCGAGCAGGGGAAGTCGAGCGTCTGGGTCCGTTGTTTTTTGAGACTGCCCAGCGAATGTTGCAATTACGGGCAGACCTGCAATTTGTGATTCCGGCAGCCAGCATCGAGCGCCGTAACCAGCTGGAAGCGCAGCTGTCGGAGCTATCATTGACACTGCCGGTGACGATTGTTCTCGGGCAATCCCATATCTGCATGGCGGCAGCGGATGTCATTCTACTGGCATCCGGTACAGCAACACTGGAAGCCATGCTGCTGAAGCGGCCGATGGTGGTAAGTTACAAGGTCAATAAAATCACCGCATTTCTGTTACGGCGCATGCTGAAACAGCCTTTTATATCCCTGCCCAACCTGTTGGCCGGGCGTGAGCTGGTACCTGAAATCCTGCAAGAGCAAGCGACTCCGATACATTTGGCGGAGGCGTTGGTGCGTTGTCTGGAAGACCAGAATATCCGCCACCAACTGCATGAAACCTTCCAGTTTATTCATCGGCAATTGCGACGAAATGCTAATCAGGAAGCCGCCAAAGCGATTATTGAATTACTGGAACCAGAGCAAGCTGCCGCTAACGAACGTTTGCGGAACGGACTCACTCACTGAATTACTTATCCCATGATTGATATTGAACAGTCTCTGCTGGCACAGGGACGCGTCTACTGTGGCATTGATGAAGCTGGCGCCGGGCCTTTGTGTGGCGATGTGTTGGCCGCTGCCGTGGTACTGGACCCGGCCAAACCCATTCCTGGGCTGGATGATTCCAAAAAACTGACGGAAAAACGTCGCGAAGCACTTTACGAGCTGATTATGGAATCCGCCGTAGACTTCGCCATTGCCCGGGCAACGGTGGCCGAAATTGACGACATCAATATTCTGAATGCCCGCTTGCTGGCGATGTCTCGGGCAGTGGCCGGTTTATCGGGGGATGTTGAATATGCCTTGGTGGATGGCAACCGCTTGCCCAAACTGGATATCGCTGCCACGGCGGTGATCAAGGGCGATAGCCTGGTGCAATCCATTGCTGCGGCTTCTGTGTTGGCCAAAGTCAGCCGTGATCGGGAAATGGTGGCACTCGATCGTGTGTATCCCGGTTATGGCTTTGCCAAACACAAAGGGTATGGCACCCAGGCGCATCTGCAAGCGTTACAAGAGCTGGGGCCGTGTGCCATTCACCGGCGCAGTTACGCGCCGGTCAAGGCCTTGCTGGGCTGCTGAGGTTATCCGCCAGATTGACTCAACGCCGGGTCGCCGCTGTCTGACATATCTCGTGCTGGCTATAGGTGCGCTGGCGCAAAAAATCCCGCAGGGCTTCATCAGTTTCGCAAGCCGCAATTTGTGCAGGGGTAATGGCTTCGCCAATGCCGAGATAAATTGTGGAGCGACGTTTTTTAAGGAATTCTGCGGGAATGCGCAGAGTTCGCAAGGCTGGATGGATTTTGCCAAGAAGATGGAAACTGGCACTGTTGCGGCCGTGAAAATACACTGGAATAACCGGTACGTTGGCTTTACGAATCAGCCGCATGCTGGCAATGGGCCAGGTTTTATCGCTGATGCCGCGTTGACCCTTGTACCAGGTGGATACTTCACCGGCAGGAAACAGGCCCAGCCCATTCCCCTGCTTTAGTTGCGTCAAGGATTTGCGCATGCCTCCCATACCTTTGGGGCCGCGGTTTTCAAATGGATTGACGGTGATAAACAGGTTGGCGATAGGGGCAAAATAACTCAGCAGGTAATTCGCCACAACGCGGAAATCCGGGCGAATACGGCACACCAGCAGCAACAGAATCACGCCATCGAGAAAACCGAAAGGATGGTTGGATACCGTAATAAAAGGCCCGTTGGCAGGAATTGCCTGCTGTAATGCCTTTTCGTCGTAATCCAGCTCGATATGCAGGTGGTGAAGCGTCTCTTCGATCATATCGATGCCTTGCCTGGCCGTCAGCTTGTTGTAAATACGGGTCAGCGTGGGCGCTTTTAGCAAGCGTAGCAATAGATCCAGTTTGCGCGGGGAGAGTTTGGTCGCTTCCAGTAAACCCTTGCGATCAAATAACTCCATAGTGTAATTCCCGTGGTCTGTAATGAATCGATCGCATAATACCAGTCAATGCCTTGGCGGCAAGCGCTTGTTGGGCTGGTTAATATTTGGATAAATAAATGAAAAATCACACAAATGTCATCATTATCGGGGCCGGTGCTGCCGGGCTGATGTGTGCTGCTCAAGCGGCGGCCGGCGGCTGTTCTGTACGGCTATTGGATCATGCCAACAAAGCCGGTAAAAAGATTCTGATGTCGGGTGGTGGTCGTTGTAATTTTACCAATTACGATATCCAGCCCGACCGTTATCTCAGCCACAATCCTCACTTCTGCAAATCTGCCCTGAGCCGTTATACCCAATGGGATTTTATTGCTCTGGTTGATAAACACGGCGTGGCCTGGCACGAGAAAAAGGATGGCCAGCTGTTTTGCGACCATAAAGCGAGTGACATTCTTAATCTGCTGCTGGATGAATGCGAGCAAGGAGGGGTCACGATCCAGCTGGATACCGGCATTCATGCGGTAACGGCCAATACATCGGGGGGGTATCTGGTGCAGGCGGGTGACCAGTCCTACCAGTGTGATGCGTTGGTGGTTGCGACCGGAGGACCATCGATCCCCACCTTGGGTGCCAGTGGGTTTGGGTATCAGCTGGCTCGCCAGTTTGGTCTGGCGGTATATGAACCGGTGGCGGCTCTGGTGCCGTTTACCCTGACCAACCAACTCAAGCAACTGAGCAGCGAGCTGGCAGGGAATGCCTGTCACGTCGACGTGAGCTGCCGTGGCCAGTCTTTCCAGGACGATATGCTGTTTACCCACCGCGGGTTAAGTGGCCCGGCGATGTTGCAGATTTCCAGCTACTGGCAACCAGGCGATAGCCTGACGATCAACCTGTTACCCACGATGGATGCCGCTGCAGCCCTGCGGGCGTCCCAGCACAGTAGCCCGAAACAGCTGCTCAAAACCTGGTTGGGGCAGCGTCTGACCCAAAAAATTGCGGAATGCTGGCTGGCAGCGACTGGAAGTTTGGCGGATCAACCCTTGTCTGCCCTTAATGGAGCGCAAATGGATGCCTTGGCGCACCAGCTTCATCACTGGCAAGTCAAACCGGCGGGTACGGAAGGCTATCGTACCGCTGAGGTCGCGCTGGGAGGCGTGGATACCGATGCCTTGTCGTCTCGCACCATGGCCAGCAAACAGCACACGGGTTTGTACTTTATTGGGGAGGTGGTGGATGTCACCGGCCACCTGGGAGGCTTCAATTTTCAATGGGCCTGGTCCAGCGCGGCGGCGGCGGCTACGCATCTGATAGCAGAATATGCTTGATTACTGGGTTGTGGCTGAGTCAGCAACCGCGATGAGTTGAGGAGTGGAGCAAAGGTCAGTGCTGGAATCAGCAGGGTCTGATACTTGAGTAGCGTCGTCTAATACCTTGGTTCTATATTTCCTTGGTGAATAGCAAGAATACATCCTATTGATTTCAATTATGGTTCCGATGTCCATAGTATTCATTGGCAAGCGGCGATGAGCATCCGGCAACAGACCAGGAGCCATCTGCTGACTACCCAAAAATGCATATGACAAAGGACGAACCCATGTCTGCTTACCAAAACGATATCAAAGCTGTTGCTGCCCTTAAAGAAGCCGCCGGTGCTGCTTGGTCAGGTATCTCTGAAGAGTCTGTTGCACGTATGCGTGCCCAGAACAAATTCAAGACTGGTCTGGATATTGCGAAGTACACTGCCAAAATCATGCGTGAAGACATGGCTGCCTATGATGCAGACAGCTCCAAGTACACCCAGTCACTGGGTTGCTGGCACGGTTTTATTGGTCAGCAGAAGATGATTTCTATCAAGAAACACTTCGGTAACACCAATCGTCGCTATTTGTACCTGTCTGGCTGGATGGTTGCCGCTCTGCGTTCACAATTCGGTCCTCTGCCTGACCAGTCCATGCATGAAAAAACAGTGGTTGCCAGCCTGATTGAAGAGCTGTACACCTTCCTGCGTCAAGCGGATGCTCGCGAACTGGACCTGCTGTTCCGTGCTCTGGATGCTGCCAACGAAGCGGGCGACACCGCCAAAGCTGCTGACATCCAAGCGCAGATCGACAACTACGAAACACACGTTGTGCCTATCATTGCCGACATCGATGCCGGTTTTGGTAACGAAGAAGCCACTTACCTGATGGCTAAACAAATGATCGAAGCCGGTGCTTGCTGCTTGCAGATCGAAAACCAGGTAGCTGACGAGAAACAATGTGGTCACCAGGACGGTAAAGTGACCGTTCCCCATGCCGACTTCCACTCCAAACTGCGCGCTTTGCGTTATGCCTTCCTGGAGCTGGGTGTTGATGATGGTGTCATCGTTGCCCGTACTGACTCCCAGGGTGCTGGTCTGACCAAACAGATCGCCGTAGTGAAAGAACCAGGTGATTCTGGTGACATCTACAACAGCTTCCTGGATTGCGAAGAAATCACCGTTGAAGATATGC
Source organism: Oceanobacter sp. 4_MG-2023 (assembly GCF_030689165.1). Taxonomy (NCBI): domain Bacteria; kingdom Pseudomonadati; phylum Pseudomonadota; class Gammaproteobacteria; order Oceanospirillales; family Oceanospirillaceae; genus Oceanobacter; species Oceanobacter sp. 4_MG-2023. Next base: position 141,498 of record NZ_JAUYVV010000001.1, on the reverse strand, counting down.
AGCAAGGCGATGTGGTTATCAAGCGTGGTGATAAAATCCTGCGTCCAAAACGCCTGCCATCCGGTCTGTTCCAGTTCCGTCGTGGTACTGGTGAAGAACGTTGTGTCTTCGACTGTATCGAAGCCCTGAAAGCCGGTGCGGATCTGTTGTGGATCGAAACTGAAAAACCACACGTTGGCCAGATCAAAGCGATGATGGACGAAATTCGCAAAGAAACGCCTAACGCAAAACTGGTTTACAACAACAGCCCGTCATTCAACTGGACGCTGAACTTCCGTCAACAAGTATTTGATGCCTGGGCTGAAGAAGGCAAAGACGTATCGGCTTACAACCGCGATGCTCTGATGTCTGCTGAATACGACGCAACCGATCTGTCTATTGAAGCCGATCGTCGTATCCAGAGCTTCCAGGCGGATGCATCCCGTGAAGCAGGTATTTTCCACCACCTGATCACTCTGCCGACTTACCACACTGCTGCGCTGTCTACTGACAACCTGGCGAAAGAATACTTCGGTGAAAAAGGTATGCTGGGTTACGTTGAAGGCGTACAGCGTAAAGAAATCCGTCAAGGAATTGCCTGTGTTAAACACCAGAACATGTCTGGTTCTGATATGGGTGATGCACACAAAGAATACTTCTCAGGCGACAACGCACTGAAAGCTTCTGGTAAAGACAACACCATGAACCAGTTCAGCTAAGAGCCGGTACACCCCCTCGGGTGTTGTATCCAGGGCGGCCTTCGGGCCGCCTTTTTTTGTGCCTGATTACAAATGGCCCGGTTCTGATTCACTCGCTGCTATTACAGGAGTGGGAGAGGGGCGTTGAGAGACAGACAGGCAAGGCAAAGCAAGGAACACCATCCCCCTGAACTGGCTTCAGGAGAATGGCGAAAGTCGTGACAAGAGAAGCCGGTAAACCGATGCTGGACTGCTGGATAGACGTGGTTATTGCTTACTCAGCACTTGCTGGATACGCAACTGGGTTTCCTGGGTGTGCAGCAGTTCGGCAAATCGCTGCATTTCGATATCAACGGCCCGGTCGACCCGTTCGACATGCCCTTCTTCTCTGGCCAGCTGCTTGATGGCCCGAATCGACCCCTGAGAGTTTTTACTGATGGTATGTGCCATGGCCATCGCCTGTTCCTGTGCCTGACCATCTTCCGTAACCTGGTTGAGCAAGCCCCATTGCTGCGCTTCTGCAGCACTGAAGAAACGTCCACTCAATAACAGTTCGGCGGCGATCTTTGGCCCAACCGTTTCAGCCAGTAATACCGAGCAAGCTCCTTCGGACGTCACGCCGATTTTGGCGAAAGGCAAGGAATAACGGGTACTTTTACCGGCATAAGCAAGATCGGCATGGAGCAAAAGATTAGCGCCAATACCAATGGCGACACCTTCCTGGGCAATGATCAACGGTTTGCACAGGGCCGCCAGAGTATGAAAAATACCCGCAACACCTTCTTTTACATCCAGCAGGTTGCCGCCGGGCAGCAAATCACTGAGATCGTTACCAGCCGAGAATGTAGTGGCAGAACCACTGAGAACAATAACGTTCACCTGGTCATCCTGGTCGGCCAGTGTCAAGGCGGCAATCAGGTCACGGTAGGTTTGTACACGAATGGCATTCAGTACCTGGGGCCGATTCAGCTGCAGTAAGGCAATGCCCTGACTCTGGCGATAGAGAAGATCCTCAAACATCGATGTGATTCCTTTATTTGTGAACAACAAGATATTCACTGTTTATTTTTATTCACATTTATTGTGCCCGATCCTGGCATTCCCAGCAAGGTTCGGTGAGGTCTAACAGGTGGACAGATTAAACAACCTGGCATCCAGACCGACCAATCCGGTAGTCCCTGTGCCGATATCACTCTCGACATACACCCAGGCACTTTCAGGTACAGAGTGGCCATTGATATCGAGGTTGAATACCCAGCAATTTCCCAACGTTGGGCAGTTGAAAATCTTGCCTGAGGGCAGCAGTGCATCAGGGGGAAGAAAATCAATCAGCGGCAAATACCAGGCGGATAACGGCGAGTCCGACTGGCCGGTGTCAGTACTGGTGCTCGGGTGATGTGCAAGAAACAGACTCTGGCTTCTGGCAATGGGGATGTTTGAACCATGGGGAGTAATCTGGAAGTTATCCTGCAGACGCTGAAGAGGCGTAAAAGGAGGTCGTTGCCAGATCGTATTGGGCTGAACGGGCCTGGTATCTTCTGGAGTCGTCATAATTAGCATCCGTGTCGTGTGAAGCGCGACAGTTAAACGGAAATAGCGCTGTTGCCGAATGGCCTAGGTCAAGATATCGCAAGATTTTAGCGCAGACGCACAACAGCAGTGCCGAAGCTGTCATGGTGGAGAGTACTACTCCCAAAGGAGTAAAGAATTGGCACGGTTGGATCGATATGTCTGTACGGTCGTGGGCATACTATGGTGAATACTGTCAGAACCTGGGACTAGCCCCTGGTTTGGGCAAGGATGGTCAATAACCAGTGACTTATCCAGCAGCCCGTCCATATGACGGGTACGAGAAGGTATAAAGTATAAAGCCGGGACGCATAATAAAAACAAGAGGACACCAGATGAACCATGAATCTGTCGAACAGCTGATGGGGGTCGTCTCTCCCTGGATTATTCACGATATCCGCATTAATCAGAATCACCGTCGCGTTGAAGTCTGTATTGGCCAGGCACGTTCTGGCTGGTTTGGCTCACGCCGGGCGATCCAGCATTTTGGTCATCATAAAACATGGCGACACACCAACCTGGGTGTCTTGAAGTGCACCATACGTATCGACTACCCGGAAGGAGATGAATTGCCGAATGCTCCCTGGAGTGGTGATGCCCGTGCTCCTTTCAGCAATGCACTGGGTCAGCAAGTGATTGCCATGCTCACCGAAGGCATGTCATTAGGCACCATTGCACGCCTGCTGGAACTGGATGCTGACATGTTGTGGCAATTCAAGCATGGCCTGGATACTGGCAAGTTAGGGTCGAACCTCAACCAGACTGCCAGCCCGGACATATCGCCAGATATGATGTCGGTGCTGACTCGTGATCAACAAAAATCAGCACTGCCTGCAGCAGACATTGCCATATGGCGAGAGTTGCTCACGGGGGAACGGGATCTGGACATGCGTAATCTGGGGTTACGTCTGTTGCTGATGCGTTTGCGGCAGCAATATGCCATGGCTCACGATGAAGAAGTACGCATGCTGAAAATACAGCAATTACGCCGTTACTTCGAAAAGAATCCGGCGACCGCTGGCCGGGAGATTGAACAGATCCGGGAGGCAGTACAATGAATCTGGCCATATCCAACCATCCGGATAGCCGACCCGGTAGCGGGAATGTCCCAGGCCACCTGATGACCGTTGCGGCAGCCGCCCGGATTATCCAGAGCGGGCGAGGAGTCAGCATCGCGGGTGATGAAGCGGCATTACGCCAACTGCCAAAAGGCTTCTGGATTGGTGGCACCATTCCGTACTTTATGAGCGAAGACGGGGGCCTGTGTAGCCGGGAGCTGGTGTTCGTAAATGAACTGCCAGCGGCCAGCGGCGCGCCGGATCTTTGTACTTACGACGAGCGCAGTATCGAAGGGGTTTGCAACGATGCACCTGATAACGGCTTTACGGTTCTGATTGTTCCTGCGTTTTCTGAAGTGCACCAACGTTTTGCCAAGGATGCCCCGGAATTTGACAATATGTACTTGCAACCGTTGGTTGGCTGGGTCGCGGGTATACACCTGGATGACCTGAGCAGCGATAAGGTTAGCCCCAAAGTTGTGTTTGGCCCGACTGGCGAATTTCACGACAACCTTGCCGTAGCGATGCATGTTGCGATCGATGGTGATAAGGCCGCCGGGATTGAAATCATCAACCTTTTCCAACCCGGCAACGGCCCGGTTATCCGCTTCCCTGAATCCGGTTTGAGTGCCACGGAAGTTGATATCGATGGTGTAAGTACTAATCTGGCCAATTACCTGCATTCCAGTGGAGCGGACACCCGCTTGCCATTGGTGGCTGACTATTGTGGTGCTTATATCAATGTCAGTTTTCAGAATGTGAATGCCACAACCGGAGAAGTCACCTTTTACGCTCCGGTATACGCTGGACAAGCATATCGCCTGGCGGGCGCGATCCCGCCGTATGCTGAAGCGTTTGCGCAACAAGTGCCTCACGATGACGGGGAAATCGCTTTCTGCTGCAATTGTATTCTCAATTATCTGTATGGTGAGCTGGAAGGGAAAAAAACCGATCGCATGCATGGCCCCATCACCTTTGGCGAAATAGCCTACCAACTGGTCAACCAGACCATGGTGTACCTACGAGTGAGCTAATGTGTTGGGGACAGCCAGGGAAGGCGTTCCTGCCTTTGCACACAAGACAAGGTCGCTGGTCGGCGTTATTCTGGATTTACTCATCCGCGTTAGTCTGAATGGGATTCAGAACCTGGCGGCTCTTGTCGCTATTACGAGTGAAACGCCGGTTGCAATTAAAACTGATAATCTTATCATCTCCGCCAATTCAGTCTCCCAGCAACAGACCGGGCAGAGCCGATGGCGGCCTCGGATTACTGGCTGAGAATGCTTCCCGCCCATGTCGTTTAAGACAATGAGCCAGTTTATTGGTGGTCATTTATTGATCGCCACTCAGCTACCTGGCACAGGTGTTAGAAACAGCGATTGCGCTTTGTCAGTTTTTGTCATAACAAGCCAGTAGTCAATGCAGCGCTAATGTCTTATTTATCGCATTAATTGACGAATCTGATGTTTGGCGGTAGCGAGGAATATTATTGTCCATGTATGCTTTGCGCACACCCGGATAGTGTAACGATCAGCGATCAAACAAAGATACCTAACAATGACAATAGCTCTAGATATTCAGTTTGGGGGCTTTTCCGCAGCAGGTGGAAAAGAAGATAACCAGGATGCATTTGCGGTATATCGACCAGATCCTGAGGTCGTTCGATTCAAGGGAATTGGAGCCTGTGTCGCCGATGGGGCCAGCAGCAGTGCCAATGCCCAACAGGCCAGCTCGACCAGTGTCACCGACTTTCTCAACGACTATTACAGCACACCGGACAGTTGGGACGTCAAGCGTTCCGCCGGCAAGGTTCTCACCTCTCTGAACAGCTGGTTGTACCATCATGGCAAGCAGGCTTCTTCCCATAACAACGGATTGGTAACAACTTTCAGTTGTGCTGTGGTGCATGGTTCTACGGCCCACTTTTTTCATGTTGGTGACAGCCGGGTGTATTTGTGGAGTGCCAATAGCCTGGAACAAGTCACCCGTGATCATGTACATGAAGGTGGCGGCAATACCTATTTGTCCCGATCACTGGGTATGGACAGCCATATCGAGGTGGATTATTTCCAGCGTGATGTACAGCAGGGCGATATTTTTCTGCTGACGACCGATGGTGTTCACGCCTTTGTATCCCGCAAGAACATGGTGGATGCCATGAATGCGGTAACGTCAGAAAGCAGTCAGGCCGAGATTGAGGCGGTGTGCTCAACCCTGGTCAAGCAGGCGATAGAAGCCGGCAGTGATGGTAATGGTACGTGTGTGATCTTGCAGGTCCGGCAAGTACCGGATGAAAGCCTGCAGGAATCTGGCCCGCAAGTGTCCGAGCGTCAGGTGCCCGCGGTTTTGTCTGCTGGTGACAGCATCGATCATTACCAGGTCAACCACATTATCGAGTCCAGTATTTCCAGTATTACCTATCAGGTGGTGAACAAGCGTAATGGGCGTCTTTATCTGCTGAAGGCTCCGGCGATTGGGTTACAGGAAAACCGGGATTATCTGGAATGTTTTGCCCGTGAGCAGTGGGTGGCAGAACGCATCAATCACCGTAATGTCATCAGTGCCGTGCCACAGGAAGACTCGCGTTATAACTATCATGTGTTTGAATGGATCGACGGGGTGTCGTTGCGCCAGTGGATATTCGATAATCCGGATGCCGAGGTTAACCAGGTACGCTTTATTGTTGAGCAGATTATTCATGGTTTACGAGCCTTGCAACGGGCCGGCTTGACCTACCGTAACCTGACTCCGGACAACGTGATCATTGTTCAGGGTGGGGGCGTCAAACTGGTGGATCTGGGGACTGTCATTGGACGAGACATTCCAGCTCTAAAAGAGTGGCCTGTGATTGATTCCATGGACTATCAGGCCCCGGAAGCGATACTGAAGCAGGAATATGGCGCCCAGAGTGATCTGTTTGCTCTGGGGGTGGTGATTTATGAAATGCTGGCTGGAAGTCCTCCTTTCCCGCTGGAGCGCATACAGGAACGTGGAGCGCGCTCGGACTCTGAGTGGCGTTACCAGAGCATTCGGATGTATCGCTCCGATATCCCCCTGTGGCTGGATCTGGTGCTGAAAAAGGCTACTGCTCCAAACCCTGATGACCGTTATCAGGCATTTTCAGAGCTGCGGGAAGATTTGTATAGGCCAAATGAACAGCTGGTCAGAGTGCACCGGGGACGTTCTTGGCTGGCTCGTGACCCGGTGGGCTTCTGGCGCTGGAGTACTGTGGCCTTGGCCGCGGTGGCCATTATTGAAGCCCTGGCTTTGTTATTGAACGACTGACACTCGTTAGTGCCTGGTATTCTCCGGGCATCAATGGATCGACCCTGCAACCAGTACGCGCCGATGGCGTGTACTGGTTGCTTGTTTGAAACCCCGGTCGTTCATGCTGGCCACCCTGTGATCAGATTCTCTCTCCCGTTATTAACCAAACTGGTCAGGCTGGCGGCTGGAATATCGGCTGGAGCAATGGCCAGGGAATACATGTCTTCCATGCGCCTGTTTGTCTTTCCTTACCTCTCTTTGTCTCTGTTCTTTCTCTAATACCCGTTCAAGTCACCACTCTGGTACCTACTACTCCCGTATCGGGACTGCTACCAAGGCACTAGGAAATCACGCCTCTGGTCGGATTGGATGATGCTCTGCCAAAACCAACAATGGTGTTGTATCTGGGCATGCGTGCCAGTGCATCCTGTGGCTGCTGTCCACCCTGAGCGGACACAGAGGCTCCTACACGAATAAGAAAATCCTTTTAGGGAGAGAACACAATGAAAACAACTTCTATCGGCTTGAAGGGACTGGCGTTATCGACACTGGTAGCCGCCGTCTCTTTGGCCAGCTCTGTTCAGGCTGGTGTGACGGATAACGATATTCTCAACGACCAGGCAACGACTGGTGACGTCGTCAGCTATGGTATGGGTTTGCGTGGTCAGCGTTACAGTCCTTTATCCAAGGTGAATTCCCAATCAGTACAGGACCTGACCCCGGTGTGGGGCTTCTCGTTTGGCGGTGAAAAGCAACGGGGTCAAGAATCCCAGCCAATGATCAAAGACGGCGTTATGTACGTCACCGCCTCTTATTCACGGGTGTTTGCGATTGATATCGCTACCGGTGATGAGCTGTGGCAATACGATGCCCGTTTGCCAGAAAACATCATGCCTTGCTGTGACGTGATCAACCGGGGCGTGGCACTGTTCGATAACCTGGTGATCTTCGGAACGCTGGATGCCAAGCTGGTGGCGCTGGATAAAGACACCGGCAAAACCGTCTGGAAGAAAAAAGTAGCAGACTACAAAGGTGGTTATTCCATCTCTGCGGCGCCTATCGTGGTCAAGGGCAAGGTCATTACCGGTGTCTCTGGTGGTGAGTTCGGTATCGTCGGTAAAGTGGAAGCGTACGACGCCAAGACCGGTGAAGTGGTCTGGACCCGTCCGACCGTTGAAGGTCATATGGGCTACCTGAAAGGCAAGGAAAACGGCATTACCGGTGGCAAAGCGGGTAAAACTTGGCCTGGGGATTTGTGGAAATCAGGCGGTGCTGCAACCTGGCTGGGTGGTACTTACGATCCCGATGTTGACCTGCTGTTTTTTGGTACCGGTAACCCGGCACCCTGGAACTCGCACTTGCGTCCCGGGGACAACCTGTACTCTTCCTCCCGTTTGGCTATCGACCCGGATACCGGTGAAATCAAGTGGCACTTCCAGACCACGCCACACGATGGCTGGGATTACGATGGTGTGAACGAGCTGATTTCTTTTGACTATAAGGATGGCAAGAAAACCGTCAAGGCAGCTGCAACAGCAGACCGTAACGGTTTTTTCTATGTCTTGAATCGTGAAAACGGCGACTTCATCAAAGGCTTCCCGTTTGTCGACAAGATTTCCTGGGCCAAGGGGCTGGATAAAAACGGTCGTCCGATCTTTAACGATGCTTTCCGTCCTGGTAATCCATCCGAAAGCGCCGATGGCCATAAAGGCAGTTCCGTCGTCGCCTCTCCTGCGTTCCTGGGGGGCAAAAACTGGATGCCAATGGCGTACTCCCAGGATACTGGCCTGTTTTATGTTCCCTCTAACGAGTGGGAGATGGATATCTGGAACGAGCCAACGGCCTATAAAAAAGGCGCTGCTTACCTGGGTGCAGGCTTCACCATCAAGCCGATCAACGAAGAATATATTGGTGTTCTGCGTGCCATCGATCCTAAAACCGGAAAAGAAGTCTGGCGTTATGAAAACAACGCGCCGCTCTGGGGTGGTGTGATGACAACCGCTGGTGGCCTGGTATTTACCGGCAATCCGGAAGGTTATCTGATGGCGTTTGATGCCAAAACCGGCGAGATGGTTTACAAGTTCAACACCGGTTCCGGTATTGTCGGTACTCCGGTGACCTGGGAGCAAGATGGCGAGCAGTACATCGCGGTTGTTTCCGGCTGGGGTGGTGCGGTTCCATTGTGGGGCGGTGAAGTGGCCAAACGTGTGAAAAACCTGAACCAGGGTGGTTCGGTCTGGACCTTCAAACTGCCAAAACGTCATGAAGTTGCAGCTCGCTGAAGACGACTGAACGACGGTTATAAAATCAACGGCCAATAGCCAGACTATTGGTCTGGTTTTTAAGACTGCTACCTGCTCCAGGTGGCGGTCTTTTTTATGGATAGTGCCCGATGATGATGAATTCCTCCTTCTTAAGTCGCGATCGCTTTTAGCCGTACGAGTGCTGCTCAGGTTCAATACTTTACTGGTCAGGCCAGCCGTTAAGCTACAGGTCTGTTAAATTGATCAGGAGTAGGCAGATGAACATCCTGGTAGTGGATGATCATGGCATTGTGCGTCAGGGATGTGCTGCACTGCTTTCCCAGCATTTTCGCCAGGCCGAGATTGTCGAAGTCGACAGTGGTGAAGCTGCGTGTCAGGCGTGTCGTAAACAACATTTTGATCTGGTTGTTGTTGATTATTGCCTGCCGGGGATTTCCGGTATCGAGACTTGTCGCCGCTTGCTGCAACATGATGACTCTCTGCGGATTCTGTTTTTTTCCATGTTCCGGGAAGCGGAAGTGGTGCGTCAGGCCATCAGTGTTGGCGCGTTGGGTTATGTCTGCAAAAGCAGCAGTTCCTCGTTGCTGGTGGATGCCGCTCGCTCGGTCATGCTTGGACGACCCTTTGTCGAGCACGAACTGTCGATCAACCTGGTGTTCCGTGGTACCAATCTGAACCCCTCCATCTATGATGTGATGACCCCCAGAGAATTTGAGGTGCTGGTGATGATGGCAGCTGGCAAGCGGGTGCAAGACGTTGCCGTCAGCCTGAGCCTGAGCAGCAAAACGATTTCCAATTACGTGACTGCTATCAAGTCGAAGCTGGGGGTTCGTACCGATGCCGAGCTGGTGCACAAGGCCATCGAACTGGGCGTTATCCGTATTGCTGCATCCTTGCCGGCGTAGGCTGGTATTACCAATCAAGTGGGCAGCCCTGACAGTCTTCCATATTGATATCAAGAAAATTGGCGTAATGCTTGCGCGTCTGGCTAAGGTTGGTTCTGACCATATTACTGCCAGACAGCTTGGCTTCCTGCAGATTGGCGCCGGTAAGATCGGCCTCTTCCAGATTGATCTTGGTTGCCCAACTCATTTCCAGATTGACAGCAGTCATCGTGGTGCGGACAAACCGGGCCTTGCTGATACGGGAAAATTCCATATTGGCGGCGGTCATATTGGCACCGGAAAAATCAGCCGTCTGAGCAAACGTGGTGTAGAGATTGGCTCCGGTCAGGTTGGCATTGACTAACCGGGCACCACGCAAATTGGCGTGGCGCAAATCGGCGCGCAACATCATGGCATCGCTGAAGTTGGCTTTTTCCAGATTGGTATCATTGAAGCGGGTGTGATTCAGCTGTGCGCCACTGAAGTTGGCCCCTTTCAGGTTGGCGTGACTGAGGTCCTGATTGGAAAGATCCTGGCCGGAGAAATCAGCACCGGGGCATTGGGTTTCCGGTTTGATCACACAGCCGTTGATGGTCAGATAATCCAGTTCATCGCTGAAGTCGTTGCTGTTGGCGGCGGCACTGGTATTGATCAACAAGCTGCTGGCCAGTAGCCAGAGTGCCGGTTGGTTGAGAGTAAGCTTCATAACAAAATCCTCGGTGGCATCAGATATGGGGTTGCGCTGAATGCTGACAGGATGTCCTGGGCGCATGGCAGCCCAGGCATCCGGGGCTGCCAATTGGATGGCAGCCTGAGGGGCATTATTTCTTGTCAGCCCATGATGGCAGCTTGAAGGCCCAGAACGACCCACCTTGTGGTACTGGTTTGGTCAGCACCGCCATATCGCCACCCCAGAGTGGTACAGCACCGCCATAACCAGAGGTGATGCCGACGTATTGCTCGCCGTCCATTTCCCAGGTAATCGGCGGTGCAATGATTCCGGAGCCAGTCTGGAACTGCCACAGCACCTTGCCAGTGTCGGCATCAAAGGCCTTCAGGTAACCATCGCCGGTGCCGGTGAAAATCAGCCCGCCCTTGGTGGCCAGTACTCCGGCCCAGAGTGGTAATTTTTCCTTGTGTTCCCAGGCGATTTTGCCGTTTTTGGGGTCAATGGCGCGGAGAATACCGACATGGTCGTCATACATCTGCTTGATGCGGAAACCCATGCCGAGGTACGCCGAACCTTTTTTGTAGATTGGATGTTCGGCCCAGTAATCTTCTTTCCAGTGGTTGCCTGGAACGTAGAACAAACCGGTGTCCTGGCTGTAAGCCATCGGGTTCCAGTTTTTGCCACCGAGGAACGGCGGTGATACTTCTACGCTCTCACCACGATTTTCACCTTCCTTGGGTTTGGGAGGCCGTTGGCCTTCGACCTCAATCGGGCGACCGCTTTTCGGGTCGATTCCCTTGGCCCAGGTGATGTTGTCAACAAAAGGGAAAGCACGAATGAACTTGCCGTTTTCCCGGTTAACCACGTAGAAAAAACCGTTACGGTCGGCGTGACCGGTAGCCTTGACGGTTTTGCCTTTGTCCTTGTATTCGAACAGCACCAGCTCGTTGTTGCCGGAAAAATCCCAGGCATCGTTAGGGGTGTGCTGATAGAACCATTTCACCTCACCGGTCGTTGGGTCTACGCCAACCTGGCCAGAGGTATACAGGCTGTCGTATTTTTCCGGTTTGCCATCTTTGCCGGTACGTGCCCAGCCATTCCAGGGGGCCGGGTTACCGGCACCAACGATAATGGTGTTGGTTTCGGTATCAAAGCTGGCGCTTTGCCACGGTGCACCACCGCCATGACTCCAGGCTTCCACTTTACCGGTAGGGGAGTTGGGATCGTCCGGCCAGGATGGTGCCTTGACATCACCGGTCGGCGTGCTTTTCTTGCCATTCAGACGGCCATAATGACCTTCGACAAAGGGCCGCATCCAGATTTCTTCACCGGTGTCCGGGTCACGGGCAAACAGTTTGCCGATGATACCAAATTCGTCACCGGAGGAACCATGAATCAAGAGTACCTTGCCGGTTTTCTTGTCTTTAACAAAGGTCGGTGCACCGGTCATGGTGTAGCCTGCTTCGTAGTCACCAAAACGTTTTTTCCAGGCCAGCTTGCCGGTGTCTTTGTTTAAGGCAACCACCTGGGCATCCAGGGTACCGAAATAAATCTTGTCGCCGTAGATGGCAGCACCACGGTTGACGACGTCACAGCAAGGACGAATCCCTTCTGGCAGTCGAGCGGTGTAGCTCCACTTCTTTTTGCCGGTACGGGCATCAATGGCAAATACACGGGAATACGACCCGGTAACGTAAATCGTACCATCGTGCATCAGCGCCTGGCTTTCCTGGCCGCGCTGTTTTTCATCACCAAAAGAAAACGACCAGGCGGGTGTGAGCTTGTGGACGTTGTCTTTGTTGAGATCTGTCAGAGGGCTGTAACGCTGCGCTTTGGGGCCAATACCATAAGCCAGTACGTCTTTTGGGGTGTTGGCATCATTGGCGATGTCTTCCCAGCTGACGTTGCTGCTGGCAACCGCAGCAGGGGTGGCCAGAATAGCCGCAGTGACCAGAGCGGAGTGGATGAGCGAACGCTTGAGGGGCCGAAAGCCGTTGGGCAAGGAGATTGATCGCTGTTTCATGTCTGCATCCTGATTGTTGTTGTAGATGGATGATCAGCAAAGGCTGAGGACACTATTCTGTCTGTTTGCCGGGTTAACGGAATACAGCGGATTTCCTGATGAATATAGGAAAACTGATGGGAGGAAACGGGAAAATTTCCTGCCGTGGGCGGGAATCGATCAGCAGGGCTGACAGAGAGACTGGAGGTTAAGGGGATGGTTAGGTTATCTGCTGGTGCGATTGAGTGGTGGACGAGGTGTCTGGAGAGGCCATCCGGGGTGTCTGGAAAGAGGCAAGTGGTTACGGGGTTTACGAGTATGGCGATAACAACCCCAGCAGCAAAGCATGATGCTGTTGGGGGTTGTCGTCATCGCCATGGTCAGTTACTAACGTGCGGCATGCTGTTGCTGAAGCTGGGTCAGGTCGAGCAGAATATGTCCGGATTCCGTCAGCAGGGCATCATCTTCTTTCTGGTCGTGTGTGGCTGATGGTGCTTCTTCTTCGGACTCGACGGTTACTATTTCCTCTGGCTCAGGCTCATCTTCCAGCTGGGTCAGCAGTTCCATCCCCTTGGCCTTGCGGCGTTTGTTTTCCAGGTCCAGGCGTTTCTGGTCATTGGCTTTACGCTCTGCAGTACGGATTTTTTCGTTCAGGGAAATATCGTTCTGCTGGCGCATTTCCTCGATCAGCTGCTTTTGTTCGCGCAGGAAAATAAAGTCGGGATCGGTCTTGGCACGTTGCTGGTGTTTTTTCCGCAACAGGGCAACGCTGTTGTGGATTTGGGAATCGGCAGCGTATTTGGCCGGGCGGATTTCATCCCATGGCAGGGCTTCATCAAGGGCGCTTTCACCAATTTTGTCGGTATCAAATAACGACGGGTACAGCACGTCGGGAATCACTCCCTGATGCTGGGTACTTTGCCCCGAGACGCGGTAGAATTTTGCCTGGGTGATTTTTAGCTGGCCATGACGCAAAGGACGTAATGACTGTACTGTGCCCTTGCCGAAGGTTTGTCCACCAACCACTACGCCACGGCCATAATCCTGAATGGCACCCGCAAAAATTTCCGAGGCTGAGGCGCTGAGGCGATTGACGAGTACAACCAGTGGGCCGTCATACAGAACGGTTGGGTCATCATCCGGCAAGACTTCGACATTACCGCGAGTACTGCGCACCTGTACAACCGGGCCTTGGGGAATAAACAGGCCGGTCAGGCTGATGGATTCTTCCAGCGAGCCGCCACCGTTATTACGCAAGTCGATGATCAGGCCTTCGATGCCTTCCTGGCGCAATTCCTTGATCAGGCGTGCCACGTCGCGGGTGGTGCTTTTGTAATCCGGGCGTTTTTCCATCCGGCCCTGGAAATCGATGTAGAAGGTCGGAATCTCAATCACCCCGATACGATGTTCCTTGTTGTCATCCCCCTTGATGGTCAGCAAGTCTTTTTGTGCGGATTGCTCTTCCAGCTTCACTTCGTCGCGGACAATGGAAATGATCTTGGTTTCGTTGCCAACACTGTTGGAAGGAATGATTTCCAGGCGCACCGTGGTGCCTTTGGGGCCCCGGATCAGATCAACCACTTCATCCAGCCGCCAGCCGATGACATCGGTGATGGCGCCTTTGGGGTCTTGGCCAACACCAACGATTTTGTCGGCAGGATGGAGATTCTTGGCTTTGTCGGCAGGGCCTGCAGGTACCAGGCGCACCACCTTGGTGTATTCGTCTTCCCCTTGGAGTACCGCACCAATGCCTTGTAATGACAGGCTCATATTGATGTTGAAGTTTTCGCTATTACGCGGGGAAAAGTATTGGGTGTGAGGGTCAAATGCCCGTGTGACAGCATTCATGACAGTTTGATAGGCGTCTTCAGGCTTGCTCTGGTGAATCCGGTTGAGCTGGTTCTGGTAACGCTTGTGGAGTAACTCGATGGCAGCCTGATGATCCTTGCCACTCATGGTCAGGCTCAGGATGGAGTTCTTCAGGCGTTTGCGCCAGAGGTTGTCCAGTTCGACATTGTTGGTGGCCCACGGCGTATTGTCACGATCGATTTTCAGGCGCTCGTCGGTGTCGAAAGTATAGTCCGGGGCCCGCTCTTCCAGCTCTGCCAGCATAAAGGTCAGGCGTTCGTTGACCCGTTGTTGCAAGCGGTTGTAGATAAAAAAGGGAATGGTCAGGTCGCCACGCATCAAGGCGTCATCGAACTGTTTGCGATATCGTTCGAAAGACTGGACATCACTGGCCAACAGGTAACTTCGGGTGCTGTCGAGATCGTCGAGGTACAGGTCAAAAATCTTGCTCGACAAGCGGTCATCAAGACGCTGGAGCTCATAATGGCCACGCAGCAGGTTATTGAGAATCTGCTGGGTCGTGACAGCCTGTTCCCGGGTCGGTTCCAGCGGTGTAAAAGGCGTGCCGGGACGGATATCCTTGATGGCTGCCAGGGCTGCGGTTGAAGTGAAGATTACTGTTAGCAACAGTAATGACGAAAGCGCTTTTGATAGTCTCAAATACATAGTTACAGCCAGGCGTCTACTCGTTGAGTCAAATTTGTACAACCACGGGGCATGGGATGATGATCGCCGCCGTTTGGCCGCTACTGTGATACCAAGGCACCATAATTCAGGCCGATATGGATGCCAAGTTATCCATTATAGACTGCCTTTCGGGCCGTTTGGCGCATAAATGGTGCCAGAGACCATATTTGATAACAAAGAACAAAAATAATTCCTTGCTGCTGGTGCTTAATCAGAGGGAATAAACTTCCGGCGGCCAATCACGGCCAATGATGTTATTCGCAGTACGTTTTATCCTGACATTAATAGACAAAATACAGGAGCCAATATGGCCAGAGTCACGCTTGCATTGCCATCGACGATCGATTTTTCGGTTGATCTTGATGTCCGGATTTCAGAAATCAACTATGGCAACCATCTGGGCAATGACCGGATGGTGACGCTGCTACACGAGGCGCGGCTGCGTTATTTGCGTTCTCTGGACTTTTCGGAACTGGATATTGATGGCCTGGGGATTATGGTCGCCGACCTGGTGGTTAGTTTCCGGGCCGAAGCCTTTATTGGCGAAGTATTGACCTTTGCCGTCGGGGTGATGGATTTTAACAAATACGGTTGTGATGTGATTTACCGGGTCAGTAACCAGTCCAGCGGTAAACTGGTGGCGGAAGCCAAGACCGGCATTGTATTTTTTGATTATACGGAACGTAAACTGGCGCGGGTGCCGGAGATATTCAGACAGCATTGCCAGGGGAAAAGTGCCGACTGAGCAACGCTTGAGCCACGAAGGATCAAGGCGCTGTCAGAGAGGAGCCGGAGCCTTGTCTTGTGGTATCAGCTGTCGTCGCTGTTAATGCCAAGGTCGTCGAAATATTCGCTGATAAAGTCGAGAAACGCCCGGCTTTTGGTGGCCAGGTAGCGATTTTGTGGGAATACCACCTTGATCGTACGAACCGGGATCTCAACGTTACTGAACAAGCGCACAAGCTCGCCATTCTGCAAGTGATGATCGGCAATATATGTCGGGATGGCCGTGATACCCATACCGGCCAGACAGGCTTCATAGACCATATCGATGTCGTTGACAGACAGCTTGCGTTCGACGCTGGACAAGGTGAAGCCGTGATCTTTTTCAAACTGGCGCAGCCAGTTAATACGGGCAAACTCGGCGTTGGTGACCATCAGAATACGGTGCTTGTCGAGGTCTTCCAGTGATGTTGGGGTGCCCCAGGTCTTGAGGTACTGAGGCGAGGCACAAATCACAATATTCTGGCGCGCTACCGGTTTGGCAATCAGTCGGGAATCTTCCAGAGTGCCAATGCGGAGCGCAAAATCGTAGCCTTCCTTGACGATGTCCAGAGGCCGATCCGAAATATGCAGGTCGAAGCTGATATCCGGGTACTTCTCGGAAAAATCATTAAACATCCGCGCAAGTTCGCGGCGGCCAAAATTGGACATGGCAGTGATGCGCAAACGTCCGCGCGGCGTCACATCAAAATCGGTGACCAGTTTTTCGGCTTCGGAAATGGACTCGAGGATGTTTTCACAGTGCTGGTAAAACATCTGCCCCGCTTCCGTCGGACTGACCGAGCGGGTCGTGCGGTTCAACAATCTCACTCCCAGACGCTCTTCCAGCCCACTGATTTGTTTGCTGACCGCGGATGGCGTAACGCCTAGCGAATCAGCAGCAGAAGTGAAGTTGCGTGCGCGTACAACAGAAACAAATGTTTGCAGGGTGTCTATGCGGGACATGGGTACGATTCTTGCCGAAAACAGGTTAGTGCCGGAGTATAATTAATCCTGAGGAAATAATCAGCTTACATTCGATGCCTTTTACGCCGAAATGGCGTGGATTCAATGCCCTTTGGCTCGTATTGGGCTAATTGTCAGTAAAGTCGTGATATCCGTTGGCGCATGGTCAGGTCATCGGCTGTTGTCTGTCGCCGTCGTCGCGCTGGTGGCCGTGGCAGTCGTGGCGTCTGGAGTGCCACGGCTACGAGGCTGCCACAGATTAACGATACCGGCGAGAATAATCAGCACTGCTCCGGCAATGGTGGTCCAGCCCGGAATTTCATCCCAGAACCACCAACCCATCAAGGCGCCATAAATAACCGCGCTGTAAACGTAGACGCCGACCTTGCCGGTCGGTGCGGTGCGATACGCTTTGGTTAATGCCAGCTGGCCGACTGTTGCCACCAGGCCCATCGCCGCGAGCCACCACCAGGCATCATCGGGAACCGGTCGCCAGTTCATCAGGGCAGCGGGAAAAGAGACCAGGCTGGCAATCAGGCCAAAGTAAAACACAATACACTGGCTGGATTCCGTCACCGACATGCGCCGGATGGTGACCTTGGCCAGAGCTGCCAGGGCAGCCCCGAGCAAACCGATCAAGGCCGCGAGGGTAAAGGTGCTATCGGCTCCGGGGCGCAGGATAATCGCGACACCTGAAAATCCGATTAGCAGGGCCAGGCCACTGAACTTGCCCGTGGGTTCTTTTAGCCACCACCAGGCCAGTAAAGGCATAAAGAAAGGACTCGACAGCTTGACCAGAAAGGCTTCGGTCAGTGGCATATTGCCAAGCGCCCAGAAATAACAGTACATCGCTGCAACCCCTACCAGTCCACGCATGAGGTGCCAATGCCAGACGCTGGTTTTGAGGCTGCCAATGCCACTGTTCATGATCAGGGGGGCCAGTACGATCAGCCCAAGGATATTGCGGAAAAACACCACTTGCTCTGTCGACAGATCGTCTGACAAATGTTTGATCAGGGCGCCCATGATGGCTAATAGCGCTTCTCCCAACATCAGGTATAACGCCCCGATACGCAGTTCGCGACTCACAGTGGTGTAATTCCTCTGGTCTTTAAATTCATTGAAATGACTCAATATCAGCAGTGTTGTGTCGGCGTAGTATTGACGGTGTCGGCTGATTTGCTGGTTTGGGCATCAGTATACGGATGGATGATGAATATTGCTCAGGATCAATAAACAACTATTAGATTTTCTTGTTTTTGATGTTTTTTACTTGAAAATTATTCATCAAGTCTCCATTTACCATTAAGGCAGTCACTGTTTAGCACAACTTCAGTTTGCCCGACTTTACTTTGTACAACGCTGCGAGTACCGGCCTTCCTTGGCTGGTGTTTGCCGGTATTACCAGAGGAGAAGCTCTGTATGCGTATGGATCGTTTAACCACCAGTTTGCAAAACGCCCTGGCCGAAAGCCAAAGCCTGGCCTTGAGCCAGGATCACAATCAGATTGATACCGTCCATTTGTTATTGGCGTTGTTACAGCAGGCCAATAGTTCGGTCAAAGACGTAATTCGTCGTATTGGCAGCAATGTGCCGCAGCTGGAGCAAGCCCTGCAGAAGGTACTGCAAGATCAACCTCGGGTCAGTAACCCTGATGGGCAAATCCAGGTGTCGGCGGAGCTGGGACGGTTATTGAACCTCACCGAAAAAGCGGCCAAACAGCAGGGCGATCAATACGTTTCCAGCGAGATTTTTCTACTGGTGGCACTGGAAGACAAAGGGGCTGCAGGCCAGGCGCTAAAAGCGGCCGGTCTTGATGCCACCAAAGTGAAACAGGCGATAGAGGATATGCGTGGTGGTGAAACTGTGAGCGATGCCAATGCGGAAGACAGCCGCCAGGGGCTGGAAAAATACTGTATCGACCTGACCGAACGGGCCGAAGCGGGCAAGCTGGATCCAGTGATTGGTCGAGATGATGAAATCCGCCGCACGATTCAGGTACTGCAACGCCGAACCAAAAACAACCCGGTTCTGATTGGTGCTCCCGGGGTGGGTAAAACCGCAGTCGTAGAAGGTCTGGCCCAGCGTATCGTCAATGGTGAAGTGCCGGATACCCTCAAGGACAAACGTATTCTGTCGCTGGATATGGGCTCGCTGGTGGCCGGTGCCAAATATCGGGGTGAGTTTGAAGAACGACTGAAAGCCGTATTAAAAGACGTCGCTAAAGAAGAAGGCCGCATCGTGCTCTTTATTGATGAGCTGCACACCATGGTAGGGGCGGGTAAGGGCGAAGGCTCGATGGATGCGGGCAATATGCTGAAACCGGCATTGGCGCGTGGCGAGTTGCACTGTGTGGGGGCTACCACCCTGGACGAATACCGGGAATTTATCGAGAAAGACGCAGCGCTGGAGCGTCGTTTCCAGAAAATCATGGTGGATGAGCCATCGGTCGAAGATACGATCGCCATTTTGCGTGGTCTGAAAGAGCGTTACGAGGTTCACCACGGCGTACAGATTACCGACAGCGCCATTATTGCGGCGGCAAAACTGTCCACGCGCTATATCGCTGATCGCCAGTTGCCAGATAAAGCAATCGACCTGATTGATGAAGCCGCTTCGGTGATTCGTATGGAAATCGATTCCAAGCCACAGGAAATGGACAAGCTGGAACGCCGCCTGATTCAGCTGAAAATTGAGCGTGAAGCGCTGAAAAAAGAAAAAGACGAAGCAGCGAAAAAACGTCTGAGTGATCTGAACGACGACATCAATAAAGCCAGCGGTGCTTATGTCGAGCTGGAAGATGTCTGGAAGCAGGAAAAAGCCCTGCTGGAAGGTGCTTCCAAATCGAAGGAGTTGCTGGAGCAGGCCCGAATCGAAATGGACGCTGCTCGTCGCAGTGGTGATTTGCAACGAATGTCGGAACTGCAATATGGCCGTATTCCTGAGCTGGAAAAACAACTGGCCAGTGCCAATGAAGCCGAGTCCAATGGCTCGCAGGAATTTACCCTGTTACGTAACAAGGTGACGGAAGATGAAATCGCTGAAGTGGTTTCTCGCTGGACCGGCGTTCCGGTGAGCCGGATGCTGGAAGGTGAACGGGAAAAACTGCTGCGTATGGAAGATGTATTACATGAGTCCGTGGTGGGACAGGATCAGGCCATCAAGGCCGTGGCCAACGCGGTACGACGTTCCCGCGCCGGGTTGTCGGACCCGAATCGACCTCATGGTTCTTTCCTGTTCCTTGGCCCGACCGGGGTGGGTAAAACCGAGCTGTGCAAGGCGTTGGCCAACTTCCTGTTTGACAGCAAGGACGCCATGGTACGGATTGATATGTCGGAATATATGGAGAAACACTCGGTGTCCCGTTTGATCGGTGCGCCTCCAGGTTATGTGGGTTACGAAGAAGGTGGTCACCTGACCGAAGCGGTACGACGCAAGCCTTATTCCGTGATCTTGCTGGATGAGGTCGAGAAAGCCCATCCGGATGTGTTTAACATCCTGCTGCAGGTGCTGGATGATGGCCAATTGACCGATGGTCATGGTCGTCGGGTGAACTTCAAGAACACTGTGCTGGTGATGACCTCGAATCTGGGCTCTGATGTGATCCAGAACCTGTTTGCCGATCAGCCGTATGAAAACATGCGTGATGCTGTTATGGAGATTGTGGGTAATCACTTCCGGCCAGAATTTATCAACCGTATCGATGAAGCGGTGGTATTCCATCCGCTGATGAAAGACCAGATCCGGGGGATCGCTGATATTCAGTTGCAGATGTTACGTGACCGCCTGGCGGAACGTGATCTGTCATTGGAATTCAGTGACGCTGCGATTGGCAAGCTGGTGGATGTGGGTTACGACCCGGTCTTTGGCGCTCGGCCATTAAAACGGGCAATTCAGCGCTGGGTCGAAAACCCACTGGCGCAGGATATTCTCTCGGGCAAATTCATGCCGGGGGATACCATCATGGCTGATGTGGCAGAACAGGAAGAGGGTGGTTCCACTCTGGTATTCAGTTCTCGGCATCCTGTTGTGGCCATGTAATCGTAAGCATTGTGATGTTATTTGATTATTGACTTCATCAAGCGGCCCGAGAGGGCCGTTTTTTTGTGGTGGATCCGACGAGTTGCTCTGGCTGCCTGTATGATGGCTGCAGAATCTGTTGCCAAGCGCGGTATTTGAATGGTTGTTGCCGCTGTGACAACGGAATAATACGTGCAGCCCGGAATCTGGAGGATATGGTGATGGCTCGGCATATGGAGAATTCATGGCTGGTGCAAGCCAGCCAGTTGCTAACAATCAGTACGGCACTGGTGTTGACCGCCTGTGCATCGGTTGCAGGGTCCGTGGTGGATCTGGGCGATCATGCTGAAAACCAGCTTCACTGCGGCATGGATGCCGGCGTTACACTGAAAGAGGATGGTAGTCAGGTCGTTATTGCACTGGGTCCGCGTCCAACCCCCGGTTATCAGGTGGTACTGGAGCAAAGTGAAATGAGAGACAGTATGGTGTCAGTGACCTTCCATGAGCAGCTGCCACAACAAGGCAGTATAGCCGCGCAAGTCATGACATCCCCCTGTATCATGCTGACCTTGCCAGAAACATGGCAATCGTTGCGGGTCAGTAGCAGTGATTCTGGTGCCGTCTGGCAATTCTTTAATCCGGCTAACCCCCGTTAGGAGCTGGTTTGGCAATTATTCTGGGTATTGACCCCGGCTCACGAGTGACCGGCTTTGGTGTGATTAATGCCGTCGGTCAGCGCGTGGAGTACATCACCAGCGGCTGTATCCGCTGCGGTGATGGCGACATGCCACAGCGGCTACAGACTATTTTCACCTCGGTTAATGAAGTGATCGAAACCTGGTCGCCGCAACAATTTGCGATTGAGCAGGCCTTTATGGGAAAAAATGCCGCCTCGGCGCTGAAACTCGGTCAGGCACGTGGTGTCGCTATGGTTGTCGCGGCATTACAGCAACTGCCGGTGGCGGAGTATGCTCCGCGAGCGATTAAAATGGCGGTGACGGGTACCGGCGGAGCGGAAAAAGAACAGGTTCAGCATATGGTGCAAACCTTGCTGAAATTGCCCGGCCGGCCGCAGGCAGACGCGGCGGATGCGCTGGCGATTGCGCTTTGTCATGCCTTTACTGCTGCCAGCCTGGTTGCCCGGGCCGGTGCCAAAGGCAGCCGCCGGGGACGTCCGGTTAACTTTCCTTCTTGACTCCAACTGTGCTTTGTCCGGGCAGTTGAGCCATGCTTGGCTTTGCTGGTAGGCTAAGCCGCTTTTTGTGCAGGTATCGCTATGATTGGTCGTTTACAGGGCGTTGTGCTCGAAAAATCCGCCCCGGATTTGCTGGTTGATGTCAATGGCGTTGGCTACGAGGTGCAGGCCCCGCTGACGACCTTTGCCGTCCTGGGGAATACCGGCTCCCCTGTGGTGCTGTATACCCATCTGGCGATTCGTGAAGATGCTCACCAGTTGTATGGTTTCAGTGATAAAAGCCAGCGCTCCTTGTTTCGGACCCTGATCAAGGTCAGCGGCGTCGGACCCAAACTGGCATTGGCTATCTTGTCTGGTATGGATGTTAATGCCTTTGCCATGTGTGTGCATAATGAAGACATTACCGCCTTGACCCGCTTGCCTGGCGTTGGCAAAAAAACGGCTGAGCGGCTGGTCGTGGAGATGCGTGATCGCCTGAAAGAATGGCAGACACCGGCTCCGCTGTGGCAAGCCGCGGATCATGCCGAGCAGGCGTCTGCAGATATGATTCTGTTGGAAGCCGAGTCGGCACTGGTGTCTCTGGGCTACAAGCCCGCAGAGGCAGCCCGGATGCTGAACAAGTTTGTGGATCAGGCGACCACCGCGGAAGAACTGATTCGGTTGGCCCTCAAAAACAGTCTGGGTAACGCATGATAGAAACTGATCGTTTTATCAGTCCTGTGTCGGCTCCGGGTGAAGAGCATCAAGATCGTGCTATTCGCCCCAAAACCCTTGACGACTATATTGGCCAGCCCGTGGTGCGGGAGCAGATGGAAATCTTTATTGGTGCTGCTCGTGCCCGCCAGGAGGCTCTGGACCACACGCTGGTGTTTGGTCCACCCGGACTGGGGAAAACCACGCTGGCCAATATCATTGCTGTCGAAATGGGCGCATCGATCAAGTCCACGTCTGGCCCGGTACTGGAAAAAGCCGGTGATCTGGCCGCCATGCTGACCAACCTCGAAGCGGGTGATGTACTGTTTATTGACGAAATCCATCGCCTGAATCCCGCGGTAGAAGAAGTACTGTATCCGGCGATGGAAGATTATCAGCTCGATATCATGGTGGGAGAAGGGCCAGCAGCCCGCTCCATCAAGATAGAACTGCCACCTTTTACCCTGGTGGGTGCGACCACGCGGGCGGGGTTGTTGACTTCGCCATTACGAGACCGGTTTGGCATTGTACAGCGACTGGAGTTTTATAATGAGGACGACCTCAGCACCATTGTCAGTCGCTCAGGCTCACTACTGGAGCTGGAAGTCGATCACGCCGGGGCCAGGGAAATTGCTCGTCGTGCGCGCGGAACGCCGCGGATTGCCAACCGCCTGTTACGGCGGGTACGGGATTATGCCCAGGTCAAGGGGGATGGCAGCGTTGATCTGGCCTGTGCCGATGCAGCACTGAACATGTTGAATGTGGATGCCCAGGGCTTTGATCATATGGACCGTCGCCTGTTATTAACCCTGATGGAAAAATACGATGGTGGCCCCGCCGGGGTCGACAGCCTGGCAGCATCCATTGGTGAAGAACGGGATACCATCGAAGATGTACTGGAGCCTTATCTGATGCAACAGGGTTATATTACCCGCACGCCACGAGGCCGCATGGCAACCCGGTTGGCCTACCTGCATTTTGGTTTGCCATTGCCGGCACGACTGGGGCCTCAAGATGAATCTGTTTGACTGGCCGGTCCGTATTTATATTGAAGACACCGATGCCGGTGGCATCGTTTATCATGCCAATTATTTACGCTACATGGAGCGCGCCCGAACCGAGTGGTTGCGGTCCATGGATATTGGCCAGGAAATACTGCGACAGCAGGGTATTCTGCTTGTCGTAACTGCCATTGACGTCAAATACCGCAAACCGGCCCGGTTGGATGATGAACTGAATGTTTCGGTGCAGGTCGATAAGGTCGGCAAAGCCCGCTTGCACATATCGCACCTGGTCAGTCGCATCAATAACAGCGGTGAGCATGAACGGCTGGTGACTGCGAATGTTGTTATCGCCACCATGAACTTTGAAGGCAAGCCGATGGCTTTGCCTGCCATTATTACCACCCGTATGCAGGATCAGTTGTCCGCCGCGGGGAACTCAACGGATGTCAGGGAGTAGCAGTGAACGAGTCCATGTCCATTTTCAGCCTGGTGCTCAATGCCAGTATTGTTGTACAGCTGGTGATGCTGATGCTGTTGCTGGCGTCGGTGAGTAGCTGGGTTGTGATCTTCCAGCGCAGCCGGGTGCTATCTGCCAGCCGTGCCCAATTGCTGGATTTTGAAGATCGCTTCTGGTCCGGTGCCGATCTCAATGATCTGTATCGAGAGTGTCAGGCCAAAGAAACGACCAGCATGATCGAAAACGTCTTTATGGCGGGGCTGAAAGAATTTGGCAAGATGCGGCAGCAGAGTACGCATGACCCGGATGCCATGATCCAGGGCTGCCAGCGGGCAATGCGGATTGCGATTACCCGGGAATCGGAAGCGCTGGATGCTCACTTGCCTATGCTGGCCACCGTCGGCTCCACCAGTCCTTATATCGGCCTGTTTGGTACGGTGTGGGGCATTATGAATTCGTTCCATGGTTTGGCTTCGGTCAAGCAGGCCACCATTGCAACCGTGGCCCCGGGTATTTCCGAAGCACTGGTAGCGACCGCCATGGGTCTGTTGGCAGCCATTCCTGCGGTTATTTTTTATAACCGGTTTGTTTCGCGAGTGGATCACTTGACGACAGGCATGAATACGTTTGCCGATGAATTTTCTTCATTGCTGTACCGACAGGCATTACGGTTGAAACAAGGGGCCAAGCCTGCGGCAAGCGGGGAAAAATAATGGAGTCAATGCAGCCACCGGCGGCCAAACGACGGCCTGTTGCAGAAATCAACGTTGTGCCCTACATCGATGTAATGTTGGTGCTCCTGGTGATTTTTATGGTGACAGCTCCCATGCTGGTACAAAGTATCCAGGTGAACTTGCCCCGGGTTGACTCGACGCCGGTTGAAATTGAACCTGATGACCATACCCTGGTTATCTCCGTGAATCAGCAGGGTGTGTATTTTATCGAGCGTGAAGAAGGCCAGCCCGCGGCGATGACTCTGATGCAAGTACAGGATTATATGGCCAAGGTAAAAGCCGAGGTTCCGGCTACCCGGGTCATGATTCGAGGGGATGAGCAGGTTGCCTACGGCAAGGTCGTGCGCCTGATGGGAGGTTTGCAAGTGGCGGGTATATCGGATGTAGGTCTGATTACTGAAGCCCCGGATGCGGAAGCAGGCGAGTGAAACAGTGGTTTAAGCCGTCGTCTTACTCGATACCAGTGATGCTGGCCATTTTGCTGCATGGCGGTGTTGCTGGCTTATTCTTGCTGCAATGGCCTGCGGCAGAGCGCATCATCAAGCCCCCGGTGCCCAAACATATTATTGCGAATGTGGTCGCAACAGAAAATCGTGCCGTGCAGCAGCGTCAACAACAGGCACAGCAACAACATGCCCAACAACAAAAACAACAGGCCGCTGATGCGCTGAAGAAAAAACAGGCGGCTGAGAAAGCCAGAAAGCAGCGTGAAGCCGATGCTTTGGCACTAAAGAAAAAGCAGCAGGCTGAGGCCCAACAGAAAAAACAGCAAGCACAACAGCAAGCCGAAGCTGAGGCACAAGCCGCGGCGGATGCCAAGGCAAAAGCTGAAGCCGAAGAAGCGGCAGCCGCTGCCGAGCGTGAGCAGCAGTTACGCGAAGAAGAACAGCAACTGCTGGAGCAACTGGCAACCGAGCAGGCCGCTCAGGAAATGCAACAACAGCAAGAGAATGAACGGCGCGCCAAAGTCGAAGCGGAGCTGGAGGCAGACTTTGTTTCCCAGGTACGAGAAAAAGTTGAGCGCAGCTGGCTGTACCCGCCAGCAGTCAAGCCCGACCAGCAGGTAACGGTGCGTATCAACCTGGTTCCGACCGGGGAAGTCATCAGTGTTGTGGTTATCAAAGGCAGTGGCAACACGGCGCTGGATCGCTCGGTTGAACAGGCGGTGCTCAAGGCATCACCCTTGCCGGTTCCCAAAGACGTTCGGGTATTCGAGCGCAGTTTCCGTACACTCACCATGGTTTTCAGACCGGAGAATGCAACGTGGTAAAACAATGGATTAGCATACTGATGCTGTTAATGATGACTGGCATGGCTCAGGCTGAACTGGTTATCGAAGTGACTCAAGGCAAGCAATCCGCGATTCCTATCGCGGTTGTGCCATTCGAATGGCAAGGAGAAGGTCAGCTGCCTGAAGATATCAGCGGTATTATTGCCAACGATTTGGGCAGCAGTGGTTATTTCAAGGTATTGCCGGTTGCGAATATGATCAGTCAGCCAACGGCCCTTGAAGCGGTTACTTATAGTGATTGGCGCAATTTGCGCCAGGATTTTGTCGTAATTGGCCGTATTTCGATCGATGATAGCGGATATGCTATGGAATTCCATGTTCTGGATGTTCATCAGAAAGTAGAGTTACTACGGCACCGGGTTAAAGGCAAAGCCAGTCAATTACGGGATATCGCCCATTACATCAGTGATTATGTTTTTGAAAAACTGACGGGTATTCCTGGAGTATTTTCAACCCGGCTTATTTATGTAACGACCAATCGTGAACGTACGCGCTTTAATTTGAATTATGCCGATGCCGATGGTGCCAGGGAACAGCTTGTATTTACTTCCAAGGACCCGATTATTTCCCCTGCCTGGGCACCGGATGGCAAGAAGGTAGCGTATGTGTCATTTGAAAGTGGCCGCAGTGCTATTTATTTTCAGGAGCTGGCGACTGGCAAGCGTGAGCTGGTGTTACAAATGGAAGGATCGACCAGTGCACCGGCATTTTCACCAGACGGTACGCGGTTGGCCTTTGTTCGGTCTTATTTGGGGAATCCGGATATTTATGTAATGGATCTTGCCAGTCGCAAAACTGAACGACTGACAAATCATTACGCTATTGACACTGAGCCACAGTGGATGATGGATAATCGTCATTTGGTATTTACTTCCAGCCGGGCGGGCGGGCCACAGATATATCAGTTGGATGTCAGTAGCAAAGCTGTCAAACGAATAACATATGAGGGTAGCTATAATGCCCGAGCCAGAGTCACGGATGATGGGCGCAAATTGATTTATGTGCACCGGGAAGGCAAGAACTTTCATATTGCCTCTCAGGACCTGCATTCGGGACAAGTTCATATTCTTACAACAGATACCGACCTTGATGAGTCACCGAGTGTTGCACCTAATGGAAGTATGGTAATTTATGCAGCCAGTGAAGCAGATCGCAGCATATTAGCCGCAGTCTCTGTGGATGGTGACGTCAAATTTCGATTGCCATCCAAATATGGCGATGTAAGGGAGCCAGCGTGGTCCCCGATTTTTAAAAACTAAAAACATCAAGTGGAGTGGGAAGACAGTTATGCAAATAAATGCATTGTATAAAGCCTTGGGGTTAACACTGGGAGCACTGCTGGTTGCTGCATGTTCAAGCACTGGTGAAATCAACGAAGGCGAATCTGAGACTGTAACTGAAGTTGAAGAAGTGGTTACCGAAGTTGAAGAAACGGTTGAAGACGCAAGCACGACTGCGGTTGATACCTCTGCAGTCAGTGGCGAGACTCTGGAATCCCGGATGACAGAAGCTGAAGCAGCGTTGCTTGAACAGACTGTCTTCTACTTTGACTTCGATCAGAGCTCAATCAAAAGCAGCAGCCTGGCTGCCCTGAAAGCACACGCCGCTTACCTGGCTGCAAACAGCTCGGCTAGCGTTGTTCTGGAAGGTCATGCCGATGAGCGTGGTACTGTAGAGTACAACCTGGCTTTGGGTGAGCGTCGCGGTATGGCTGTCCGTCGTTTCTTGCTGGCCAATGGTGCCAGTGCCAGTCAGCTGGAAGTTGTCAGCTTTGGTGAAGAACGTCCGGTTGCCATGGGTCACAGCGAATCCAGCTGGTCCAAAAACCGTCGCGTTGAAGTGAAATACTAGAGTCGTTAATGAAATCATTGTACTTCCTTTGTTCGCTGGCATTGTCTGCCAGCCTGCAAGCGGAAGAGTGGGTTTCGGTAGGAGCTGCCCCCGTGGTAACTCCTGCGTCATCGACTGCTTCCGTTAGTCAACCTGCTGTTACTTCTCCCTCTCCCAGTACGACCCAGTCCGGTGCCTCTCCAGAGTTGGTCAACGAGTTGTTGATGCAGGTTGAGCAAATGCAGCAGGAAATTGCTGAACTGCGTGGTCAGATTGAGCGGCAGAGTAACGAATTACGGCAACTCAAGCGGGACGGTGACAATCGCTATCTGGATCTGGATCGGCGTATTGTGTATCTGACGACAGA
The DNA here is from genome assembly GCF_030689165.1 of Oceanobacter sp. 4_MG-2023. NCBI lineage: Bacteria > Pseudomonadati > Pseudomonadota > Gammaproteobacteria > Oceanospirillales > Oceanospirillaceae > Oceanobacter > Oceanobacter sp. 4_MG-2023. Next base: position 113,253 of record NZ_JAUYVV010000001.1, on the reverse strand, counting down.
AGCCGATAAAAAACCGGTTGCTGTTGCTGCATCAGCAGAAGCCTCTGCGCAGGACGTGTATAACCAGGCAATGATGCTGGTGAGAGACAAAAAATTTGAACAGGCCAATCAGGCATTCGGACGCTTTGTTGAGCAATATCCCGAGGATGAGCTGGTGGCCAATGCCTGGTACTGGAACGGTGAAGTGTATCTGGTACGGGGTGAGTATCCGTCAGCATTGGAAAGTTTCCGCACGGTGATTGATGATTTTCCTGATCACAGCAAGGCGGCCGATGCGACTTACAAATATGCAGTGACCCTGCACAAATCCGGTGATACCGCGGCAGCTCAACACTGGTTGGAGACTATCCAGGAACGTTATGCAACGTCTTCTCCTGTAACGGTGCGTCAGGCTGAGGGTTATTTGGAAAAAATAACACCGGCACAATAAATTTTTATTAAAAAAGACTTGTCACTCCCCCAAAATTAAGTATTATATGCGCCTCCTTCGGGTCGTTAGCTCAGCTGGTAGAGCAGTTGGCTTTTAACCAATTGGTCGCTGGTTCGAATCCAGCACGACCCACCATTAAAATCTGGCGTTGGTTTGTAGTTACTCAAGTAATTACAGATCGAAATGAACAAAAATCTTTCGGAGATTTGTTCGGACGCAGATTTAAGGATGGGGTAACTTACTGAAAAGGTTGACAATTTATTCCTTGTCAGTAGAATACGAAGGTATCGGGTCGTTAGCTCAGCTGGTAGAGCAGTTGGCTTTTAACCAATTGGTCGCTGGTTCGAATCCAGCACGACCCACCAATTCCTAAAAAAGGGAGAAAGCATTGCTTTCTCCCTTTTTTATTTGCGATTCGCTTAAACGCAGTGGCCATTGCCTGCTTTTCTACTGTGTTACACTTGGCCCTGTTTGCATTTCGACTGGTATCCGAGAACCCTATGTCCCAGGCCGCTGAACAAGAACAACGACATATCGTCCAGGATTTCTGGGCAACTCCTGAAGCCCCACTGGACGCTGACCAGATTACTCACTACAAGGAACAGATTCGTACGCTGCTGCAGCGCGAAGATGCCGTCCTGGTAGCGCATTATTACACCGATCCTGCTATTCAGGCGCTGGCGGAAGAAACCGGCGGCTGTGTTGCCGATTCTCTTGAAATGGCTCGCTTTGGTGCCAATCATCCAGCCAGTACCCTGGTGGTGGCCGGGGTGCGTTTTATGGGTGAGACCGCCAAGGTACTCAGCCCGGAAAAACGGGTCTTGATGCCGACGCTGGAAGCGACCTGTTCACTGGATCTTGGTTGTCCGGTGGATGAATTTACTGAGTTTTGTGATCAGCACCCGGATCGTACCGTGGTGGTGTACGCCAATACCTCGGCGGCGGTGAAAGCCCGTGCCGATTGGGTGGTGACCTCCAGTATTGCGCTGGATGTGGTGAACTATTTACACGGCAAGGGTGAAAAACTGATCTGGGCACCTGATCGTCATCTTGGGGATTATGTGTGCCGGGAGACCGGTGCGGATATGATTCTCTGGGACAGCGAATGCATCGTCCATGATGAATTCAAGGCCAAGGGCTTGCAGGATTTGCGGCTGGTATATCCGGATGCCGCGATTCTGGTGCACCCGGAATCTCCTCAGTCCGTGGTTGAGCTGGCCGATGCGGTTGGCTCGACCAGTCAGTTGATCAAGGCGGCGGTAGAGTTGCCTAACCCTGTGCTGATTGTGGCTACTGACAAAGCCATTTTTTACAAAATGCAGCAAGCGGTACCCGACAAGTTACTGGTAGAGGCACCAACCTCCGGTAATGGCGCTACTTGCCGCAGTTGTGCCCACTGTCCCTGGATGGCGATGAACGGTCTGCGCAATATTGCCAGTGTGTTGGATAATGGCGATCAGGAAATATTTGTTGCCGAACCCCTGAGGGTCGGTGCGATTCGGAGTCTGCAACGAATGTTGGACTTTAAGATTTGATTGGCTGTTTGTTTTACCCTAATTGTTTTTGACTGGCGGCCATGCCTTTTAGCCGCTCTTTCAGCGCCTCCTGGCGCTGGAAATCTTTCTTTTTGGCCGCTTCTGCGATAGCCAGATCCATTTGCCGGCTGGCTTTGGTGTAATCCCCGTTCAAATACCAGTATTCAGCACTGGCCTGATACGTCAGTACCGTATGGCTCGCCTGGGCCGCCAGCTGGCTCAGTTGAAACCATAGCGCCGGGGTGGTTGGACGTTGCTCGGTCAGTGGTCGCAAACTGTTGACCGCTTCTTCTGCACGTCCGAGTGCGGCAAGCACATTGGCCCGGGTGCTGATCAATAAATAACTGCCGGGATGATAGGTCAGTGCCAGAGTCAGCATCTCCAGCGCTTTGGGGGCCTGGTTGGTGGCGGTTAGCGCCTTGGCCAACAGTGCCAGGGCAGCTGGGGACTGTTGGTAGCTTGCATCCAATTGGTTTAATTGCTGTAGGGCGGTTGCATTGTCCTGATGTTGCAAGGCGTATTCGGCCAGAGAGTAGCGGGCGGCATTCCGGGTCAGCGATGAATTATCGGTGGCTTCGGCTTCCGGAGTAAAAGTAGCCGCTACCTGTTTGTCGCTGAGCTGATAACGGATACGGGCGCGATTTTTCAGAATGGCAAAGTCAAAACTCAGGTGGCGCGGTTGGGAGGAATAACCTTCAGCTCGTGCGGCGGCATCGGATACCCGATTCAGTGTTAACGGGTGAGTCAGCAGAAATTCCGGTGGTTTTTTACCAAGGCGCCCGGCCGCCATCATCTGGTTAAACATGGATGGCATGGCTTGTGGATCGAAGCCGGATTCTGCCAGGGTGTTAATACCAATACGGTCTGCTTCCCGTTCCCAGTCGCGGCTATAGGCCAGTTGTGACTGGATGGATGCAGCCTGACTGGCCATTAATCCGGCAAAACCGGCATCGGCGTTATTGGTTGCAATCAGCAGAATAGAGGCCAGCAGGGTCGCAATGGCCATGGGTTGCTGCTGTTCTGCCCGTTCGACCTGGCGGGCAAAATGACGCTGACTCAAATGAGCCAATTCGTGAGCCAGTACGGCAGCAATTTCATCTTCGTCCCGGGTGTACAGTAATAGCCCCAGATTGATGCCTATTACACCGCCCGGTACTGCAAAGGCATTGAGTTCTTTTTTGTCGATAATGACAAAGTCAAAATCCTGCTGTGGCGCACCGCTGTGAGGAATCATCCGGAACACCAGGTTTTCGATAAACTCGATGGACAGCGGGTCGTCGATGGTGCGGGCATGTGCATGCAGCTGACGTAACCAGGCGCGGCCGAGTTCGTATTCCTCTTGCAGGGAAACAATCGATGAGGCTGCGTCTCCCAGTGCGGGCAAATCGTTGCTGGCGGCATGAATACTGGTGTTGAAAGCAAACAGCAAGGTAGTCGCAAGCAAGGCTTTTCGGAGTTTCAATCGGTGTGTCCCGGATCTTGATGTCAATGAAAAGTACATGGTCTGGCTGACTCACTGTTACAAGGTGCTGTGGTGCGCAAGATTATTGCTTAATGGCCCATGTGTCTGAGATCATCCAGATCTCTTTTGGTTCGCAGTGTGGCAAATGGCGGAATGTGTGTCTAACCCGAATGATTATACTCAACTACTCGATGTAACGGCATTGAGCTGTCCGCTCCCCTTGCTTAAAACCAAGCTGGCATTAAAAAGCCTGGCAGTGGGGGATGTCTTGCTGGTACGTGCCTGTGATGCCGGCTCGTGGCGTGATATACCACGCTATCTGGAATTGTCGGAACACCAACTTATGTCGGCTTCCCGGGAAGGAAATGAATATCACTACTGGATTGTCAAGGGAGTCAAACGATGATCAAGGTTTTCGGGCGCTGGATCGACCGCTATCTCTCTAATGAAGAAGCGTTATTGCTGTTGCTGCTGATCGGCACTTTTTTGCTGGTTATCGGTTTTATGGGCAATGTCCTGGCGCCATTCCTGACCGCGGTGGTGGTGGCCTATCTGTTACAGGGCAGTATGCAGTTCCTCAAACGGCGCGGGGTTGGGCATATGACGGCGACGGTGGCGGTGTTTCTTATGTTTGTCGGGGTGATGTTGACCCTGTTGCTGTTTATTCTGCCTGCCACCTGGGCGCAATTGTCACAGTTTTTTTATGAGCTGCCACGAATGGCCAGTAAAGGTCAGGCGCTGCTGATGTTGTTGCCAGAACAATACCCTGACCTGATTACCACGGTTCAGGTGCAGGAGTGGGTACATCAGGCGCGGGAAGAACTGGCATCGATGGGGCAATGGGCGCTGAGCTTTTCCCTTTCCGGCATTACCGTGCTGATGGCGATGCTGATTTATTGCGTTTTGGTACCTATTCTGGTGTTTTTTCTGTTGAAAGACGGGGACGATATTTTGTCCTGGTGTCTGAATTTTTTGCCACGTCAGCGTGCTTTGTTGAACGAAGTCTGGGTCGAAATGGATCTGCAAATCGCCAATTACATTCGCGGCAAGGTGGTCGAGATTGTTATTGTGGGTGGGGTTACCTACGTAGCCTTTTTGCTGTTAGGAGTAAATTACGCTGCTTTGCTGGCGATTGCGGTCGGATTGTCGGTGCTGGTGCCTTACATAGGTGCAGCGGTAGTCACAATCCCGATCGCTCTGGTGGGCTATATGCAGTGGGGCTGGAATAATGACTTTTTTTACCTGATGACGGTTTACGGCATTATTCAGGCACTGGATGGTAATGTGCTGGTGCCACTGTTGTTTTCAGAGGTGGTAAACCTTCACCCGGTAGCCATTATTGTTGCGGTACTGGTATTCGGGGGAGTGTGGGGGTTCTGGGGCGTGTTTTTTGCGATTCCACTGGCGACCTTGCTCAAGGCGGTGATCCAGTCCTGGCCTGGCCATACCGGTCATGATTGAGCGGTAATTGAGCGGTAATCGAGCGGTAGTTGAACAATGACTGGGTGGCAGTGGCAAAATGGCAGCCCGGGCGCGGATAATCAGCGTTTGCGCGGCGCTAATCACTCGCAAGCGGCTTGACTCTCTTGTCTCGATAACGTCGCACCAGTAGTATTACGCTCTTGTTTTTTGGATCCCTGCTTTTCCATCAAGATGGCAGGGGAAGTTCGTTTTGTGGAGTACAATTTCATGATCACAGGCAGTATTGTGGCACTGGTTACGCCAATGCATCCCGACGGCTCTCTCGATTGGGAAGCTCTTGATGGCCTGGTGGAATTCCACATCAAGCAGGGAACCGATGCGATTTTGCCTGTTGGAACAACAGGAGAATCAGCAACGCTGAGCACGACAGAGCATTGCGCTGTTATTGATCGGGTCGTCAAACTGGTTAACGGACGTCGTCCGGTTATTGCCGGCACCGGTGCCAACAGCACCACCGAAGCAATTGAGTTGACCCAGGAAGCCAAAAACCTCGGTGCCGATGCCTGCTTGCTGGTCACTCCTTATTACAACAAACCACCCCAGCGTGGCCTGATCAAGCACTATGAAACCATCGCGGTGGCGGTGGATGTGCCGCAGTGGCTGTATAACGTTCCTGGTCGTACTGGCTGTGATATGTTGCCGGAAACCGTGGCGGCTCTGGCGGATGTTGAGCAGATTGTGGCGATCAAGGAAGCGACCGGCGATATCGACCGGGCACGCAAGTTGATCGAACTGGTTGGTGATCGTATGGCGGTTTACTCCGGTGATGATCCAACGGCCCATGAGCTGATTCTGGCCGGAGGCAAAGGCAATATCTCAGTCACTGCCAATGTGGCGCCCAAATTGATGCACGACTTGTGCATGCTGGCTCTGGATGGCAAGGCGGAAGAAGCCCGGGCGTTGCAACAAACGCTGATGCCACTGCATGACGCCATGTTTTATGAAGCGAATCCGGTTCCGGTGAAATGGGCTCTGGCTCGCATGGGCCGTATGGAATCCGGTATCCGCTTACCGCTGGTCGAAATGGACCGTCGTTATGCACCCAAGGTTGAGTTGGCGATGACAGCTTTGGGGTTGATCTGATCTCATGAAGTATTTGCTGGTAGTGCTTGTGGTTGCTGTCAGTGGTTGCAGTACCATCTTTGGTGATCGTTTTCGCGATCGCGCTGATGATTATCTGACCACGACAGAGAATGACGAGGCAACAACCCCGGATGGACAGCCACTGGCGCGCCGGAATGCTTTACCTATTCCTGAATTGGCCGTGATTCCTGACCGGCCAAACAGTTTTGAGTTACCCGTACCACAAGCGTTGATAATCGATGACAACGACAGCTCGTCAGAGCAGGCCACGTCGTTGAATGAATATCGCTCGCTGGATCTTAATCCGCGTATCGAAAAAGACGGCTCCGGTAGTCAGATATTACGTCTGGATGGTCAGTTTGCTTACGCCTGGGCTGCGGTAACAGAAGCCATTGCTGCCTCTGATCTGAATATGACCGACCTCAATCGCAGTGTGGGTACTTATTATCTGGAAATCAGCCGCCCGCAACGGGATGACGAGCGTGGCTGGTGGGCAAGACTCTGGGGTTCCGAGCCAGAAGTGATTGCGGGCACCTATTTGTTGAAAATGAACCGGGCACGACACGGTGTGTATCTGTCCTTGTTGGAAGATGTCGATAAGCTGGCGGGAGACGATTACGCTTTATCGGTTCTGAATACGATCAAACAACAGCTGGAGAAGTGAGGTACATTTCTCTCGGCAGCGGTAGCAAGGGCAATGCAACACTGCTGGAACACCAGGGCAGAAGCCTGCTGATCGACTGTGGTTTCAGCCGCAAGACGTTGTTGCAGCGGATCGAATCGGCCCAGGCCGATGCGGGTCAGTTGGAAGCCGTACTGGTGACACACGAGCACGGCGATCATGCCAAAGGCGTGATGGCGGTGTGCGAGTTGCTGGATATTCCCTTGTACTGCTCTCAAGGAACGGCGATTCATATGGGTTGGATCGATCATCCTCGCTGGAAGCCACTCACGGGTGGAGACCTCGCTTCGGTAGCCGGTATGTCCGTTGCGGCGGTGACGGTTCCTCATGATGCCCGGGAGCCACTGCAATTTGTGGTGGAAGCAGCGGGTCTGAAAGTAGGCGTGTTGTCAGATCTTGGTAGTTTGACGCCGCATGTTGTCGCTGCTTATCAGGGATGCCATGGTTTGCAGCTGGAAGCAAATCACGATCCGGATATGCTGCGCAAAGGGCCATACCCACCAAGATTGCAGGCGCGTGTCGCCGGGCCTTACGGACACCTGAGTAACGCCCAGTGTGCGGAATTGATTCAACGTATCGACTGGCCTGGAGTGCAACACCTGACGGCAGGGCATATCAGTGAAAAAAACAATCACCCCGACCTGGTCGGGCAGGCACTGGCAGTTATACCAGGGCTAAGCGACAGGCCGGTGCGCCTGTTAGCGCAAAACCGGGTTGCTGACTGGTGTGAGTTTTAACGTCAGCAGGTTCATTCTATAGCCGTTTAATACGTTCATATTGTGAATTAGGATGCTATCTGCCGATGAGGCGGATACTTCATTATTTATTGTTTAATGGCGGAGATTCCCATGGAAAAACGCGAACTGCTTTACTCAGGTAAAGCCAAATCGGTATACAGCACAGATGATCAGGATCTGATGATACTGGAATTCCGCAACGATACGTCTGCTTTTGACGGCAAAAAAGTCGAGCAGCTGGATCGTAAAGGTATGGTGAACAACAAGTTTAATGCGTTCATTATGGCCAAACTGGAAGAAGCCGGTATTCCTACCCATTTTGAATCCTTGTTGTCGGATACCGACTCACTGGTCAAGCGGCTGGATATGATTCCGCTGGAATGCGTTGTACGCAACGTGTCTTCTGGCAGCCTGTGTCGTCGTTTGGGAGTTGATGAAGGTATCGAACTGGATCCTGTCACCTTCGAATTGTTCCTGAAAAACGATGCGCTGGGCGATCCCATGGTGAATGAATATCACGTTCGCTCTTTTGGCTGGGCCGAAGACGCTCACCTCGATCGTATGAAAGAGCTGACCTTTGCTGTCAACAAGGTCCTCAAAACCCTGTTTGATGACGGTGGCCTGATTCTGGTCGACTACAAACTGGAGTTTGGTTTGTATAAGGGTGAGGTTGTGCTGGGGGATGAGTTCTCGCCGGATGGCTGCCGTTTGTGGGACAAGGCGACGCGGGAAAAACTTGATAAAGACCGTTTTCGCCAGGGGTTGGGTGATGTGGTTGAAGGTTATGAGGAAGTTGGACGCCGTATCGGTATTACGTTTTGATACGTGACAGCATGATTGATTGATCAGAACAGGCCGTAGGGCCTGTTTTTGTATCCGGGTCTGTGACGAGCGGATTGACCAGTTTGGATTGTCGTGACAAAAGATAGCAAGCAATAAATAAATGGTATTGCCGTTTTGTCAGATGGTCGACACATAATATTGGCATTCTGCTGGTTTATGGGCAGACTGGCGTTATCAGGTTTGTTTGCACAATTATATTTTATCGAGATTGAAACGGGATGACACCAATGAAAAAGACCGTAATGGCCGCCGCACTGGTTGCACTGGCTCCCTTGTCAGCGCAGGCTGATCTTCTGTTTACCGTTGGCGCCAAGGCCAGTGTCTGGAATGCCGATCCTACTGGACAGATCGATTCTGACGTATCGGTTGAAGAAGATGGATTAAATATGGAAGAAGAAAATGGTCAACAGCTGACCGTTTTTTTTGAGCATCCAGTACCTTTTATTCCCAACGTTAAAATCAAGAGCACCAGTCTGGAAGTCAGTGGCAATGGTACGGTAGATATTACCTTTGCCGATGAAGCATTTGATGGCGACGTGAATAGCACGATTGATCTGACCCATACCGATCTGACCCTTTACTGGGGCTTGCCATTGCCGATCCCGTTTGTTGATATCAACTTCGGTGTTAGTGGCCGTCAGTTTGATGGTTACGCTGAAGTCAAGAGCGACAGCAATACTGAAACCGTGGATCTGGATCTGGTATTGCCGATGGTGTATGGCGAATTGAAAATTGATACGCCGTTTGGTTTGTACGCCAGTGCCGATATCAATTATGTGGGTTATGGCGATAACAAGCTGTCGGATATCAGTTATGGCGTTGGATACCTCTTGCCAATTCCTGTGGTCGATCTTGGTCTGGAAGCCGGTTACCGTCAAATGACGCTGGAAACCGATCCGGATGACATCGATATTGAAACCGATCTGGATGTGTCAGGTGTGTATTACGGACTGTCCTTGTCTATTGGTTTGTAAATCACGATGACCGTATGAATATGCATAACAGTAGCAGAGTCATTGGCTAGCCAATCGTAGCGCCTGACACAAAAAAAGCGGCTTGAAAGCCGCTTTTTTTGTGTGCCGTCCATTGGCCAACCAGCACCAATAGACAGGGTAGCCCGATCATGACATCAGATAATGCCTTGATCCTGCAGTGCCGCAATCAGAGTGTCGATGTTGTCGCCATCGGCAGCAATACTGATATCAGCACCGTCCGCACCACCGGCGACCAGAGCGACCAGACCAGCATCCTTTAACACCTGAGCGGTTTCGGCAGCGCCAATAGCCGCAAGACGACCCATTTCAAACAGGCGGCGATCAAGGCCATTAACCAGGGTTTCGGCATTGACTGCATTGATGGTGACAATCGCCGGTTTCTGATTAAAACGGCGGGCTTTTTCTTCTGCCGCAACGGCTTCGAAGCTACCTGAGCCGATGGCTTCACCCACAATCATACCGGCACCAATGGTCACATTGGTCAAACGGTCGATCACGATAAAGCAGCCAGTACCATGAACCTTGGCGTAAGCGTCAAAAGGAACGGCTTTGTCGAGGCTGACCTCGACCAGCGCGATTTCGTTGAGTTTTACCTCATCGGCTTCGCGCTTTTCCATGGTATTGATATCGACCAGATTATGGATCTTGCTGATGGTGCCAGCGCTGGCACCGGTAGCAAATTTCAGATCATACGGACGGCCTGGCACCATGGATTGCTCGGTCATCCAGACCAGATCAGCATTAAAGCGATTACCAACGATCGGCTGGTCATTCACCTTGACGATGACATCGCCACGGCTGATATCGATTTCGTCTTCCAGTGTCAGGGTGATGGATTGGCCGACAAAGGCTTTTTCCTGATCACCGTCCCAGGTGACAATACGGTCAACCTTGCTGGTTTTCTGCGAAGGTAATGCCATCACCGTGTCGCCCGGTTTGACCACGCCCGCAGAGATGGTGCCGCAGAAACCACGGAAATCGAGGTTCGGACGGTTGACGTATTGTACTGGCAAGCGGAAATTATCGATGTTTTTGTCAGCGGCAATTTCAACGGTTTCCAGAATTTCCATCAGCGTCTGGCCATCGTACCAGGGTGAACGGCTGGAGCGATCAACGACGTTGTCACCATCGAGGGCAGAAATAGGCACACACTGAATGTCACTGATATTCAGGTCTTTGGCGAAGGCCAGATAGTCGGTACGAATTTGTTCAAAGCGCTCCTGGTCAAAGTCCATCAAATCCATCTTGTTGACGGCAACAATGACGTGTTTGATACCCAGCAAGGAAGCAATAAAGCTGTGACGCCGGGTTTGGGTCTGAACCCCGTAACGGGCGTCGATCAGGATAATCGCCAGATCACAGGTCGATGCCCCTGTGGCCATATTTCGTGTGTACTGCTCGTGTCCGGGAGTATCAGCAATAATGAACTTGCGCTTGGCAGTACTGAAATAGCGGTAGGCAACATCGATGGTAATGCCTTGTTCACGCTCGGCAGCCAGACCATCAACCAGCAGCGCCAGGTCGGGACGGTCGCCCGTGGTACCCACTTTGGCACTGTCTTTGGTGACGGATGCCAGCTGATCTTCGTAGATCATCTTGGAATCGTACAGCAGGCGGCCGATCAGGGTGGATTTGCCATCATCAACGTTACCGCAGGTCAGGAAACGCATCATTTCCTTGTTTTCGTGTTGCTCCAGGTATTCCAGAATGTCGGAAGCAATCAAATCGGACTGGTGAGACATTTAGAAATACCCCTCTTGTTTTTTCTTTTCCATCGATCCGGATGAATCATGGTCAATGGCCCGGCCTTGACGTTCGGATGTCGTGGTCAGCAGCATTTCCTGAATGATTTCAGGCAGCGTGGTGGCTTCAGACTCTACCGCACCGGTCAGTGGGTAGCAGCCCAGCGTACGGAAACGCACGGATTTCATTTCTGGTACCTCGCCATCCTTTAATGGCATACGGTCATCGTCGACCATAATCAGCATACCGTCGCGCTCAACCACCGGACGCTTGGCGGCATAATACAGCGGCACAATGTCGATGTTTTCCAGATAGATGTATTGCCAGATATCCAGCTCGGTCCAGTTGGACAGAGGAAAAACCCGGATGCTTTCGCCTTTGTTGACCTTGCCGTTGTAAATATTCCACAGCTCGGGGCGCTGGTTTTTGGGGTCCCAGCGGTGCTTGCTGTCGCGGAAGGAGTAAACCCGTTCCTTGGCGCGGGATTTTTCTTCATCACGGCGGGCACCACCAAAGGCAGCATCAAAGCCATACTTGTCTAACGCTTGTTTTAGACCGGCGGTTTTCATCACGTCGGTATGCTTGGATGAGCCATGGGTAAAAGGACCAATTCCCTGGTCGACGCCGTCCTGATTAATATGAACCAGCAGATCCATACCAATATCTTTGGCTACCTTGTCCCGAAATTCGATCATTTCACGAAACTTCCAGGTGGTATCGACGTGTAATAGCGGGAAGGGCGGTTTGCCCGGATAAAAGGCTTTGCGAGCGAGGTGCAGCATGACCGCAGAGTCCTTGCCGATGGAATACATCATTACCGGGTTGTCGAACTCCGCCGCAACCTCACGGATAATATGAATGCTCTCCGCCTCCAGTTGCTTGAGGTGGGTGAGATGGTAGTCACTGATCATGGGACAATTATTCTCGGAAGTAGGGATGCTGATTCAGAGGCATCACGACCGCGTTGCAATCGTGTTGTCTAGGCTCTGATTGTTACGATTTGCAGGGACTATAACAAGGCTTGTGGTATATAAAAAGGCAGTATTAAGATCGTTTGGTTCTAATAATATGGTCTTGCTTATGCCCTAAATGCCGTATCAGGCTATGCTATCCTCATGGCCAATTATAGCCTTCCTGCCAGTCCCGGGAAGCGTCAACAAAACCAGCAGGAGCAGACATGGCGCAAGAGCAAGTAGTACAGATCAAAGGGCCAGCCGGGGTACTGGACGGCCGTACGATCCAGCAAGGTAACGTGGGAATGTTGATGTGCCACCCGCATCCGTTGTTTGATGGCACCATGGATAACAAGGTTGTGACCACCACGCTGAGAACGGCGCTGGGCTTGGGGATGTCGACCTTGCGCTTCAACTTCCGGGGTGTTGGTGAGAGTGATGGCGAACACGATCACGGTCGTGGTGAACAACAGGATGTGCTGGCGGCATTGGACTATGCCCGTGATACCTTGGGCTGGGAAACCATTCTGCTGGGTGGTTTCTCATTTGGTGCCGGAATGGCTTGTCTGGCTGCGGTAGACAGGCCGGAGCAAATTGCCGCCCTGTACCTGATGGCACCGGCAGTACATCATTTTGATGCCCCCAATACCTTGCCCCATGAATTTGAAACCTTTGTCTATATGGGAGATGCCGATGAAGTGGTGCCTTTTGATGAGGTAGAACACTGGACCAATCTGGTTGTTCCTGTACCCCATTGGCAGGTTTTTGCCGGTGGTGGCCACTTCTTCCATGGTCGTTTGGGAGAGCTGAAAAAGTCCCTGATTCGGGATATGGCCGCGTTTAAACCCGATTGAGCCGGCACGGAAGCGGTCAATTGGCAAATTTTCTGTCAAACCTACCCATCTTTCCCGGATTGCAGCCATTAGTCGGTTTGATGTTTTCGGCATGGTCGGATACATTTCGCCCCCCGATTCCTACGATGGAGTACGCCCGTGTCGACCCCTTGGGAGCTTTATCAAGCTGACCTTCAGCGAGATGACTTTTCTTATGATGCCGCCCAGGAAATGGCGGTCAAACATTTACAGCGCCTGTTTGACGATCTGGTGGCTGCCGAAGCACGACGGGCCAACAAAGGTTTTGTTGGCAAGCTGGGTAGCAAGTTCAGCCGCAAAAAGCCGGAACCGGTGCAAGGGCTGTACTTCTGGGGAGGCGTTGGTCGAGGGAAAACCTATCTGGTTGATACCTTCTACGAAGCGCTGCCGTTTGAACGCAAGATGCGGACTCACTTCCACCGCTTTATGCAGCGTGTGCATCAGGATCTGACCAAGCTGGCGGGCACCAAAAACCCGTTAACCGTCGTTGCTGATCGTATCGCTGAAGAAGCCGTGGTTATTTGTTTCGACGAATTTTTTGTCTCCGATATTGGTGACGCCATGATTCTGGGCAGCCTGATGCAAGAGCTGTTCGATCGTGGTGTGACGCTGGTATCGACTTCCAATATTGTGCCGGATGGTTTGTATAAAAACGGATTGCAACGCGACCGTTTTATTCCAGCCATCAAACTGCTGAACAAATACACCGATGTGGTCAACGTGGACAGCGGGGTGGATTATCGTTTGCGCACACTGGAGCAGGCCGAGCTATATCATTACCCGTTGGACGACAGCGCTGAAGCCAGCCTTCAGAAAAGTTTTGACAGCCTGGCACCGGATATGAGCCAGGTTGAATTTAACGTTGGCGTTGAGGTGCTTGGGCGGGAAATTCCGGCCAAGGCTGTCTGTAATGATGTTGGCTGGTTTGAATTTGACGCTTTGTGTGACGGCCCTCGTTCACAGAATGATTATATTGAGCTGGGCAAACAGTTCCACGCCTTGTTGATTTCCAATGTGCCGGTGATGAGCGTTAAAAATGACGACCTGGCCCGCCGTTTTATCAACCTGATTGATGAGTTTTACGATCGTGGCGTCAAGGTGATTATGTCTGCGGGTGCAGCGATTCCAGATATTTACGAAGGTGGCAAATTGGAATTTGAATTCCAGCGTACCACCTCCCGGATGCTGGAAATGCAATCCCATGAATACCTGACTCGAGAGTGCAAGATCGACTGAGCCGGTGCAACGGATACGGCGCCGGTTCGGACACGGATGGCGCCGGTTCCGACGGAACAGGGCAGAACCAGACCTGCCTCGGGTTATGGGTTATGGGTTATGGATTTGACTGCAACAGGGCATCAACATGCTGGCGAATCACTGCGATATCACCGTCGGCAAATCCCTGATGTACCCAGCGCACCATACCTTGCTGATCAATCAGATAGGAGGTCGGCATACCCACCAGGCCAAAGGTGTCGTAGCTGCTGCCAGAGGTATCCGAGACATTGGGGAAAGACACACCCAGTTCGTCCAGGAAGCGGCGACCCAATGCCGGGTCATCATCCAGGTTCACCCCCAATACCACAAACGCTTGGTCGCTGAGCTGCTGCTGTAAATGCGCCAGTTGCGGCAAGGACTTACGGCAGGGGCCGCACCAGGAAGCCCAGAAATCCAGATACACCACCTTGCCCCGAAAGTCACTCAGACGCTGATGAGAGCCATCCCGGGATAACGACGGCAGGTTAAAGTCGAACCCCGGTTCCCCGGCCTGTAACGCACTGGCGGACAGTGACCAGCACAGACTCATCAGGCTGGTGAGGCATAAGGCGGTAAAACGATTCATAAAAAAGCCCGTTCGGTTGGGTAGCAAACGGCTACGATACAGGGATTGGCCGGGGTTGGGCAAAACCCAGGCGGTGTCTTGGGTCAGCAGCCTGGCTCGATACGCAAGGCCAGGGCTTCAGGCAGGGGTTCTTACCGCTGCAGGGAATGACCATCTGTTGACAGGGTTGTTCACTTGCGGAATCGACACGGCCCAAGACGCCAGCTTCAAAATCTGGATAATACCTTCCCTTACATAGCTCTCGGCTTTGCTTGCACTGTTGCGCTTAACGCCGCCGCGTCACTCTCCAATTTTTAATCCGGTATCCCCATGGAAATCAAGGTCAACTTTCTCGATAACCTTCGCCTCGAAGGCAAGTTCGATGATTTTAACGTTATCTCGGATCAGCCCATTCGTTATAAAGGCGATGGTTCCGCACCGGGGCCGTTTGATTATTTTCTGGCGTCGTCGGCCATGTGTGCCGCGTATTTTGCCAAGATGTACTGTATTGCCCGGGATATACCGACCGAAAACCTGCGGCTGGTGCAAAACAATATTGTTGATCCGGAGAACCGCTATAAACAACTGCTGAAAATCCAGCTGGAATTACCGGAAGGTATTGCCGAAAAAGACCGCCAGGGAATATTGCGCTCCATGGAACGTTGCACCGTCAAACGGGCGATTCAGACCGGGATCGAGTTTGATATTGAAGTGGTCGATAACCTGGATGACGATACCCAGGCGCTGTTGCTGGCAGGCTCGGCGGTAGCGGGAGAAGACACACCGGCAGCCACCTATATTGCCGGTAAAGATCTGCCGCTGGAACAAACCATCGCCAAAATGACCGGCCTGCTGGCGGATCTGGGGATGAAAATCGAGATCGCCTCCTGGCGTAATATCGTGCCGAATGTCTGGTCGTTACATATTCGGGATGCGGCCTCACCGATGTGTTTTACCAATGGTAAAGGCGCCACCAAAGAGAGTGCCTTGGCATCGGCGTTGGGGGAATTTCTGGAGCGGCTGAACTGTAATTTTTTCTACAATGACCAGTTCTTTGGTACTGATATTGCTGACGCTGATTTTGTATTTTACCCCAATGAGCGCTGGTTCCAGCCTGGCCCTGATGATGCGCTGCCGCCTGAAATCCTGGATGAGCATTGCCTGTCAATTTATAACGCCGACGGCGAGTTATGCGCCTCGCACCTGTTCGATACCAATTCGCGGCTGGTGAACCATGGCGGCAACATTGACCGTGGTATTGTTTCCTTGCCTTTTACACGCCAGTCCGATGGTGAGACGGTGTATTTCCCTTCCAACCTGATCGAAAACCTGTTTCTCAGTAATGGCATGAGCGCCGGTAATACCCTGGCGGAAGCGCAGGTACAGTGTTTGTCGGAAATTTTCGAACGGGCAGTCAAACGTCAGATTCTGGAGCAAGAGCTGGCGTTGCCCGATGTGCCGGATGCGGTACTGGCACGTTACCCGGGTATTGTTGCAGGGATTAAAGGGCTGGAAGAGCAGGGCTTCCCTGTGCTGGTGAAGGATGCGTCTCTGGGGGGGTTGTATCCGGTGATGTGCGTCACGCTGATGAATCCACGGACCGGTGGTGTTTTTGCCTCATTCGGAGCGCATCCCAGTTTTGAAGTTGCCCTGGAGCGGTCGCTGACCGAGTTGTTGCAAGGGCGCAGCTTCGAAGGCCTGAACGACTTGCCGCAGCCAACCTTTGAAAGCAATGCGCTGACGGAGCCCAATAACTTTGTTGAACACTTTATTGATTCGACCGGGGTAGTGAGCTGGCGCTTCTTCAGTAGCAAAGCGGATGTGGAATTCAGCGAATGGGATTTCCGCGCCCCCTTGTCAGCCAACCCCAGCCCGGAAGAACGCCAGCAGGCCAGTCAGGCAGAAGCCGACAGCCTGTTTGCCATTCTCGCAGAGATGGGGCTGGAGGTTTATTGTGCTGAATACAACGACCTGGGAGTACCGGCTTGCCGAATCCTGGTGCCGGGATATTCCGAAGTGTACCCGGTGGATGATCTGATCTGGGACAACACTAACAAGGCACTGTTTTTCCGCGAAGATATACTCAACCTGCACCGTCTCAGTGAGCAACAGCTGGAGGCGCTGCTGGACGGACTGGAAGACAGCGAGCTGGATGACTACACCGATATCACCACTCTGATTGGCATTGAGTTTGACGATAATACCGTTTGGGGCCAGCTCACCATTCTGGAGCTGAAGTTCATGATTTGTCTGGCGCTTCAGCGTCTGGATGACGCCAAGGAGCAGGTTGAAACCCTGCTGCAATTTAACGACAACACAGTGGAACGTGGCTTGTTCTTTCAAGTCGTCAATGCCGTGCTGGAAGTTACCCTGGACGATGATATGGAACTGGACGATTACCGGCTTAATTTTGGTCGTATGTTTGGAGCTGAACGACTGGCCGCCGCCATCGGCATGGTGGATGGTTCCGTGCGCTTTTATGGCCTGACCCCGACCAGCCTGCAGCTGGACGGTCTCGACAAGCATTTGCGCCTGATCGACAGCTATAAAAAATTGCATAAGGCCCGGGCGGCCAAGGCAGCCTTGTCTTGATACCGGGTGTTAGTGGGCCGGTTTGGTGGGCCGGAATCGTTGAGAGTTGAGCTGTCTGCTCCAGTGATGGATCCGATGGCCTGACAGGGCTGGTCTGTAAAAAGACGATGATCGGGGCAAGCAATAAAAAACCGGGCGCTGCCCGGTTTTTTATTGTCAGTAATCAGGCGCACTCGCGAAGTTAGCGGCGCAGATACTGGTTAAAATCGACATTACTGGCAGCCAATACCGCCTGAATACGATTGTGTACACTGAGTTTACGCAAAATCGCCGAGACGTGCGCTTTGACGGTGGTTTCAGCAATCGACAGATTGTAGGCAATCTGCTTGTTGGATTCGCCACTGGCCATACGTTCCAATACCAGCAATTGGCGACGAGTCAGGCTGTTAAGCATTTCCGGAGGAATCAGGTTTTCATCCTGGATACGGCGCTGACGGGAACGGCCATCATCCGTGGCACGGATGACATCGGATGGCAGATACACCTGTCCAGCTAACACCTGTTCAAGTGCCTGGGTCATTTTTTCCCGTGGCAGTGACTTGATAATAAAGCCCACAGCGCCATAGGTCATGGCTTGCAGCACCACGCTTTTTTCTTCCTCGGCAGAGATGATAACCACCGGGATTGTCGGGGACTCGTTGCGTAACTGAATCAGGCCGTTCAAGCCGTTCATGCCAGGCATGTTCAGATCGAGCAGAATCAGGTCGAGGTCATCCTGGGTACCGGCCATCGCCGCGGCAGACTCAAGATTTTCTGCCTCGAGAATATCGGAATTGGGGTAGCGGTTACGAATGACATCGGCAATGGCTTCCCGGAACAGCGGGTGATCATCCGCAATCAGCAGCTTGTAAACAGGCGTGTCGTTTTCCGTCAGCGGGCTGGTCGGCAATTCTGCCGTAGTGATTGTATCAGTCATATCTGGCTGTGCGCTCTGGCTGGGGGAGTCATCACTGGCGCTTGAGGATGCGCTGTGGCCGGTCTGGAGTGTCAACATGATAGCTACACCTGTTTATTTATTTTTGTAATCTCTGCATTACACCCCGTGTTGCTACTGTCAGGTATCCTACCTTGGCGTTTTGTATGGGGGTCTAAAGTAGTAAAGTTAGTCGAAATCGCCTTCTTTGGCACCGTATTTTTGCTTTCTTTAGCATGGTTCTTGGTAAAAATTGTATATTTTATGAATCCAGGGCATTAATCGGGAAGATTTCCCTATCCTGTTTACCTAGTGCCAAAGCAGACGCGATCAGCAACGGCAGAGGCAGAGTCAGCAGACCGGCGGTCGTCCAGAATAGCTGCATCTAATAATAACGATAAGGCAGATGTGGATGGCATTTCTAAATTCTCCCTCTAACAGTGGTTCGACATGGACTGTCTTTGGCAGTCTGGCGGGGTGTCTGGTACCCCTGGCCGCCTGGGCAGAGGCTAGTCCGGTTACGGACGAAATCGTTGTCATAGCGCCAACTCCTGTAATGGGTACCGGTGTGCGGGAAAACCAACTGGTCAGCCCGGTACAAAGTCTGGGCAGTGATGACCTGGAGCGTATTCAGGCACAAAATATTGCTGAACATCTGCGCTATCAGCTGGGTTCGGTCAGCATTAACGAAGCGGTCAGCAACCCCTATCAACCGGATGTTCAATATCGTGGTTTTACGGCATCGCCGTTGCTGGGATTACCGCAAGGCGTATCCGTGTATATGAACGGTGTGCGTTTTAACGAGCCTTTTGGGGACACGGTAAACTGGGATCTGTTACCAACGGATGCCGTCAGTAATATGACGCTGTATTCTGGCTCCAATCCGCTGTTTGGCCAGAATACCCAGGGCGGCGCCATTGCGATGACCACCAAAAACGGCTTCAACACCGAATACAATGAGCTGGAGCTGGGGGCGGGTCAGTTTGGTTTTCGTCAAGCGCAGTTCCAGAGCGGTGGCAATGGCCAGTTGGGTAATCAAGACGTTGGCTATTACGTATTACTCAATCGTGAAGAAGAAGATGGCTGGCGTGATGCCTCTGGCAGCGATATTCGCCAGGCCATGTCGGTACTGAGCTGGCGCTCGCTGAACAGCTCGTTGAATCTGACAGTCTTGCTGGACGACAACGAAATGATCGGTAATGGTGCCGTGCCCCAGGCATTGATGGATATCGAAGGCCGCAGTGCTATTTATACCAACCCGGATATCACTCGCAACCGACTGAATTATTTTGCCCTGGATGGTGATCACTGGTTCTCGGATACCTTGCAGCTGGCCGGTAATATTTATCTGCGCCGTAACCTCACCACCACAGTAAATGGCGACGACTCGGATTACGAAGAATGCTTGCTTAATGGTGCTGAAACCCTGTGTGAAGAAGACGAAGACGGTGGCGATGAAGAGCCAGTCACCTTTGTGGGTTACGATGACGATGACACACTGGAAGCCATTGCTGCCGAGCTGGGGCTGGATATTGATGCCGACGACGTTGACGGTACTCTGAACACCTCCCGCACCGAACAAAACAGTCAGGGCTTCAGTCTGCAGTTGGCGTCTTCGGCACCAGTTGCCGGTCGGGACAATCTGTTTACCGCTGGTGTGACACTGGATCAGGCTGATATTCACTTTCGCTCACGTACCGGCTTTGCCATTCTCAATAACGATGAGCCAGGGGATGCCCGAGACGTCACAGCCATTGGCCTCTACGACAGTGAGTCTGAAGTCAGCCTGCAAACCGATACCCAGACCATGGGGGTGTTTTTTAGCAACACGCTGGCCGTGGATGACCAGCTCAGTGTGACCGTTGGTGCCCGATACAATCACGTCCATATCAAGATGCAGGATCAATTGGAATCCGGGCCGGGATCGCTGGATGGCGACCACACCTTTACCCGGGTCAATCCAATGCTGGGAGCAGCCTATGTCATGGATAATGGCTTGAACGTATACGCCAGCTACAGCGAATCATCACGAGCACCAAGCCCGGCCGAGCTCAGCTGTGCGGATGAAAATGATCCATGCAAACTGCCCAATGGTTTTGTGTCAGATCCACCGCTGGAGCAAGTGGTTACGCGTTCTGTGGAAGCGGGTCTGAAAGGCACTGCCAGCCGCAATATCCGCTGGACCGCCGGTGTTTTCCGCTCTACCAGCCACGATGATATTCTGTTTCAGCAGGCGGGTGGTTTGCCGTCTGAAGGGTATTTTGCCAATGTCGGGAAAACCCGTCGACTGGGAACCGAGCTGGGGATGACAGGCCACTGGAGCGATGTTCAGGTAGCCGTTTCTTATACCTGGATGCGAGCCACCTTTGAAACGCCGTTTGTATCGTTCAGCCCCAATAATCCGCAAGGTTCTGATCGACAGGTTGAAGCGGGCGACCAGATTCCCGGGCTGCCACAGCACAATCTGAAAATGGCGGCCGACTGGAACCTGTTGCCACAAGTGTCAGTGGGTGGCGATATTCAGTATCGCAGCAGCCAGTACTTCCGTGGTGATGAGGCCAATGAAAATGAGCAACTGGCTGGTTATACCCTGGTGAATGTCCGGGCCAGCTACGCGCCAACCGATGCCATTGAAATCTATGGTCGTGTCGTTAATGTATT
Organism: Oceanobacter sp. 4_MG-2023; assembly: GCF_030689165.1. Classification (NCBI taxonomy): domain Bacteria; kingdom Pseudomonadati; phylum Pseudomonadota; class Gammaproteobacteria; order Oceanospirillales; family Oceanospirillaceae; genus Oceanobacter; species Oceanobacter sp. 4_MG-2023. Next base: position 92,448 of record NZ_JAUYVV010000001.1, on the reverse strand, counting down.
CGATCGCGAATACGAAACCTTTGGTGTTTATGGTGAATCGGATGAAGTGCTGGATGAAGCCTATCCCGGATTTGAAGAAGACAGCTTTGTTGGCCCAGGTGCACCACGAACCGTCAAGGCAGGTATCAAAATCGGCTTCTGATCAGCCGATGCGATGGCCATTACGGCCATTGCCCCGGGGCACAACCGGGGCACGTGTATGAACGTCATGACCCGTATCCTGCTGATGGTCAACAGCGCCTTTGCACTGGCGCTGCTGGTCAGCCTGGCCACGTTGCTGGTGCAAGGGCGGGACGATGTGCTGCGCGAGCAGCAGGCGATGAAACCGGTAGTGGAAGCATTGATCCGTTCCGGTCAGCCGCAACAGATACTGGCACTGGTTGGTAGCAGTTTGCGGCATGTACGGGTCGCCGGTACCTATACCGAACGCCCGGACGAACACTCGGTGCCAGCCTGGTTTGAGGCCTTGTTCGATCACCCCGGGCGCGGTTATCAGCTGGCACTGACCGACAGTCACGGCCAAAAAGTGATCCTGATGTCGGATGATCGTGATGAAATCGAAGAAGTCTGGCATTCCTCCAGCTGGCTGTTCTGGTTGTTTTGTGGTTGTGCGCTGGTTTCCAACCTCGCTATTTATCTGGGGGTACGGGCCGGGTTGCGGCCTTTGGCGGATGTGCTGGCCGCTTTTGACCAGGTGCAGCAAGGGCACCTGAACGCCCGGCTCGGGCATTACAGTTTACGCGAAGCCAATAATCTGGCCTGGCATTTCAACGCCATGACAGAATCACTGGAAAGCGCCCGTAACGAAAACCGCTACCTGACCCGCACCCTGATGGAAATTCAGGAGCAAGAGCGCTCGGCGTTAGCCCGGGAATTACACGATGACCTTGGTCAGCAGCTAACGGGTGTTCGAGTGCATTCCTGCGTATTACCTTTCCAGTTGGACAAGCCAGCCCAGTTACTGGAAACCAGTGAGTGTATCCAGGCAGGCTGCGATGCCATCAATCTGGGTTTTCGTCGTATCATCAACAACCTGTATCCCGTGGTGCTGGAGCGGCTGGGTTTGCAGTCCGCCGTCGATGAGTTGTTACGCACGACCGGGCAAACGACAGGGCTGGATTGTGTGTTGTCGGGTGATACCTGGCCAGGCTGGAATGAAGAGGACGCCGCGCAGATCTATCGGCTGGTACAGGAAGCGGTTAACAATGCCGTGCGGCATGCGGCAGCGGATGAGATCCGGGTATCGTTAACCCTGGACAGCCAGAAAACCGTGACGCTGCAGATTCAGGATAACGGTAATGGTGCAACGGAGGCCGTGGCCGGGTTTGGTATGCGCTCCATGGCTGAGCGTGCCCGATTGCTGGGTGGTACCCTGACGGTCGACTTTGCCGCTGAGGGAACGAAGGTCAGCGCGCATCTGCCTTATCCACAAGATGCCGAGGACAAAGACCCTTGCCCGCAGGATACTTAACAAAGGAAGTGGCTGGATGGCTCTGACAATTTTACTGGCAGATGATCACGCCGTGGTACGGCAAGGTTATGGCTCCCTGTTGGCGGCCATGATTGATGAGGTGCAGTTTATCGAGGCGGGTTCGGGGACGGATGCCGCCTTGCTGTTTTTTCAGCATGCCCCCGATATTCTGATTCTGGATGTGAATATGGCAGATATGTCGGGCATCGAAGTGTGTCGCCAGTTGATAGGCGCCAAGCCGGATGCCCGTATTCTTATCTTCAGTATGTATGAAGAAGCAACGGTGATTCGGGAAGCATTAAACGCGGGTGCACTGGGGTACTTATCCAAGTCGAGCCCACCGGCAGTGATGTTGCAGGCGGTTACTCAGGTGGCTGCTGGACAGTCCTTTATGGAACCGAGATTTGAATCATTGTTGGCAGTGGGCTGTCGCTCTACCGAGCGCAAGCGTATGGCCGACCCGGCTAACTGTGGTGCTGCAGTGATTGACCCGCTGGCGTCGCTGGCAACCCGGGAACGTGAAATTGCCGAGCGACTCTTGGAAGGCAAAAACAATCAGGTTATTGCCACCGAGCTTGGCATCAGCGCCAAAACCGTTGCCAATCGCGCTACGGTGATCCGGCAGAAGTTTGGCGTTGGCAGCACCGCCGAGCTGATGCGCAAGATTCTGGGCTGACGGATCATTGCTGGGTGACGACAGATTGCCCCGCGTTAGCAAGAAAAGTCATCAGCCAGCAGGGCACAAGGTAACAGGACGTGAGGTATCAGCCTTGATACAGCATGGCAGCAGCGACATCGTCGCGCACCAGCTTGCCACACAATAACTCCACCAGAGTCAGTGCCAGGGGCAGGGCGGTTGCTGGCCCGCGGCTGGTGATCAGATTGCCATCCACGACCACGTCATCATCATGATTGATGCAGGCTCCTGCCTGGGTCAGCAGCGGATCAAAGCTGGGATAACCGGTCATAACCCGGCCTGCGGTAATACCGGCAGCACCCAATACCACCGCCGGTGCGGCACAAATCGCAGCGATCCACTTTCCGGCCCGGTTTTGTTGCTGCAAACGGTGTAACAACCCCAGCGACGTAGCCAGATTGGCAGCCCCCGGCATACCGCCCGGTATGGCAATCAGATCAAATGGGTGATCAATCGCCAGCTTGCCCAGTACGCAATCGGCTTCAATCACGGTGGCGCGAGCACAACGTACACTGCGTTCCGGGCCAGTCGACGCCAGTGTGACGGTGATTCCAGCTCGGCGCAGTACGTTTACCAGGGTAATGACTTCCAGTTCTTCGCTACCATTGGCAATAGCAATCAGGGCGTTCATGGCAGAGTCCTCATATTGAAATAGCAAGAGATACGATCAAGACAAACAAGTAACGGGCGCAGTGTGAGAGTTACGGGGGCAAATGTCATGGTTTGTCGGTGTTATCCGCTGGTTTTTTCTGACACGGGTTATTTTGCCACTTTGCGATAACGTCCCCGGTGCTTCTGCTTAGCATGGCTGTATTCACTGAATCACGAGGAATACATCATGAGCGAGACCTGTTGCGCATCCAAGGCATCTACCACGATACCAACCCCGGTTCACCCACTGGACCCCTTGACCCAGGACGAACTGGCACAGGCCGCGGCGATTCTGAAACAAACGCAGCAGCTTGGCGATAGCTGCCGGTTTCCGTATTTACAACTGGAAGAGCCGCCCAAAGCCGAAGTGCTGGCATTTGAAGCAGGAAAGGCCTTTTCCCGTCGTGTTTTTGCCACCGTGCTGGATAAAAGCAACGGTGCGATGTTTGAAGCCATGGTGGATCTGGTTGCAGAAACCGTCACCGACTGGCAGCAACTGGACCCTGAAGTGACCGGGCAAGCCCCGATCATGATCGAAGAATTCTTTACCTGTGTGGATATCGTCCAGAACGATGCTGACTGGCGCGCTGCGGTCAAACGTCGTGGCCTGACCGATGCCGATATTGAAAACATTCAGATTGATCCCTGGTCGTTCGGGTACTTTGGGGATGACCCCAAATACAAAGGCAAGCGCCTGATGCGTGGCGTGGCGTTTTATCGTGACCAGTTTACCGATAACGGCTATGCCCATCCGATTGAAGGTCTGGTAGCCATTATTGATTTGAACGAAGGCAAGGTTATCGAGCTGCTTGACGATGGCCGTGATACCCCGATTCCAAAAACCAAGCGTAACTACGACACCCCATCGTTGGGGGAGCCACGTAGCGATGTCAAACCGCTGCATATTGTGCAACCGGAAGGCGTGAGCTTTGAAGTGGATGGCTGGAAAGTTAACTGGCAAAACTGGGAATTCCGGGTCGGCTTTACGCCACGGGAAGGCCTGGTATTGCATCAATTAGGTTATAACGACAAGGGCGAAACCCGTCCCATCATCTACCGCGCCAGTGTCACGGACATGGCGGTACCTTATTCCGACACGGCGTTGAATCACTACTGGAAATGCGCCTTCGACGGCGGCGAGTATGGCCTGGGGCGACTGGCCAACCAGCTGGAGCTGGGCTGTGATTGCCTGGGTGCGATCCATTATTTTGATATTCCGGCGGTCGATGACAAGGGCGAACCCTTCACCATGAAGAACGCCGTATGTATGCATGAAGAAGATTACGGCACCTTGTGGAAGCATTACGAATTCCGTACCGATGTATTTGAAGTCCGCCGTTCACGTCGTCTGGTGATCAGCTTTTTCTGTACCGTTGGCAACTATGATTATGGTTTTTACTGGTATCTGTACCAGGATGGCACCATTGAAATGGAAACCAAACTGACCGGTATTATCCAGACGGCCGGTATGGTTCCTGGCACCAAACCGGCATGTGGTGGTGGCCTGGTGACTCCGGAAATTTATGGCCCTTCACACCAGCATTTCTTTAATGCCCGTTTGCATATGATGCTGGATGGGGAACAAAACTCGGTTCTGGAAACCAATTTCAGCGCCAAGCCTGCGGGGGAAGACAACCCTTGGGGGAATGCTTTCAATACCGACGTCACGACCTTGACCACCGAACAGCAAGCTGCCCGGGAAGCCAATGGCCAGAGCGGCCGCTTCTGGAAGGTGATCAACCCCAACAAAACCAATGCCGTGGGCAATCATCCTGGTTACAAACTGATGGCGGAGCATAACCCCGTCATGCTGGCCCAGGCCGACAGTTATATTGGTCAGCGTGCCGGTTTTGCCGCCAAACACGTATGGGTAACCCCTTACGAGCCATCGGAGCGTTACGGCACCGGCAACTACCCGAACCAGAACAAGGGGGATGGCTTGCCGGTGTATACCCAACAAGACCGGAATGTCGAAAATACCGATATTGTGTTGTGGCACACCTACGGCCATACCCATATCTGCAAGCCGGAAGATTTCCCGGTGATGCCGGTGGAATACGTTGGCTTCAAGCTCAAGCCCAACAATTTCTTCGACGCCAACCCGGCCATGGACCTGCCAGCCGGCAAGGATCATCGCAGTGTCGGCGTCGCCGATGACGACAGTGATGGTGGTGATGGTGGTGATTGCTGTGCCAGCTAGGACATGAGCATCGAAACGATCAATACATGATTGAGACGATGTCCTGACCGAAGGCCAGCCAACCGGGAAAGCGGCGGGTTGGCCTTTGCGCCAAATATGATGGAGAGCGCCATGTTTGCACTGAATAATCAGTTCTGGCTGGAGTGTGGGTTTATTTTGCTGGTTGTGGTCTGGATCGCCCGGCAATCCGGTGGCTGGAAGCAGCCCTTGTTCTGGTTCGCCGTAGCACTGTTTGTGGTGGCCATGAACCCTTGGCTGGACACCCTGGCACGTCATTCCATTTGGTTGCACAGCTGGCAAAGTGTGGTTGTCCACCATCTGGTTCCCATGCTTTGGCTGGCGGTTTTTGCCGAGGCTGGTCTCTCAGCCAAGCGTGCTGAGGAAGCGGACAGCAAAGGTGATTGCCAGCAGCATAAAGAAACATCACTGCCATTCTGGCTCGGATTGACTCTGGCGGGGCTGCTATCCTGGATCGGCATGTTGCCAGCCTGGCATCAACCTTTGATGGACAGTCCGGTGCTGTATGCCCTGGGAAAATGGGCCATGGCGCTGGGGGGTGTATGGCTGTGTCTGAATCCTCAGCGACTGCAACAGCATGCCTTGCCGGTTGCCCTGGTGATGTTGCTACCCTTGGTGGGGCTGGGTCTGGCGATGGTGCTTAACCCGTTGATGTATCGTATGACGACGGCAATCACGGCCTATCCCGAGGCTGCTCCGTTGCTGGCATGGCTACCCCTGGCACTGCCTGGCATTGTCGACCAATGGCTGGGAGGGGCCGTGTTACTGAGCGGCGCATTCAGTTATTGGTTAATGAGTCGGGTCGTGCATGGTCCTTTGTCAGATCCTTCGGGGTCTGGCTCAGAGCCGGTGAGCAGTGGAATCATGCCGCCGAAGACTACGGGCGTCCTGTGCGGGTAGCGCTGGGCGTTTCACCAAACAGACGTCGATATTCCTGCCCAAAATAGCCGCCATGGTAAAACCCGTAATTGGCGGCAACCGAACCAATCGGTAACTCACTGGATAATAATTCCCGCCGTGCCGCATTCAGTTTGACGGCGCGCAGATACTGCGCCGGAGAACAACCTGTCACCCGTTCAAAACTGTAATTCAGCGTCCGCCGAGGTACGTTCAGCGTCTTGCAGATATCCAGAATACTGTCGTCGGCACCTTGTTCCGAGAGTACATGCTGATGGCAGCTGCGCACCAGATAATGATGCTGGTTGCCCAAGGGGCGCATCGGCCGGTTATGGTCAGTCGACGGTATAAACAGATCCAGCGTCATACTGATCAGCTGGTGCTGGATGGCGCGCTCGAGTGCCGCCCGGCGCGTGGCCTTGCGTTCCTCCTGATGCGAGAGTTCGGACTCGTCCGGAAAGACAACCGTGTGCTCGTCGTCTTCGGATTGCAGTGCCAGCAGCTGGTTCAGCAAAGAGATTGCCTGGCTTTGCAGTCTGGCCAGATGGCGCGTATTTACGGGTACTTCGTAACTGCGTTGGGCCGACAGCAGCTGGTTCATATCCTCTTCTGTCAATAACGCGGTCAGTTCCTGTTGATCCAGTGAAATCACGATGTAGTCGGTATTGGCTGGGCCAACAAAAAAGAACTCATTCTGATAGGGCAGCAGGGTGACGCCGTCACTGGCGATATTACGCGCCTGATCCGAGGTTTTGGCATTATGGAGCGAGATCGGAATCAGGACACTGATCTTGCCTGTTGGAGTGTGGGTGTGCTGGGCCACCGACAGGTTCATGGTTTCCCGGAACAGCCGGACCGATGGCAGTTCGACATCCTGCAAGCGGCCATGGAAATGCCCTGGCACTACCTGGTCGTATTGCTGCGGCCAGGAAGAAAGTGAATGGGCGAAGGAATTGACTTCGTTACAAACCGTGTTTTCGATACGAGGCTGAACACTTGTCATGCCGCAACTGCCAATAAAAGAGTATCTGCTTCAAACAGCAAGAGCCACGCCACAAATACCGGCTGGTCTTGATCACCTTGATGGCTGCCAGAGGTGGCAGGAGAGCAAGAATAAGGTCGGAGTGGCTAGCATAATCCGGCCTTCTCATCATTTGATTGGGATGCGGCTAATTGTCACTGCTTGTCTGCCTGCAAAAGCGATGACAGTGGTTCGATTTTTAGTGTTGATACCCTTCGATGGCAGATGAAAGACAGTTCAGAGACCATTCAAAGACAGATATATGACTTTTCACTGGTTATTGTCGCTGCACTGTAATGTTACGGATACAGGATAATGCCCTGTCTGAGGGCGTGAGGGCCGCTGTCCGGTTTACAGCCCGCCAGTGTGGCGTTAGAGTACCCCGCCTGAATTTTGTGATCGCACGTGGCCTGTCGTAGGGGCCACCACTGACCAAGGAAATACTATGCCTGTTATTACCCTTCCCGATGGTTCTCAACGTACGTTCGAGCAACCGGTAACTCTGATGCAAGTGGCCGAAGATATTGGCCCGGGTCTGGCGAAGGCCACCGTTTGCGGCCGTATCAACGGCACGCTGGTGGATGCTTGTGAACTGATTACCGATGATGCGGATGTCACGCTGATTACCGGCCGGGATATGGAAGGTCTGGAAGTGATTCGTCACTCCTTTGCTCACCTGGTTGGCCATGCGGTCAAGCAACTGTACCCAACCGCCAAAATGGCGATTGGTCCAGTGATCGAGAACGGCTTCTATTACGACATCGATTATGAGCGTCCATTTACACCGGAAGACGTGGCAGCGATCGAAAAGCGTATCAAGGAGCTGGTCAAAAAAGACTATCCCGTGATCAAGGAAATGACACCTATCGAGCAGGCTCGGCAGGTGTTTGTTGAACGTGGCGAAGAGTACAAGGTTGAACTGGTTGATGGCCTGATTGAAAAAGGTGAAACCAGCGTAGGCCTCTACCACCACGAAGAATACATTGATATGTGTGTTGGCCCTCACGTGCCAAATACCCGAGTCATGCGCATCTTCAAGTTGCAGCGTGTGTCCGGTGCCTACTGGCGTGGCGATTCCAACAACAAACAGTTGCAGCGTATTTACGGTACCGCCTGGAACGACAAGAAGGCGATGAAAGAATATCTCGTGCGCCTGGAAGAAGCGGAAAAACGGGATCACCGTAAACTGGCCAAACAACTGGACTTGTTCCACCTGCAGGAAGAAGCACCGGGTATGGTGTTCTGGCATCCGAATGGCTGGACCATTTATCAGGTGCTGGAACAGTACATGCGCAAAGTGCAGAACGATGCCGGTTATCTGGAAATTAAAACCCCGCAAGTTGTTGACCGCACGCTGTGGGAAAAATCCGGGCACTGGGAACACTACGCCGACGCGATGTTTACCACTGAATCGGAAAAACGCACTTACGCGGTCAAGCCGATGAACTGCCCGTGTCATATCCAGGTCTTTAACCAGGGGCTGAAGAGCTATCGTGACCTGCCGCTGCGTCTGGCCGAATTTGGTTCCTGTCACCGCAACGAACCATCCGGTGCCTTGCACGGCATTATGCGTGTACGTGGTTTTACCCAGGATGACGCCCATATCTTTGTTACCGAAAGCCAGATTCGTCAGGAAGCGGCCGACTTTATCCGTCTGACGCTGGATGTTTACAAAGATTTCGGCTTTGACGTGGTTGAGATGAAGCTGTCGACCCGACCTGAAGGCCGTATCGGTGATGATACATTGTGGGATCAGGCAGAATCGGCATTGGAAGATGCCTTGAACGATGCCGGCCTGGACTGGGAACTGCAGCCTGGCGAAGGAGCCTTCTACGGACCGAAAATCGAATTCTCATTGCGGGATTGTATTGGTCGGGTTTGGCAGTGTGGTACCGTCCAGCTCGACTTTATGCTGCCAGAACGACTGGGCGCGCAATATGTCGATGAAGACAACGAACGCAAAACACCAGTGATGTTGCACCGGGCGATTCTTGGCTCGTTTGAGCGCTTTGTTGGTATTCTGATCGAGCACTATGCCGGTGCCATGCCACCCTGGTTGGCTCCGCAGCAGGTTGCCGTTCTGAATATTACCGATAATCAGGGTGAATATTGCCAGAATTTGGCAAAAACACTCAAATCAAGAGGCTATCGGGCGAATGCGGACTTGAGAAACGAGAAGATCGGCTTTAAAATTCGTGAGCACACTTTGCACAAGGTACCCTATCTGCTTGTGGTAGGGGATAAAGAAGTTGAAGCAAACACCGTAGCTGTGCGCACTCGTAAGGGAGATGATCTAGGCGTAATGACTATTGACGCATTCCAAGCCCTCCTCGATAGTGCTATAGAACAGCGCGGACGGTTTGGAATGGAGAACTGAATATCAGACGCGACAATAGAAGAGGCAGCCGCAACGACGATCGGGCTGCTATTAACGATCAGATACGTGCAACCGAAGTCCGACTGATCGGCGCCGATGGCAATCAGGTCGGGGTAGTTAGCATCCAGGAAGCTCTGCAAATAGCGGAAGAATCCGAGCTGGATCTTGTTCAGATCTCAGACGGTGACCCGATTGTTTGTAAAGTCATGGACTTTGGCAAGAAGCTTTACGAAGAGAAAAAGCAGAAAGCCGAAGCCAAGAAAAAACAGCACCAGGTTCAGATCAAGGAAATGAAATTCCGCCCTGGTACTGAAGAAGGGGATTACCAGATCAAGCTGCGTAACCTCACTCGATTCCTGGAAGGCGGCGACAAGGCGAAAGTCTCCCTGCGTTTCCGTGGCCGAGAAATGGCCCACCAGAATATCGGTATGGAGCTGATGAGACGCATCGAAGCTGATCTTGCTGAGATGGGTGTTGTTGAGCAACATCCCAAAATGGAAGGTCGCCAGATGGTTATGGTGATCGCACCAGGTAAGAAGAAGTAGTCCGGTTCTGCAAACGACATCCAGAAACCCCTGCGTTAGCCGGGGTTTCTGTTTTTCTACCGACTACTGAACAGATCCCGTCCGTGCCCAAGGGCCAGAGCGGGTGTAACGGCAGGTGTAGTACAGGGTCTTAGTTTCTGTGCGCGCCATTACTATTGGAGTACCAAAATGCCTAAAATCAAAACTAAGCGCGCGGCAGCCAAGCGTTTTAAAAAGACTGCAAACGGCTTCAAACACCGTAATGCATTCCGCAGCCACATCCTGACCAAAAAGAGCACCAAGCGTAAGCGTCATCTGCGCGGCATGAATCAAGTCAATGCCTCAGATAAAAAGCTTGTTATCCGCATGTTGCCTAACCTTTAAGTCCAGGAGATAGAATATGGCTCGCGTAAAACGTGGTGTAGTCGCTCGTCGTCGTCACAAAAAAATTCTGAAACTGGCCAAAGGTTATTACGGTGCACGTTCACGTGTATTCCGTGTTGCCAAACAAGCCGTGATCAAAGCTGGTCAGTATGCTTACCGTGACCGTCGTCAAAGGAAGCGTCAGTTCCGTCAACTGTGGATTGCTCGTATCAATGCGGGTGCTCGTCAGAACGGACTGTCTTACAGCAAATTCATCAACGGCCTGAAAAAAGCCTCTGTTGAAATTGACCGTAAAGTACTGGCCGACCTGGCAGTAAACGAGAAAGCAGCATTTGCAGCTCTGGTTGAGAAAGCCAAAGTTAGCCTGTAATTTCTCTGGGTTGCCTTGCCTGATGGATATAATCCAGACAGCAAGGTAATGCCAAATTCAGCTTCTGGCGATAACTTCTGTTATGGTTGGAAGCAACGAAAATAGGGGAATAGCCAAGGCGATTCCCCTATTTTTTTGTCCAAATTCAAGACAACGATGGAATCAGCGATGGAAAACCTTGAGGCCCTGACTCAGCAAGCCCTGGCCGCTGTATCCGATGCGCAGGATGTGGCCGCGCTGGATCAGGTTCGAGTTCAGTTTCTGGGTAAAAAAGGGGAAATTACTTCCCTGATGAAAAACCTGGGCAAAGTGTCTGCGGAAGATCGCCCCAAAATCGGTGCGGTGATCAATGAAGCCAAAAGCCAGGTTCAGGACGCGATCAACAGCCGCAAGCAAGCGCTGGAATCCGCAGCCCTGGAAGCCCGGCTGGCGGCAGAAAAAATCGACGTTACCCTGCCAGGTCGAGCGCAGCAGGAAGGCAGTCTGCATCCTGTGACCCGCACCCTGGAGCGTATCGAAACCTTCTTCCGTAATGCCGGATACCAGGTTGAAGAAGGGCCAGAAATTGAAGACGATTTCCATAATTTTGAAGCCTTGAACATTCCATCGCATCATCCGGCCCGTGCGATGCACGATACCTTCTACTTTGATGCGAACACCCTGTTGCGGACTCATACTTCACCGGTACAGATTCGCACCATGGAAGCCCGTCAGCCACCGGTACGGATTATTTGCCCTGGCCGGGTATACCGTTGTGACTACGATCAGACCCACTCACCGATGTTCCACCAGGTGGAAGGGTTGCTGGTCGACAAGGGCGTCAGCTTTGCTGACCTGAAGGGTACGATCCAGCAGTTTTTGAGCGTGTTTTTCGAAAAAGAACTGGTAGTTCGCCTGCGGCCTTCCTATTTTCCGTTTACTGAGCCATCTGCCGAAATCGACATCGAATGGGTTATCGAAACACCGGAAGGCACCAAGCGTCGCTGGCTCGAAGTGGGGGGCTGCGGCATGGTTCACCCGAACGTGTTCAAACACGTAGGGATTGACCCGGATGAGTACACTGGTTTTGCCTTTGGCATGGGGGTAGAGCGTCTGGCGATGTTGCGTTATGGCGTCAACGACCTGCGCTTGTTCTTCGAGAACGATCTGCGCTTCCTGCAGCAATTCCGTTAATTCAGGCTCATCGAAAAAGGTAAACACATGAAATTCAGCGAACAGTGGTTGCGCGAATGGGTGCAGCCTGAAGCAGACACCCAGCAACTGGTTGATCAGATCACGATGGCGGGCCTGGAAGTGGATGGCACTGAAGCCGTCGCCGGTGATTTCTCTGGCGTTGTGGTTGGCCAGGTTGTCACACGAGAACAACACCCGGATGCCGACAAGCTCAGCTTGTGCCAGGTGACCGACGGCAACGAGACTTTCCAGATTGTCTGTGGTGCTCCCAATGTACGCGAAGGGTTAAAAATCCCGTTCGCCAAGATTGGTGCCGTTTTGCCCGGCAACTTCAAAATCAAGAAAGCCAAATTACGCGGCGTCGAATCGTTCGGCATGTTGTGTGCCGAAGCCGAACTGGGCCTGTCAGAAAGTTCTGATGGCCTGATGGAGCTGCCAGCATCGGCTCCTGTCGGTGAAGATTTCCGTGTCTACATGAATCTGGACGACGTCGTTATTGATGTGGACCTGACCCCCAACCGGGGTGATTGTCTGAGCATTGCCGGCCTGGCACGTGAAACCGGCCTGCTGTTCAAGGCCGCAGTGCAGGGACCAGCGATCGAGCCGGTTGCCGCCGTGATTGACGCTGTACCTGTTATCGACGTGGTTGCGCCAGAAGCATGCCCTCGTTATGTGAGTCGCATCATCAAAGGGATCGATGTCAAAGCCGAAACTCCATTGTGGATGGTCGAGAAATTACGTCGTAGCGGTGTCCGTTCAATCGATCCAGTGGTCGACATTACCAACTTTATTCTGTTGGAACTGGGCCAGCCCATGCACGCCTTTGACTACTCCCGTATCGACGGTGGTATCCGTGTCCGCATGGCCGAACAAGGCGAAAAACTGACCCTGCTCGACGGCCAGGAAATAGAACCCGGTTCCGATACCCTGATGATTGCCGACCATAACAAACCGCTGGCCATGGCCGGTGTGATGGGCGGTGAGCATTCCGGCGTCAGTAACACAACGGTTGACCTGTTACTGGAAGCGGCATTTTTTAATCCGATCATTATCGCCGGTAAAGCCCGTGCCCATGGATTACACACAGACTCTTCCCATCGCTTTGAGCGTGGGGTGGACTACGACCTGGCTGTACAAGCCATGGAGCGTGCAACCCGGTTGATTCTGGATATCTGTGGCGGCCAGCCTGGCCCGGTCGTTGACATTGCAGCAGCAGAGCACCTGCCCAAAGCCGCTGAAATTCATCTGCGTAAAGCCCGCATCGAGCTGATTCTGGGCCTGACGTTTGAGGATGCAGAAGTAGAAGATATCCTTGCGCGCTTGGGCATGAGCGTGACACGCACTGATGACGGCTGGAAAGCCATCGCCCCCAGCTACCGTTTTGATATGGCCATTGAGCCTGACCTGATCGAAGAGCTGGCCCGGATCTACGGTTACAACCGCTTGCCTGTGCGTACACCGGAAGCCGCGATGCCTCTGGCTATCGTGCCAGAAAACCGCTACACCATCAGCGACGTTCGCCGCATGATGGTGGCACGGGGTTATCACGAAGCCATCACCTACAGCTTTGTTGATCCGGCGATGCAACAGGCGCTGGACCCTGATCTTGCCGGTCTGGCATTGTTGAACCCGATTTCTTCGGAAATGTCTGTCATGCGCACCAATCTGTGGGCCGGACTGGTACCGGCCGCAGGTTACAACCTCAAGCGCCAACAGCCACGAGTGCGTCTGTTTGAAACCGGCTTGCGGTTTGTGCCATCGGAAGATGGCCTGAAGCAGTTGCCAACACTGGCCATGCTGGCGACGGGCAATCGGTTGCAACAAAACTGGTCTGCCACAGAAACTCCCGTCGACTTCTTTGATGTCAAAGGGGACGTCGAAGCCCTGCTGGCAAGAACCGGCAGTCTGGATGAATTCCGCTTTGTGGCCGACAAGCACTCAGCCTTGCATCCGGGACAAACCGCCCGAATCGACAAGCTGATTGATGGTGAGTGGACGGAACTGGGCTGGATGGGGGCATTACACCCGGAAACCCAGAAACAGGTGGATATCAAGCAAACCCTGTTTGTGGTTCAGCTGGATATGAGCCTGTTGCTGCAAACCACCATTCCGGCTTTTGAAGAGTTATCCAAATACCCGGAAATGCGTCGGGACCTCGCCTTGGTGGTCGACAAGCATCTTGCCGTTGACGACGTACTGGAGCAGATTCGCAGCCAGGCCGGAGAGTACCTCGCCAAGCTTAATCTGTTTGATGTATACGAAGGTAAAGGCATTGATCCAGATAGAAAAAGCCTGGCTCTGGGCTTGACCTGGCAACATCCATCGCGCACTCTTACTGACCAAGAAGTGAACGATTCAGTGGATGCTGTTTTGTCACACTTGGAGCAAACACTTGGAGCAACGTTGCGGGGTTAGCATGACAGCCTTGACCAAAGCGGAACTGGCAGAAAAACTGTTCGAGGAACTTGGTCTCAACAAACGTGAGGCCAAGGACATGGTCGATCTCTTTTTTGATGAGATCCGCGATAGTCTGCGCCGAAACGAACAGGTCAAATTATCCGGTTTCGGTAATTTTGACCTGCGCGACAAAAGCCAAAGGCCAGGGCGTAACCCAAAAACCGGCGAGGAGATTCCGATCTCCGCTCGCCGCGTTGTTACCTTCAAACCCGGCCAGAAACTGAAGGTTCGAGTAGAAGCTTATGCTGGAACCCAGCCACAATAACGAATTGCCAGCCATTCCGGCAAAACGATACTTTGCCATCGGTGAAGTCAGCGATCTCTGCGACGTCAAACCACATGTGCTGCGCTACTGGGAGCAGGAATTCCCACAGCTTAGCCCGGTCAAGCGTCGCGGCAATCGTCGTTATTACCAGCGTCAGGATGTGATCCTGGTACGTGAAATTCGTGAACTGCTGTATGGCGAAGGCTACACCATTCAGGGGGCACGTCAGCGCCTGGAATACGGAGCAAGCGAGAATACCGCCGCCATGGATCAGGCATTGATAAAATCCATGATTATCGAGTTGAAGGAAATCGAGACTCTGCTCTCGGAATGGTAAAAAAACTTCCATCTATCAACTACTTGAGTATAATGCGTGCTTCTGGAACAGCCTCTGTTTCAGAGTGTCGGGGCGTAGCGCAGCCTGGTAGCGCACTTGCATGGGGTGCAAGGGGTCGAGTGTTCGAATCACTCCGTCCCGACCAATTTTTCCTTTAAAAATCAGTGGCTTATATTTTCGCTATTTTCCCAAACTAGCTGCTTCCTAATATTATTTCCTAATATACAGTTGTAGATCCATACAGGTTTTCCTTGGTCTGGATGCTGCACAATCACAATATAGACTCCGATTTACCGTGTTTATTGGTGGATTAAAGGCGCGCGGGATCTGCCCTGTCAATGATATGGTTTTCAAAGAGGTACTGTGCCCACCCATTGCAGCTCAAGGAACCTGGTAGAGTCTGTCGACACGGGGCTTTGTCAACGACTACGATCATTTCTTTTTCCTGTCAGCGTTCAAGTGTTATGGTTATTATCTGAATTCAGGATGTAAAAGGTACCAGGGAAGCTCACCTCATGCTTGCTGTAAAAATGAAACGTACTGTTAAGTCGATTGGTGCCATTATCGCAATCCTGATTACCTTCGGGGTTGCCGGATCTATATGGATTCCTTTTTGGGTTTTTTTGTTTCTTTCAAATCTGTTGGTCTGGGGTCTCTCCGATCTCGAGCCAAAGGTCTCCCTGGAGGATTATGAAGAAATTATTTCAACCAAGGTGAAATACTCATCCAGTTATTTATTCCTTCCAAGCGTGATTGATACTGAAGCAGAAGCCACGGCATTTTTTCATATTCCAGGTATCCTGCAGGGTAATGATGTACTCGGTTTGCGACAGCGTTTACCCAAAGAGAAAATTTCCCGGTTATTGAATGATCTGGAGCAAAGCGGTCGAATGGAAGTCAGTGATTTTGGCGATATTTCTGTATCAAATTGTTATCCGGATTATAGGATTGAAAAATCTTCAGAAGAAAATAGTCTGGGGAAGCTCAGCGAATTACCCGAAGGTTTCAGAATTTTTCTCTTTGATTCCGACCTCGAGGACATCCAGGAGAATTGGAATCATAATCTGATAGCATATACCGCTGTCTCATTGAGTAAGCGAGAAGTACTCTACTGTGTTGAACAATGGTAATAAAATAGAAAAATATTAATGCTTTTTTTGTCATGAGTTTAATTATAATAATATACTGATAAAAATGGCTATATTGATCTGATGATATTATTAATATGCGCTGGCGTTAAATCATTCTTCGGTTGACGGGCCATTGTCTGAATATATCCCATTATATAAATATTTGTGTATGATATTTATACTATGCGCACAGTTTGAACACTCCCTTTAAATACCCAACCCCACCCCAGAACCCAACTCAAAACCTTGGCATTTATGCTGACCTTCTTCAGTCTTCGATACCCTTTATCTCATTATATTATTAACAAGAAGAATAAAAATTTTAACCTGAGTGAAATATAAATCACACGAACCTTTCATCTTGCACCTTCACAGTGCACGTCCCGGTCAAGTTATGAAGGTTTGTGTGGCGCTTTGTCACGCAAGGTCAAACTATTCGTCTGTTGGCGACCGGTGAGCAGTAGGCGCAGCGGGATGGTTATGGTGTTGAGCAAGGTGTGGGGCAGAGGACAGCAGCAACAATTGCAGCAGCTGATATGCATGGTGATCGCCGGTGGGCCGTTGCTGGCGTCTGCCGAGACCATGCACAACCACGAAGCGGTGATTCCACCGCAGTGCTATACCCAAACAGAAGGCAAGTTCAACCCTTGTTATGTTTGCCACCAAAGCCATCCGCAAGGCACGCGCATTAACTATATGGATGATGGTGATATCCAGGGTGATTACAGCTTTTCTGAACTGGGAGAGACCAATCACTGGAGCAATCTGTTCAAACCCCGGCTGGCAGAAATCGCCAATGTGTCGGATGAATATATTCTTGATTATGTCCGCCAGGATAACTACAGCGCGCTGATGGCGACTCCAAATGCAGGGTATACGCCGGACTTAACGCATCTGGCTGATCCTCGGCTGGCATTTGATGGACAGGGGTTTGCCCGCGATGGCTCTGGCTGGGTAGCCTTTAATTACAAGCCGTTGCCGAGTACGTTTTGGCCGACCAATGGCAGTTTTGATGATGTGATGATCCGCTTGCCGCCAGTGTTCCGGCAGGATACCGGTGGTAATGACAGTCGATCGCTGTATTTACTGAATTTGTCCTTGCTGGAAATGACAATCAAGGATCTCGATAACATCTCGATCCCGGTAACGGATGAATCCCTGCTGGGGCTGGATCTGGATGGCGACAATACCCTGGGCATGGCGGTACGCATGCAGCGGCGTGAGCAATATCTGGGTGCTGCAGCCACGATCGATCTGGTACGTCAGCAATATCCGGTTGGCACCGAATTTATTCACACGGTTCGTTATCTGGATATCAGTCGCCATGGTGATATTGAGCCGTCGCGGCGCCTGAAAGAACTCCGTTACAGCCGCAAGTATCGCCAGCTGTCTGAAGTGGCGCTACGTTATGCGTTTAATCAGGAGCATCGGGAAAAAGCAGAAGAAAAACTGCCGCATTACTCCTGGGCGCAACCCGCGCCACAAGCAGGGATGAACAACAAATTGGGCTGGCAGATTCAGGGTTGGATCGAAAATGAATCTGGCGATCTGCGTCTGCAGAATTACGAAGAAAACGCATTTTGTATGGGCTGCCATACCACAACAGGCACTCATATTGACAGCACTCTGGCATTTCCACGCAAAGTGACCGGTGCTGCTGGCTGGGGTTATATCAACCTCAAAGGTATGAATGACGTTGCGAACTACGGTGATTCTCTCGGTGAGATAGCGAGCTATTTTGAGCGGGTCGGTGGTGGCGATGAGTTTCGTCAAAACGGTGAGATGATCGAGCGCTGGTTTAACGGCGATGGTTCGGTGAATAAAGCCGCCGTTGCAACGGCCGATGTGTATACCTTGTTAATCCCTTCTTCTGAACGTGCGCTGGCGCTTAACAAAGCCTATCAGCGCACCGTGTTGGAACAATCCTTTTATCTGGGCAGAGATGCCGTGTTGGGCGATCCCGTCAATGTGTTTGCGACGGTCGATCAGGACCATGTTCCGGTATTGCCAGCCAGTCGTCAGTATCACTACGACCTCCGGCTGCAATGGCCCGATCTCAGTCCGGCCATGGTGGCCGCAGATATTTCATCCCCCGACTCCCACCGTAATGAAAGCGCTGCAGATGCCAGCCAGGCCAGGCATGACGCTGGTGCTGCTCATGGTGGTGCATGGTCTTTTGCTGCCCTGGGGGTGTTGCTGACTTTGGCGGCGATGCTGCGGCGTCGTATCCGCCAGGTTGCCTGCGGCTGAGCCGCAGGTCAGGACGTTCAAACCCAACACACGTTAAAGAAACGAGGAAATCCCGATGACTCAAGCAACCGATGACGGTTTGCTGCTGTCCGGAACGCCTGCACTGACCAAACGGCTATTGCCGATGTCTGTGCTGGTTGCTTCTCTGGCACTGGCAAGTTGTGGCTCTGATGACGACAACAACAATAACGATAATGATAATGACGTCAGCGTGAATACGGCCCCCGAGCTGGTTCTGACGGCAGGTGATACGCTGGTCGAAGACAGTGTCTCGGCAGGTGCCGTGTTGGCAACCATCACCGCCACGGATGCCGATGGCGATACACTCAGCTACAGCCTCAGCGACAACACCTACGCCACCATTTCTGGTGATACTGTCCAGCTGAACAGCCAGGGGGTTAACGCTGTTAATGATGACAGCCTCAACCTTTCATCATTGTCTGTGACCGTGACTGTCTCGGATGGTGAGCTGTCGGCGACCGACTCCGCCACCGTGGCGATTACACGTATTGACGATACCGTGGCCGATAACACCGCCCCTGAATTGAGCGCCACGACCAATAGCCTGACCGAAGACAGCGTCAGCAGCACGACGGTTGTAGCGACATTTGATGCCACCGATGCCGAAGGTGACGAGCTGTTCTATCGTCTGGACGATAACAGCGATGGTTACTTCATGATTTCCGGTTCGACGGTTGTGTTGACCAGCGCCGGTGTGACGGCCATCAATGACGACAGCCTGAGCCTGACGGCATTGAGTGTCACGCTGGTGGTCAGCGACAACCAGTTGTCTGCCCAGCAAACGCTGACGATCAATGTGACGCGTGTTAACGATGCGCCAGTCCTGAGCGTTGACGCGGTTAGCAGCCTGACTGAAGACGATGTCACTACTGATACCCAAGTGGCAACAGTGGAAGCGTTAGACCCTGAGCAGGATACGTTGAGTGTTCATATCGAGGGTGTGAACATCAGCTATTTCACCCTGACAGGCAATCAGATCACCTTGTCTGAAGCAGGTGTTGAGGCGATCAACGATGATGATCTCAACCTGACGGAGCTGAGCGCCACGGTCACTGTCTCCGATGGTGTTAACAGCCTGGAAAAAACCTTCACGCTGGCGATTAACCGCGTTGATGATGCTGGCGAAACGGAAGAGCCGCGCGAAATCAAACTGTTTGAAGATGACTTCGAATCCGCTTCCACCGCCAAATGGACTGTGATCAACAGTATTGCTGGCAGCAACTCATGGCTCACCGAGAGCTATGCCGGAGACCTGTTTGCCGTCGCCAACTGCTACGGCAGCGCCGGTGAGTGTGATGCCTGGATGATGACACCGGCACTGGATGTGACCAACTTTGAAGATCTGCAAATGACCTTCAACAGTGCCTGGAACTATGGTACCGGTACAGATCAGATGTCGTTGATGGTTTCTACCGACTACGATGGGGATGTCAGCACCGCCACCTGGACGGATATTTCTGATCGGGCGACCTGGTCCCCGGGCAGCTTTGAGTTTGTCGAATCCGGTACGGTTGATCTGTCGGACTTTGTTGGCCAGCCAGTGTATGTGGCGTTCCACTATGCCCATCCGGTCAGCGATGCCAGCAAATGGGAAATTGATGATGTGTTGATCAAGGGTAATGGCACCGGAGACTTCCCGCTCGCGGCAGAAATCAGTGTCGCTGGCGATGAGTTCTACACCGAACGCAGTATCAAGTTTACGGGTGCTGCCGTGAACGGTGCCGGTGAACCGTACACCTATGCCTGGAACTTTGGTGATGGTGCCAGTGCAACCGATGCGGTCGCCAATCACACCTTTACCGAAGCGGGTCGCTACGAAGTGACATTGACCGTAAGCGATAACGACGGTGATACCGAGACCAGCAGCCTGTTTATCGATGTAGCGACCGGTTCTGTGTATACCGTACCGGAGAAAAGCGGTGACTTCCGTATTGCGACTTTTAATGCCGGCTTTGATCTGCAATCCGCTGTCGGCGAGCAGAACACTGCTTTCAGCGGCGGCGAGTACCGCAAAGCCCAGAAAGTGGCCGAAATCATCCAGCGAGCCAACCCGGATGTTCTGTTGCTGAACGAAATCGACGGTAACGACGATGGGGCCACAGTAAACACATTCAATGAGACATACCTGCAAGTCGCGCAAGCAGATGACGTGGATGCGGCGGTATACCCTTATGTGTATTACGGCGACAACGGCAACACCAACTACTGCAACACCGGTGCGCCGATTGAAGAAGGCATCGAAATCGACTTCAACAAGGACGGCGACAGCCTGGATCCGGAAGATCGTTACGGTTTTGGTAACTACAATGGCCAGTACTGCATGGCGATTTTCTCCAAGTACCCCATTGATGAAGCCAATATCCGCACCTTCCAGGAATTCAAATGGGCCGATATGCCAGACTATCTGGTGCCTTCCGCCGTGGACAGCGACGGTAATGTAACCGATGGCAACTGGTACACCGACGAAGAAATGACGGTATTCCGTCTGTCTTCCAAAACTCATATCGACCTGCCGGTCACCATTGATGGCACCACCGTTCACGTGTTGGCCTCGCATCCGACGCCTCCTACGTTTGATGGCAACGAAGACCGCAACGGCATGCGTAACTTCGATGAAATCCGGATGTGGGCTGATTACATCGACCCAGCCAGCAGCTACCTGTACGACGATGATGGCGTTAGCGTCACGCTGGCAGAAAACACCCGTTTTGTGATTCTGGGTGATGAAAACGCCTCCGCCAAAGAAGGCGACGCTTACACCAAGGACGGTGTCCGGGCGATTGAACAACTGACCTTGTCAGAGTTGGTTAACCCCAACCTGCACGAAGACAGCACCACCTTCCAGGCACCGACGTCCGTTGCCGGTACCGAAAATACCCCGGATAGCATTTACTCATCCACGCATACAGCCAGCTGGGCGATGCGGGCGGACTATGTACTGCCATCGGCCTTTGGTCTGGAAGTCGCGCAGGGAGGTGTCTTCTGGCCATCCAGCGCCGATAACCTGAACTACCTGATAGAAGCTATCGACAGCACCGATATTGCCAGCTCCGACCACCGCATGGTGTGGATGGATCTGACCCTTACCGACGGCACAACAGCCATTGGTGGCGGTGATACAGGTACTGGCAACAATGGTGTAGAGCTGGCCGCTGACCATTTTGACAGCCTGGATGGCTTCATCGTGCTGGATCAGGGTGCCGACAGCAATAACTGGTACGCCAGCAGCTACGGCGATCTGCAATACGCCAAAATCTCTTGTTACAACGGTGCAGAAAACTGTAACGACTGGCTGATCAAAAGCGTTGACCTGACCACTGCCAATACGCCAGTACTGACGTTTGACAGCCTGCGCAACAGCTATGGCCCGTCGGATGCTTCTGAAATCGCTTTGATGATCTCAACCGACTTTGATGGCACCGATACCACCACGGCAACCTGGGATGACCTGAGTGGCCAGGTAAACTGGGCAACACAACCATCGTCGGGTTATACCGATGCCATCAGCTCTGGTGATATCGACCTGTCAGCGTATGAAGGACAGACGGTATATATCGCCATCGTATACAGCAGTGATCCGGCCAATTCCGCGACCTGGGAAATTGCCAATTTCAAAGTGACTGGGCAGCTTGCCCCTTATGCCGAAGATGATTTCGCCAGCCTTGATGACGCTACCGTAATTAATGGTGGTGCCGACGGTAACGACTGGTACGCCAGCAGCTACGGTGATTTGCAATACGCCAAAATCTCTTGTTACAACGGTGCAGAAAACTGCAACGACTGGCTGATCAAAAGCGCTGATCTGACCAGTGCCAATGTGCCTGTGCTGACATTCGACAGCCTGCGTAACAGCTATGGCCCGTCGGATGCTTCTGAAATTGCTTTGATGATCTCAACCGACTTTGATGGTTCCGATACCGCCACAGCGACCTGGGATGACCTGAGTCACCTGGTGAACTGGGCAACACAACCATCGTCGGGTTATACCGATCCTATCAGCTCCGGTGAGATCGATCTGTCTGCGTATATTGGTCAGACGATTTATGTCGCGTTTGTTTACACCAGTGACCCGGCCAATTCCGCGACCTGGGAAATTGCCAATTTCCTGATTCAAGAAAAAACCAGCACGGTAGTTGATACCGACAGCAGCAACACAACGGGCACCACCGAGATCACAGAGACTGCCCCGTCCTATACGGCCCTGAACGCAGTGAACCAGCGGAGCGAAGGCACCTTGTCGTTTGAGGCTGTTGCAGCGCCGGTAGAAGGTTCTGCCGACTCGTACATTGCCATTGGCTCTACCGGCTTGAGTGTGAATGGCGCAGCGGTTGCCAACTCGGGCTACAAAACCCTGGTGAAGTCTGGCCAGCTGGTGGATGGCAACGTCTACGCCCAGGTACGTGACAGCGCTGGCTCCGACCTGTTTGTCTCCAACTACAACGAGTTTATGTCGATTCTGCCGATTGGCGACCGCATTTTTGCCGTCAGCCAGTTTGAGAATATTCCCGGTGGCATGAACCTGCTGGAACTGAGCCAGGACAGCATCACGGGCGAACTGACGCCGATGACCACCGAAGTGCTGGACTTCTCTGCCATTCATGGCGGCTACAACCACTGTGCTGCTGTTGTGACACCATGGAACACCCACCTGGCGTCAGAGGAGTATGAACCCAATGCCCGTGCCCGCTCGGCCGCAACCGGCTCGATCGACAGCTACTACGACTCCATTGCCGATTACCACACCGACCTGAGCCTGTTACAGGTCAACCCGTACTGGTACGGCTACCCGGTGGAAGTGGTGGTAAACG
This sequence comes from Oceanobacter sp. 4_MG-2023, assembly GCF_030689165.1. Taxonomy (NCBI): domain Bacteria; kingdom Pseudomonadati; phylum Pseudomonadota; class Gammaproteobacteria; order Oceanospirillales; family Oceanospirillaceae; genus Oceanobacter; species Oceanobacter sp. 4_MG-2023. The sequence continues at coordinate 69,397 of NZ_JAUYVV010000001.1, read as the reverse complement.
CTGAAGGAACCGATGTGCGGACCGACATCGTCAAACACTACTCCGTGGCCCGTGTGTCACTGGAAGTGCCTTATGTCATGCCGGATCGCAAAACCATGTATCTGACCGACGACCAGTCAACCGGTGGCGGTTTGTTTATGTACATTGCCGACGAAGCAGAAGACCTGAGTGCGGGTACCCTGTACGCCATGAAATGGAACCAGACCGATTCCGGTAGCGACGATAACGCCTTTATGGGCGCGGCGGACATCGAGTGGATCAGTCTCGGCCATGCCACCAACGCTGATATCTCAGAGCTGGTTAATGGTGACAACCCACTGTCGTTTGCCGATATCTTTGATGCCGTGGAACCGACCGGTGGTGCGTGTGCCCTGGGTTACAAAAGCATCAACTTCCTGGGTAGCCAGGAATGCCTGAGCCTGAAACCCGGAATGGAACAAGCGGCCTCACGACTGGAAACCCGTCGTTATGCTGCTTATCTTGATGCCACGGTTGAGTTTGCCAAAGAAGAAGGTTTTACCTACAACCCGCATAACCATAAAGCCTATATCGCCATTGCCAACGTCAGCAAAGGCATGCTGAATGGTTCCAGCGAGACCGGTGGACCGAACCACATGCAAGTGACTGCCAACCAGTGTGGTGGTATCTACGAACTGTCGATGGGCAGCAATGCCGAGATTGGTTCTGACTTTGTGATTGGCGCTGCCAAGGGAGAAGTCGCAGGCACAGCGGACGGTTATGCCTGTTCTGTTGACGGCTTGTCCGGCCCGGACAACGTCGCCTACGTAGGTTATAACACCCTGATTATCACCGAAGACACAGGCTTGCACGCCAACAACTTCGTCTGGTCTTACAATCTGGAAAGCAAGCAAGTGACCCGTATTTTCTCTGCTCCCAATGGCGCTGAAAACACCGGCCCTTACATGTTCAACCAGATTAACGGTTTTGCCTACATCACCAATGTTGTGCAGCATCCAGGTGATATCTCGGTTGACCCTAGCGCTGGTAATGAAGCTGAAATTGGCTACTTCGGGCCGATTCCCGTGGCCGTGGACGAATAATCCAGCGGCGACGTTATGCCATGGTGAGCGTATCGCTGTGGCGATCATGACCGGTTAATGCCAGTGGTGGTTGCACCTTGGCATGACATTAAAAACCGTGACCCTTGGGTCACGGTTTTTTTATTTCACCATGACTCCAGCACCGTGTAGTCGTTCAATGATTCCGGACACCAACGTAGGTGGTAATATCACCACCACCAAACTGGATGAGCGGGTTCCACACGATCACCCTTTACGATCCATCAAAACCCTGTTCGATCAGGCACTCACCCACATCGATTGGAAACTCAGCCTGATCTATTCCGAGCGTGGGCGGGAATCCATTCCTCCGGAGCGTTTATTGAGAGCTTTGCTGCTGCAAATCCTCTTCAGTATTCGCAGCGAACGGCAGCTGGTCGAGCAGATTCAGTACAACATGCTCTATCGCTGGTTTGTCGGCCTGAGTATTGATGAAGCCCCATCTCTTTGGGATGTCTCCGCTTTTGGTAACGAATAAAGAATCGAATCCAGTAAACACAGGTTTTCTCGGTTCGCAGGCTGTAGCCGCGGGTGCGCATAAAGCGGCGAATGTTATTGAGAAAGGGGCTGGAAGTCATGGATCACTCCTTGATCTGGAAGCCTTGCGCGCTTTCCCGGACGTTGTTATCGTTAAGGTATTGACACACGGAAAGTTGTTGCGCAGGTTTACAGATTAATGCGCAAGGCACAAAGGAGTTAATGCGCATGCTCGCTTTCACACAATGGACTGATCTGGAAATGGATTTTATTTCTTATTATTCAAGTAGTTACGGTGATTTCCCAGGAACCGGCTTGCCCAGAAACCGCGCATGCGCACTAATAAACTGTTATGACTCTGGAGAGTGTAATGGATAAATATCTAGTTACTAAGGAAGAAATAGAAGAGCTTGAAGGTATTTCGAAAACCCATTTTCTTAATGAGAATGCCAAAAGGATTAATAAGTCACTGGGTGATCTCACAGGTTTAACTGGTTTCGGCTTCCACATTATTGAAATTCAACCTGGCCACGAATCGACAGAGTTCCATAAACACTATCATGAAGATGAATGCGTTTATGTGCTTGAAGGTACAGCGGAAGCGCAGGTAGGCAACGAAATATATACAGTAAAGGCTGGTGATTTTATGGGTTATCGTGCTGGTGGTGAGGCTCACGCTCTGCGCAATAACGGCAATTGTCTTTTAAAATGCATCGTAATTGGTCAGCGTTTAGAGCATGACGTTGGTGACTATCCAAAGCTGAAAAAACGTATTTTCCGCCAAAAAAATATGCCATGGAACCTCGTGGACATTGAAAATATTAGTGAGCCAAATGCGGGTAAAAAGTCATAACAAAGCCATCAATTTGACCGCTTTACGCTGCGCTCCAAGCGGCAAATTATGGCGGCGTTAGTTGCCATGCGAAGTATTTAGAGAGCTATCAATGATCAAGAATATTAAATTGAAATTTGGGAGGGCTGAAGGTCTTCCACAAGAAACAGTCGAAGCAATGCCTATAACTGTTTTTGTCGGGCCTAATAACTCAGGAAAAAGCAAAATACTTTCTGAAATCCAGCAATTTTGCTCCAATGGGAGCAGAAATGTAAATAATCTAATAGTTGACTCCATAGAGCTAGAAGCAATCCCTGAAGAATTAATTGAGGGCAAGATAAGTAGCGTTACACTCAAGCCAAATCCTGGAGAGGCGCAGTATCCAAATCATATTTTTGTTGGCAAAAAAGGGCAGCGGCATCAAGTGAGTTCGAATGACTTTCTAAATGCATTTAAGAACCCAAATGTAAACCCATCCCGTATTTGTAGTTGGTATTTGTCATATAACACCCTGATTCTAAACGGTAGTAATAGAATTAAACTGATCAATCAGCAGGCAGGAGGAAACCTTCAGGAGCCAGCACAGTCAAGTTTTCAAGTTCTATTTCGTGATAACGATAAACGAAAAGAAGCCAGTAGAATTATTCATGATGCTTTTGGTGAGCATCTTGTGATAGATCCAACAAACCTAGGGAAGCTTAACTTACGCCTATCCAAAGATGCACCACAAGATGAAATGGAAGAGCGGGGTATACATGAAAAGGCTGTAGAGTTTCATAAAAAGGCCTTGCCGATTACTGAGGCCAGTGACGGCGTGAAAGCGTTTACTGGAATGATTACAGAGATGATAGCTGGTGACCCTTCAGTGTTATTAATGGACGAACCTGAAGCTTTTTTACACCCTTCACTTTCATTTAAGCTTGGCAAAGAAGTGGCTGGGATTATGTCTGAATCTCATAAACGACTCTTTGTTTCAACCCACAGCCCAAACTTTGTTATGGGGTGCATTCAATCTGGAGCCCCAGTTAATATTGTACGCCTTACGTATCGAAATCAATTAGCGACAGCGCGAATCCTACCAAATGAGGACATTCTCAAGCTCATGAGGAACCCTCTGTTACGATCAACAGGAGTGTTAAGCGGGTTATTCTATGAGTTTGTAGTTGTCACAGAATCTGATGCTGATCGGGCATTTTATCAGGAAATAAATGATCGGCTATTAAAGTATGCTAACAACAAAGGAATACCAAATTGTTTGTTTCTTCATGCTCAAAACAAGCAAACAGTTAAAACCATCACCAAACCACTTCGGGAACTGGGTATACCTGTAGCTGGAATAGTCGATATCGACATTCTTAAAGAAGGAGGTACTGTCTGGTCAAGCTTTCTTGATAGTGGGTCAATACCAGAAATTGAAAGAAATCCTCTAGCAAGCATGCGGCAAGCATTGAAAACCAAGCTTAATGAAACTGGCAAAGATATGAAGCGAGATGGAGGGATAGATATTCTCGATGGCACAGACAAGGAAGCGCTGCAAAATCTATTCGACAAGTTAGCTGATTATGGTTTGTTTGTAGTGCCAAATGGCGAGCTTGAATCATGGTTAAAGGGCCTTCAGGCTAGCGGGCATGGCCCCAACTGGCTTGTAGAGGTTTTCGAAAAAATGGGTGAAGATCCGAACACTCCAGAGTATGTAAAGCCTTCGGAAGATGATGTATGGGAGTTTCTTGAGAATATATCTAAGTGGTTTTTCAACCCGAGAAGAAAAGGTATCCCAAAATAGCAACTAACAAGCGCATGTTGTCGGACTGGTTTTCCGCTGCGCTCCAAACCAGCCGCAAATACGGGCGTTAAGTATCCAAGGAAAGTATGGGTGATAAATCTAGTAAGCCGTACAATGAACGTACGCTAGAAGAAAAAATTCATTCGAATTGGCATAAAACCATCGGGTTAATGAAACGAGGTGAGTTTTCCACTGTTATTATTCGAGCTGCAACGACTGTAGAGCTTGCTGCAAATTTGTTAGTGAAGCATGAATTTCAGCACAATCGAAAACTCCCTGAGCACTTCGTCGATAACCTGATGATGTGGGCAAATGGATTAATGGGTAAAGTAGATCGGTTATTGTTACCTATATACAAAAACACCGATTCTGAAAATGCATTAAAAGAAGTAAAGAAACGCTCCAAAGATATTAACGATGAAAGAAATAATGTTGTTCATCGAGGGCAATTCAAAGCGAAGAAAATAGCCGAAAAAGTATTAAAAGAGGCTGAGTTCATCGTAAATAAATTTGCTAAGCTTTCTGGCAGTCAGTTAACAGTCTCTTCGGTTATTACTGATAAGGAAAAGGATATCTAACAAGAAAATAAACAAGGACACGTAACAGTTGGCTACGTTTCGCTTCGAGGGTGTTCATAGTTCTGTGTCACCCATTACTTACAGATCCACGTAGCCGTCGATCCGTCCTTCGAAGTGGATGCTTAGCTGCGACAGCGTCAGGTTCCAGTTTTGCACCGGATGCGTCCACTTTTCGGATGCCTTCAACGTACCTGCGTACAGCAGCTTGAGCAACGCGTTTTCATTGGCGAAGCCACCTTTGGTCTTTGTAGTGGTCAACTAATCCCGGAGAGTATTTTAAAGTTTTCCTCAGCTGCAACGGGCGAAATGCCGTCGTTGAATGTATGGGGTCGCTGCCGGTTGTAGTCGTCCATCAGATAACCACCAACATCCTTCTTGGCCTCGGCTAGGTTGCGATAGCCTAGGGCCGGTATCCACTCGGATTTCAGACTTCGGAACAGTCTTTCCATCGGTGCGTTATCCCAGCAGTTGTCACGACGGCTCATGCTTTGGGTCATTCGATAACGCCATAGCCTCTGACGGAACTTACGACTGGCATTTTTATGTTTTTTTTATCGCTGTGGGCTTGTGTGGAGAGGAGGGTGGCTGCGGAACCGGTGAGGTATGAGAGCAGGTAAAGTGATTTTCCAGTGCCAGAATAATAGGAGAATAACCAATGTGATAATCTGCACGGCTTGTAAAAAGGAGTAAGACAATGACCCAAGCGCACGCCGTAATTGCAATCACCGCAGTTGATTATTCAAACCCTCGTCATGCAACTGACCTGGTTGAGCTGTTAAACGCCTACGCAACCGATCCCATGGGCGGCGCTGAGCCTCTGAGTGATACCTGTCGACAAACACTGGTGGCACGGTTGGCCGAGTTACCTCACGCACACAGCTGGATAGCCTATGTCGATGACCAGCCAGCCGGGCTGCTGAACGCTTTTGAGGGTTTCTCGACCTTCAAGGCACAACCCTTACTGAACGTACACGATCTGGCGGTAAATGCAGATTTCCGCGGTCTGGGATTAAGCCAGAAACTGCTGGCCGCAGCTGAGCAAACAGCCCGCGCACTGGGCTGCTGTAAAGTGACGCTGGAAGTATTATCCAATAACCAGATAGCGCAAAACGCCTACCTGAAATACGGCTTTGCCGGTTACGAACTCGACCCGCAAGCTGGCCATGCCTTGTTCTGGCAGAAAATGCTGGATCACTGATCTGTAGGGAAGCGTCTATATATGTCCCCTGTACTCCCAGGCCTGTAGCGAATGGATAACAGGCCAGTATGGAATAGTCAGTGAATACCGGCTCGGGTTATTACGCACGTGCCGTCAGTCTGTTCGCCAATTCAATCAGGCCGGGTTGCAGTGTTTCTGGTAACTGGATGGCGGTGCTGGTTTCCGGGTCGCCATACCAGCAGGTGTTGAGCAAGGCGACCAGTTGTTGCAAGGCGGCCGTTGGTTCTGGCTCGCTGGTGTCTGCGGCAGTGCCCTGATTGGCTCTGGCAAGCAGGTAGTCCTGCAGGGCCTGGCTCCATACTTCCAGCGGCTGGCCGGGAGAGCGTTGAATGCCACAGGCAGCGCTGAGTTGTTGCAGCTGGCGCTGGTAAAAGGTCAGTGCGGTTGCCGGATCTTTGGCGCGATAACGTTGCAGGCGCAAGGTTACCCAGCGTCCTACGAGAGTACGCCACCAGCGTTGGCGGCTGGGGTAGGCAACTGCGGCAACTATCGCCAGTACCAGCGCCAGTACCAGCCATAGGGGCCAGAGCCAGAATATGCCTCGCAGCAGGTAGCTCAAGGGCAAGATCAACAGCAGGTACAAGGCGTTCCAGAGGGTGGTCAGAATCTGGTCGAAAGAGAATGCCGAATCACCGGGCAGCGCGTGCTGCCGTTGGCTGAGGCTGTCGACGTAGTCGTTGATCTGGTCGGCACTGAGCGAGCTGGATGTGGTGCTGGGCAGTTGGTAAAACGCCGTGGGCTCAAAGGCTACCCAGCGCTGGTCGATCCAGGCTTCTGCCCAGGCGTGGCCATCGATGCCCCGTATTTCAAAATAGCCGGTGAGCGGGTTTTGCTGATTGGCGGAGAAGCCCGTCACCAGACGTGCCGGAATATCCAGTGTGCGTAACAGCACCACCATGGCGCTGGCAAAGTATTCGCAGTGGCCTTCACGACGCTCAAACAGAAAGGATGGCAGTGGGGTGATGCCTTGCGAGGTCAGCGCCGATTCAAAGCTGTAACGATAGTCGCTGCGCAGGTGCTGTTCCAGTGCCTGGGCCTGGGCGTAAGGGGTGTCGGCGTTGGCGGTTACGCTGCGGGCCAGCGCCGGAATCCGTTTGTCCAGGCTGTAGGGGAGCTGCAGGTCATTGTCGCGGGGTTTGGGGGCATGAGAGGCCGGGCGCTGGTCAAGCCATTGTTGTTGCGACAGCACCGTGTATTGGGTGCCGGGTTTGAGCGGTGCTGGCAAGAGCGGTTGGCCGAATGGGTCGGTGGCGATGACGGTAGCAGGCAACCACAGGGCGACAGGATCTCCGGCGGCAGGTAATTGGGCTGTCATGCCTTGTTTTATGGTGATTTGTTGTTGGAAGTTGCCGCGATTTTCCTGTTCACCGGGCAGTATCACCTTGCCCTGCTGATTGGTGTTGTGTTTATGGAAGGCGGTGGTTGATGAACTCCAGCGCAGTCCATCAAAATGGTCGAAGGTGCGTACTTTCAGGTAGCTGCCGTGAGGGGCTTTCATCAGGGCAATAACCTGGTTCAGGTCTGCGGCGGTGGTGCTTTGGTTGCCGTAGGGGTTGTCATTGAGGTTCATCTCATCACGAAAACCCCGGTAGTCGAACTGTGGGGCGCTGGGATCGAGTCCTTCCCATAACGGGATCGGGCCATCACTCTGCTGGTCGTCCTGCAGGTTCTGGGGATCGGTCGGGCTGGGTTGGCCGCTGCGTTTGGCCTGTGTTTGCCAGCTGGCGTTGTCGTAGAGGCTGTCGGCGCTGGCTAACTGGCCGCCGAGGTTGGCGGCGGGCAAGCGTGGCATAAACAGGTAAATGGCTCCGGCAATGGCAACCAGCAACAGTGCGGCTCCGGTCGCGGCAGCGGGTTGGAAAAAACGCTTATTGAAGCGTCTGGACGTTGCACCGGGTGTCGGGGTGTCCGCTTCGGCTGCCATAAGGAAGTGGGGTTGTTGGTCGTTGGCCGACGATGCCAGGCGGGTGACCTGGCTGGTGGTCATGGCCTGTATGCACCAGAGCATCGATAGGGTCATTACCACACAAAAGGCATATCCGACCATGATCAGTAAATAGCCACCGCTGGTGGACTCTGCTGCCCCAATCAGTAAAAAGGCAAAGCCGTTCATCAAGCCATAGAACAGCCGTGAGGTATCTGCGGATACCAGGTTAATGGCCAGTTGTGCCAATAACAGCAAGGCCATCAGTGCGGGCAGGATAGCAACGGTGAAGATCAGTCCAACAAAGGTAATCAGGCCGATGATGGCGAGGCTGTCGGAGACGGTCTTGGCCTTGCTTTTAGTGGATGCTTCCGCACCCAGAGTGGGTGCTGCATTGCGGGTCTGTTGGTTCTTTCCGGAGCGGTTGGCTGCCTCGGCCAGGCTGGCGGGCAGTTGGCCGAGGCCGAGGGTCAGCAAGCTGCTGACCAGCGCCAGTAATCCCATCCCCAGCCCTGGCCATGGTCCGAACAGGGTGATACCTGCTCCGGCAACGGCCAGTGCCAGTTGTGCCGAAAACCAGCCAATGGTGGTGCGTACCGAGCAAGCCAGATCGGTGCTGTGGGGACGACGTTCAGAATGCGCCATAACGGAATTGTCTCTCTAGCTTGCTGCTGGCATGAAGGTGAAGCTGGTAGTGGTTGGCTGAGGGTTGGCTCCAGCCTTCTTGCCAGGATTGCATTGGGTAAATAAAGCTCTGATCAGCAATAAGTATGTCGATATGGCCGCCATGAATATCGGGTAACACCGCCGGTTGGCTGAGGTTCCGCACGGTGATCAGGGTGGCGCTGTTGGGGTACTTCATCAGTGCCTGTTCTACGCGTGTGCCGTAAGGCTCATCGTCATCTGCCTGGGTCCAGGCCAGCGCCGATAAATAATCACTGCTGCCGCGATGGTGACCACCAATGGCGATATCGGTGGCGTGGTTGCCGTGGACCAGCAGCCGCATGGGTTGCTGCTGGTGTTTGGCCCATTCCATCAGCGAGGCTGCCAGCGATACGGCAAATTCAAAGGTGGAGAGTGGTGCTTCGCCGATGTCGTCAGCCCGATCGTTATCCAGTACCAGTAAAAAGTCTGGCTGGGCATGGCTGTTGTACTCTCGTACCAGTAATTGCTGGTGACGGGCCGACGCGGACCAGTGCACGTGTTTGAGCGAGTCGTGAGGCCGGTATTCGCGCAAGCCACAGTATTCTTCCTGAGCGTGGGGCTGGCTGGTGTGCTGATATTCAATCAGGGCGTTATCGTTACCGGCTCCGCCGGGCAAGGTCTGCACCGCCACGACCTGGGGGGCGACAATAATCTGACGTTCGGGAATCTCCAGTTGTCGATACTGACTGACAAAACCGAAGGGCCAGCAACAGCCAATCTCAACGCCTTGTATCGGAAATACACCACGATAAGGGCAATGACTATAGGTGCGCAGGCGATCGCCATCGGCCAGCATCGGGATTCTGTGGGTGACGGGCTGGTCGATATATTCCAGATCTTCCCGTAACAGCATCAGGTAGCGGGTTTTGGGGAGTTGGAACTGATACTCCAGTGTCACCTCGCCCCCGGCGCTGGCACTGTCGATCTGCCGTACGGATACCTGAATCTGCCGCAGTGCCAGCCAGGGTAATAACCAGGACACCAACAAGGTCGCCAGTACCAGTGCCAGCATGCCGTACAGCAGCGCCAGGCCCCGGTTCCAGGCAATAAGCAGGCTGGCCAGCGCCAGTAGCCATAAAAAATGCTGGGCGGTGAGGTGTTGTTGTAACCATCGGCCTGGGCCGTTGGATAAGGACATATCAGCGGCTCTCACTACCAGGGCGGGCTTTGACTCTGCCTCTGGGGGTGTTGGTGTCTTGGGTGGTTTTGCTCTCCGTTTCCCTGGTCTGGTCGGAGGATGATTCTGCGGCTGGTGCCTGGGTTTGGGGGGTGCTGGCAAAGTCTGGTACCGGTATTTGTGCCAGCAGGTCATCCCAGAATGCCTGACGTTGTTCCGCTTGGTTCATGCCGGGGTTGCGGAATATCAGCCGATGACTGAGCACCGGATCAACCAGCAGCTGCACGGTGTGGGGCGTGACCTGTTTTTTGCCGGTTAACAGTGTCATGGCTCGGGCTGCCCGCATCAGTGCCAGTGCTCCCCGGGGGCTGGCTCCCAGTTGCACCTTGGGATGTTCACGAGTGGCACGTACCAGCTGGTTGATGTAACCCAACAGTGCTTCGCTGAGGGGGATTTTTTCACAATGGGCTTGTAATGCTTGCAGCGCTTTGTCTGACATCACGGCCTCGAGTGTATCCAGTGGATGACCGCTCAGTTGTGCTTGCAGGATGCCCAGTTCCTGTTCTTCGCTGGGGTAGCCCAGTGAAATACGCATAAAAAAGCGGTCCAGCTGGGCTTCTGGCAGCGGGTAAGTCCCGCTGAACTCCACCGGGTTCTGGGTCGCAATCACCATAAAGACAGCCGGCAAGGCATGGATCTCACGATCGATACTGACGGTGCCTTCAGCCATGGCTTCGAGCAAGGCTGACTGGGTTCTGGGGGTGGCCCGGTTGATTTCGTCGACCAGCAGCAGGTTGGTGAAAATCGGCCCAGGTGACAAATGGAAGGATTGATCTTGCGGATTAAACACCGATACCCCAGTGATATCGGACGGCATAACGTCCGGCGTACACTGCAAACGCCGCATATCCACCTGTACCGATTTGGCCAGCGCCCGGGCCAGTGTGGTCTTCCCCAACCCCGGCACATCTTCAATCAGCAAGTGACCGCGGCACAGCAGAGTCGTAAGGGTGAACAGCAATGACTGCGGCTGACAATGGATGACTTTGGCGAGGTTTTTGTGTAGTTGCTGCAGGGAGAGGGCGGGGTTACTCACAGACAAATTCCTTGGATGGATAAGCGGTTGGATGTAAACACAGTCGACATGTCGTGATCCTGGCAAAGCCGGGTGTCTGACTGGGTGCTGGTCGGTGATCCGTGTTCATGAGCTGGACAACGTGGGCGCAGGGCATGGGGATAACCGGTAATGGGGTGGCTGCAGGCTTTTTTCTCATGACCTGGAAACATTTTGCCCCCTCTGTTGCCTGTTTATGCTGGCGCCCGGGCAGGAATACTAATCAAGCACGCCATGCGGCGCAAAGGCGGTACTGTGAGGCAGCGCAAGTAATGGTCAGTGAAGTGGCGGTTGAAGCCATTAATGGCCCCTGAATATTGATTGATCGACTGTTCAGACAGAATATCGAGCGCTTCAGGGGGGATACTTGCCTGTTTCTGATTTGATGGCACACTGTGGCAGGTTTTTTTCTAGCGGATGATTATGGCGATTTATCGGTTGAAGTCGGTGATGGGCAAGACGACCAGCGTACTGGATGCAATGGGATTATGGTCCCGGCATCGGCGCATTGCGGGAGCGATGATGCTGGCCGTCACCATGCTGGCCAGTCTGGCCGGTTGCTCTGACAGTGCCATTAACAGCCCCCATCCCGGAGGTGAAGACGCGGATGACATCGTACTGTATTCCAGTTTCTCCGAACGCCCGAAACACCTTGACCCGGCCCGCTCCTACAGCTCCGACGAAGGCCGCTTTATCGACCAGATCTATGATCCGCCGTTGCAATACCATTATCTGAAGCGCCCGTACCAACTGGAAGCCAATACCCTGACTGGCCTGCCTGAGATCGTGTACAGCAATGCCGATGGGGAGCCGGTTGCAGAAGATGCCGAGGATCTGGCGTTCAGTACCTATGTGTTTACCCTCAAGCCGGGTATTTATTATCAGCCGCACCCGGCGTTTGCCCGGAATGCCGATGGCACGCCGCGGTACCGGTTTGAGACGGCCGCCGACAGCGCCGGCTTTCTCGGGCTGGATGATTTTGATCAGCACGATAGCCGCGAACTGGTTGCCGCCGATTATATCTATCAGATCAAGCGGCTGGCTGACCCTGCCAATTTATCCCCGATTCGGGGATTGCTGGCGGAGTACATTGTCGGCATGGCCGATTTTGCCGATACCGTGACTGCTGCCCGGCAGCAACTGGCCGACAGTGACGAGCGTTATCAACAAACCGGCTGGCTGAATCTGGATAATTACCCGTTATCCGGCGTCGAGCAGCTGGGTGATTACCAGTTCAGCGTGCGCCTGAATGGCAAATACCCGCAGTTCAAATACTGGCTGGCGATGCACTTTTTTGCGCCGCTGCCAGCCTTGGTGGACGAGTTCTATCACCAGCCCGGACTGGCCGACCGCAATATTGTGCTGGACTGGTATCCGGTGGGTACCGGGCCATTCATGATGACCAAAAACGATCCTAACGAAGCCATTATCCTGCAGCGTAACCCCAATTACCGCGACGACTTTTATCCCGCCGAAGGTGAGCCCGGTGACGCCGTAGCCGGATTGCTGGATGCCGCCGGTGCTCGCTTGCCATTGATTGACAAGGCGGTGTACCGGCTGGAAAAAGAATCGATCCCGCTATGGACCAAATTCTTGCAGGGCTATTACGATCGCTCTGGCATTGCCAGCGACAGCTTTGACCAGGCAATCTCGATCGGTGCTGCGGGCATCCATCTGAGTCAGGAAATGCAGGATATGGGTATCAGGATGGAAATCGAAGTGGTGCCCGGTACCTATTATCTGGCCTTTAATATGCTGGACCCTGTGGTGGGTGGTTTGCCTTCGCCGGATACTGCTGGTGCTGACATGAATACGGCTCCTGATCCGCTGCAGCAGGAGCGGGCGCGTAAATTACGTCAGGCCATCGCTATTGCCTACAACCAGGAAGAGGCCATTTCCATTTTTGCCAATGGCCGTGGTGAAGTGGCACAAAGCCCGATTTCTCCCGGGATTTTTGGTTATCAGTCGGGGCCACAAGGGATGAATCCCTATGTTTTCGACTGGGACGCCAACGCTCGTTTGACTGGCTCCAAAACGGCTGGTGCACCGGTACGCAAATCACTGGATGAAGCCCGGCGTTTGCTGGCCGAAGCCGGTTATCCTGGCGGTCGTGATGCCGTTACCGGTGAGCCGCTGGTACTGAATCTGGATACCCCCAGTGGTGGGGGGAGTGCCAGTGCCATGCAAATCTGGATGATCAAGCAGTTCAAGAAACTGGGTATCCAGCTCAATATCCGCGGTACTGATTACAACCGCTTCAAGGAAAAAATGCGCTCGGGTAATGCCCAGTTGTTCCAGTGGGGCTGGATCGCCGATTACCCGGATGCGGAAAACTTCCTCTTCCTGTTATACAGCGCCAATGGCCAGGTAGTGACCGGCGGTGCCGGGGTGAACTCCAGCAACTATGCCAACGCCGATTACGACCGTTTGTTTGAAGCGATGAAACTGATGCCGGATTCTCCCGAGCGTATGACCATTATCAAGCAAATGCTGGCGATTTATCATCACGATGCGCCCTGGGCGTCAGGCTGGCATCCCCACTCCTATGTGCTGAACAATCCCTGGGTGAAGAACACCAAGGCTCACGGCATCAGTAAGGCGGTACTGAAATATTACGGCATTGATAATGCTGAACGGCAACAGGCCCGGGCAGAGCGTAACCGGCCGGTGTGGTGGCCGTTGATGCTGGTGGCGGCTTTGGTCGTGCTGTTAATGATCCCCGGTTATCGTGCTTATCAGCGGCGGCAACAGGCTCGAGTGATAACCGGATCGCGGGCGACTACCGGAGGGCAACACTGATGCTGGCTTATATTATCCGCCGTTTGCTGTATGCCGTGCCGATTCTGGTTGGGGTGAACGTACTGACCTTTGCGCTGTTTTTTGTGGTCAACTCTCCCGACCAGATGGCACTGGTGCAACTGGGCGACAAACATATTGATCCACAGGCGGTGGAGCAGTGGAAAGTACAACGGGGGTATGACAAACCGCTGTTTATAAACGATCGGGACGACAGTCAGGGATTGCTGACGGATACTATTTTCTTTGATAAATCGATGCGCCTGTTTGTGCTGGATTTTGGTAAATCCGACGAAGGCCGTGCCATTGGTGATGATATCCAGCAGCGTATGTGGCCCAGCCTGGCGGTGGCGTTGCCGACCTTTATTGTCGGGCTGACGGTGAATATTGCCTTTGCGCTGTTTGTAGTGATGTTTCGCGCCAGCCTGTTTGATACTGCAGCGATGGTGGCCTGTGTGGTGCTGATGTCGATTTCCGGGGTGTTTTACGTATTTGCCGGGCAGTACTTTTTTGCCAAAACCTGGAATCTGGTGCCGATCTCCGGTTATCTGGCGGGCATCGACGCTGTTCGTTTCCTGATATTACCGGTGATTATCGGGGTGATCAGTGGTATCGGCGGCGGTACGCGTTTGTACCGCACCCTGTTTCTGGAAGAAGCCAACAAGGATTATGTGCGTACTGCCCGAGCCAAGGGGGTGCCTGAACTGACCGTGTTGTTCCGGCATATTTTGCCCAACGGCCTGATTCCGATTCTGACCAGTGTGGTGGTGGTGATTCCGTCGCTGTTTATGGGCAGCCTGCTGACCGAGTCGTTTTTTGGTATCCCCGGCCTGGGCAGCTATACCCTGGATGCCATTCAGGCGCAGGATTTTGCCATTGTGCGCAGTATGGTATTTCTGGGATCGGTGCTTTATATCATCGGTCTGATTCTGACCGATATCTCCTATACCCTGGTTGATCCACGCGTGAGGTTGTCGTAATGCTGGCTGTTCAACCGGTTGTTTTGCTGAGTGATTTATTGATTTTTGCCCTGGTGGCTGTACTGATACTGTTTTTTGTGCAGTTGGCCAGAGACCCTCTGGCCAGAGGGCGCTGGCGTTCGGTGTTTGTATCCCGTATCGGGTCGGCGGCGTTTCTGGTGATTTTGTTTTATGTCCTGATGGCCTTGCTGGATTCATTACATTACCGCGAGCCATTACCCGCCATTGCTACGTCCGGGTCTGTTGCAGAGCCGGCTTCGGAAACCATGACCGAGCCAGTGGTGCACTACAGCCAGGAAGTCAAAAGTGTCCTGGATGCGGTGCTGGCAGGGTTACACGGACAGGATGAAACCACCTATTCCGAACCGTTTTCGATTTACTCGTTTGCCCGTGAAAACCAGACCTCGGACGACGGCAACGTCGTGCGGGCGTTTCCTCGGCTGGCCCATGCGGGCAGTCACTTGCAAGAGGGTGACAGTGTTGCGGCCGATGTATGGCAGCGCTCTCTCAAGTCTGTTCTGACGGGGGTGGCTATAATGGCTGCCCTGGTGATCCTGCATTGGCAATGGCGTTTACGCTGCACGGCACAGGGCTGTGGCCTAAAGAGTGACGACATGGGGGCTGTGCTGCCATGGAAAACAATTTATATCACCCTGGGAGTGCTGGTCGTAGGCGCTTGCTGGGTGCTGGAGCTGGGCCAGTATTACCATATTCTTGGCACCGACAAGGTCGGCCAGGATGTGTTGTATCAGGGATTGAAAGCCATTCGGACTGGGGTTCTGATTGGCACATTGGCTACCCTGTTGACCTTGCCGCTGGCGATTTTGCTGGGTATCTCGGCCGGTTATTTCCGCGGTTGGGTGGATGATCTGGTGCAGTATGTATACACCACCCTGAGTTCGATTCCGGGCATTTTGCTGATCGCGGCTTCGGTGCTGTTGATTGATGTGTATATCGAAACCCATCCCGAACAGTTCCAGCTCACCACGGAACGGGCAGATTTCAAGTTCCTGGCGTTGTGTTTCATTCTTGGCATGACCAGCTGGACCGGGCTGTGTCGCTTGTTGCGGGCCGAAACCCTGAAGGTCAGCCAGCTGGATTATGTGCAGGCGGCGCGGGCCTTCGGGGTGCGGCATGGCCGTATTATCGGCCGTCATATCCTGCCCAATGTGACCCATCTGATTCTGATTGCGTTGGTGCTCGACTTCAGCGGGTTTGTACTGGCCGAAGCGGTGCTGTCCTATATTGGGGTCGGGGTTGATCCGTCGATGGCCAGCTGGGGCAATATGATTAACGAAGCCCGGGCAGAATTGTCCCGTGAGCCAGTGGTGTGGTGGTCGGTGGCAGCCGCATTTGTGTTGATGTTTATTCTGGTTTTGGCCGCTAACCTGTTCGCCGACAAGGTTCGTGATGCATTTGACCCCCGGTCGGCAGGGTAGTGGCAATGTCATTGTTAACTGTACGTGATCTGACGATCGAATTACCTGCCTTGGTCAATGCCCGGCAAGCCCGGCGGCATCAGGGGCAGCCGCTGGTCAACGGGATTTCCTTTAGCATTGCCGCCGGTGAAATCCTGGCGCTGGTCGGGGAAAGTGGCTCCGGTAAATCGCTGACGGCACTGGCCATTTTACGATTGTTGCCCGATACCTTGAGTATCACCGGCGGTGTGATTGAGCTGGCTGGCGATAATCTGTTTGAACGGACCGAACGGCAGATGAATGCGGTTCGGGGTTATCGCGCAGCGATGATTTTTCAGGAGCCGCAAAGTGCGCTGAATCCGGTCCAAACCCTGTTGCAACAGATTGGTGAAGTACTGGTTTTACACAAGGGCCTGACCGGTGCGGCGCTAAAAACAGCGGTTATCAATCTGTTGGAAGAAGTTGGTATTCCTGACCCTCGCCAGCGTCTGAGCTGGTATCCGCATCAGTTGTCCGGCGGTCAGAAGCAGCGAGTAATGATCGCCATGGCTCTGGCCTGTGAGCCGGAGCTGCTGGTGGCGGATGAACCGACCACTGCACTGGATGTCACCATCCAGAAGCAGATTCTGGATTTGCTGAACCAGATCCGTCGCGCCCGGAAACTGGGGGTCTTGCTGATTACTCACGATATGGGTGTGGTGTCGGAAATGGCCGACCGGGTGGCGGTGATGCGCCATGGTGAGATTCTGGAATACCGTCCTGGTGATGAGTTCTTCGTGTCGCCGCAACACGAATACAGCCGCCAGCTGATTCACTCGTTGCCACGGCGAGACTTCCGTCAGCCATTGACCACCCCCGAGCCGTTGCTGACGGTGGAGGGGTTGAAGGTCTGGTTTCCACAGCGCCATGGTGTGCTGCAGCGGGTGGTAGGCCATACCCGCGCAGTGGATGGCGTATCATTCCAGATCCATAAAGGTGAAACCCTGGCACTGGTAGGAGAATCCGGTTCCGGCAAATCGACGGTAGGTCGGGCCATTCTGGCTCTGGAACCTCTGTATGCGGGGTGTATCACTTTCGACGGCCAGCGGATTGACCAGCTGAGCCAGGCTGAATTTCGTGCTTACCGCAAACGTATTCAAGTGATTTTCCAGGACCCGTTTTCTTCCATGAATCCGCGTATGACTATTCGTGAGATTCTTGCCGAAGGCATGATCAGTCTGGGCCTGGCCGATGACCATCAACAGCGTGAAGCCAAGCTGCAAACACTGTTGCTGCGGGTTGGTATGGCGGTGGAGCACCTCGACCGCTATCCCCATGAATTTTCCGGGGGCCAGCGTCAGCGAATCGCCATTGCCCGGGCGATTGCAGTCGAGCCTGATCTGATTATCTGTGATGAACCCACCAGTGCGCTGGATGTCAGTATCCGCGGTCAGGTATTGGCGTTGCTGCAGGAGCTGCAGCAAGAAATGGGGTTGAGCTATCTGTTTATTACCCACGACCTGTCGATTATTCCACATCTGGCTCATCGGGTGGCGGTGATGAGTCAGGGGGTCCTGGTTGAGCAAGGGGAGTGCGCCAGCGTGATGAACCAGCCTCAAGACTCTTATACTCAGGCACTGCTGGCAGCGGCACCGGTTATATGTACGGGTTTATAATCACGACCTTGTTTCTCGGTGTGATTGTCGCCATTTAGAGCACCAGAACGCATTTCTTTATTTTTTGCGGTGTAAACCGTTTGACCGATTCAGGAGTTTGTTGTGTCCCAACTGACCCAAGCCCAGGTAGAACAAGCCCTGGCGAGCTACATCGACCCATATTTGGAAATGGATCTGGTATCTGCCGGTGCCTTGCAGTCTGTCCAGATTAACGGCGGCAACGTTGCGGTGGTGCTGGAACTGGATTATCCGTCGGAATTTCTCAGCGGCGGTGTGACGCAACTGTTAACGACCGCACTGGAAAACCTCGATGGTTGTGATGACGCCAATGTCACATTGGGCTGGCATGTGGAAGCTCACAAGAGCCATGATGGTGGTGAATCCCTGGCCGCGGTAAAAAACATCGTCGCGATTTCATCCGGCAAAGGCGGTGTGGGGAAATCCACGACGGCAGTCAATCTGGCGATTGCCCTGGCTCAGGACGGTGCCAAAGTTGGTCTGCTGGATGCGGATATTTATGGCCCGAGCCAGGGCATCATGCTTGGTGTTGCCGATGGCACACGACCGGACACCATTGATAACAAGTGGTTTGTGCCAGTAGAAGCCCATGGTATCAAAACCATGTCGATGGCCTATCTGGTGACAGAGCAAACACCGATGGTGTGGCGTGGCCCTATGGTAGCGGGGGCATTGACCCAGATTCTGACCCAGACCCAATGGGGCGAACTGGATTATTTACTGATCGATATGCCACCGGGAACCGGTGATATCCAGCTTACCCTGAGCCAGAAATACCCGGTGTCGGGTTCGGTAATTGTTACGACTCCACAAGACATTGCCCTGGCCGATGCCAAAAAAGGCGTGGAAATGTTCCGTAAGGTGGGGATTCCGGTGCTGGGCATGATCGAAAACATGAGCATGCACATTTGCTCCAACTGTGGTCATGCAGAACATATCTTTGGCCAGGATGGCGCCGAACGTCTGGCGACGACCTACCACACCAAGGTGCTGGGTTCCTTGCCGCTGGCGACCTATATCCGGGAACAATCGGATGCTGGTGTGCCGGTGGTGGCCGCTGATGAGAGTTCGGAAGTGGCGATGATGTATCGTCATGCTGCCCGTCGTCTGGCGGTAGCACTGGCTCGTGGTGGTGAAGCAGCGGAAGCGATGCCGGAAATCAGTATCTCCGAAGATTAAGGTTCCAGAAAATATGATACCTGATACCTGATACCTGATACGTCAGGTGTCGGGTCATGATCGCAATAACGTCGTGCTCGCGGCGTTATATCAAACTCCCGATTGGCCATTTTGATAAGCCATATTTCCGTGGTACGGCATATATTGTCGTTACTGGCTGCTGTCTCACCAGTGTGAAAAAAGCAACCTTTTTCCAGACGATTGTACCTATCAGTTTATAGATACCGGATCGTACCAGTATCGTATGTCCCCCATTGTGGCTGAAGGGCTGGCTCACTTCCGGGTTAATAACTGATCACTCTTGATATAGGCGGGTTTGACTGCCGACGGCGATATGATAAAGAGCCTCCGGTTACTGTCTTCAAAGGCGTTGATTTCAGCCAGGTTTTTACTGTTTTTTGCAGGATTGGGATAACCGTAATAGTTCCCCATGTGTATTATATGCGCTGGTTTGGTGCTTTTTGAGGGTCTTTGTGCTACGCGGTGGTGATGGCATGGAGACCAGAGCACATTGGTATTATTGTTTTGGCGTTTGGGCTGTTTGGTCATAGGAACGTCACGCTCCGGGTATTTATTGACGGTAATTTTTTGTAGAGTCCGTTGCTAATGTACCGGGTGTTATATGGAGATACACATGGATTACCTGATTGTTGGTCTTGGAGGCGGCATTCTGCTTGCTGTGGGCGTGATTGTCTGGATGATTTCTTCCAGAAAAGGGTCAGCCAGTCATTTTTCTTATGCAGCCGCAGGGCCGGTTCTGTCATCTGTAGAGCTGGATTTTTATCGGGCTTTACAGTCTGCATACGACAATACGGCACTGATTTTATGTAAAGTCCGGGCCGCGGATATTATTCAGCCAGAAGAAGGGCTGAAGCAGGACGTAAGCCAGGCTCTGCTCGAACGTATTGCACCCAATGAGTTCGATTTTGTCTTGTGTGACCCAGACAATTTGTCTGTACGTTGTGTCATTCGGCTGGATCATGGTGAATCAGATAAAGAGCGGCGGCAAAATAACGAGCTGCTGGTCTCTGCTTGCCAGTCTGCTGCTGTCAACATGCGCTTGGTGGACGTTCAGCAATCCTTGTCGGTTGAGGAGCTGAGAGCGCTGGAAAGCCCGCTTCCTGAACAGACGGAAGTGGTTCCTGAGACGGCCGAGGCTGCCGATCCGGCGTTGGTTGGTAATACCGATCATGACCATACGGTAACCGAGCCTCAGAAGAGCGAGCAGGCGCCGCTGTCTCCGGTCTTGCCTGAAACCAATTTGATGCCAGAAGCTGCGGCTCCGCAACATGAAGAAGAAGATCCTTTCTCTTTGTCTTCCCTGATCTCTGATCCGGTACCAGAAGAAACCGGCTCGGACTTTGACAGCGATATTGCCTCATGGGGCAGTGAAGAAAGCTCAGGCAGTGTGTTGGCTTCCGGTATCGAGGATACACCCGCAGCGGCAGAATCTGCACCAGCAGCCCCGGAACCGGCAGTTGTAACACCGGCAGCAGAGGCGGTAGCGGCAGCACCATCTCCGGCGCCTGTGGTGCCACCCGCTGCAACACCAGAAGCTGTTGTTGAGGCAGACACTTCTCATCATCAGCACATACCACGGCCAGCTGCCAAGCCTCTGCATGCTGTTACCGAACCACATTGCCCCCGTTGCCATGCGCCTCTGGTGCAACACACGCCAAAATCCGGCAAATTGGTGGGTCAGTTGTTGTGGATCTGTAGCACCTTTCCGGAATGTCGTTATGCCGCGCCTTT
The DNA here is from genome assembly GCF_030689165.1 of Oceanobacter sp. 4_MG-2023. Taxonomy (NCBI): domain Bacteria; kingdom Pseudomonadati; phylum Pseudomonadota; class Gammaproteobacteria; order Oceanospirillales; family Oceanospirillaceae; genus Oceanobacter; species Oceanobacter sp. 4_MG-2023. Next base: position 48,771 of record NZ_JAUYVV010000001.1, on the reverse strand, counting down.
TGATGCCCATGATGAACCACAGCTGAATCGCGGCACGGGCTGATCCGGCCGCCCCATGCACTGCTCTGGCGGGAATTTTACAGCGTAAAGAAAGCGACTCTTTTGGCAATCTCTTTGGCAATGTCGCGCAATCGTGCCATAGAGAGGAACAAATTGTGCTTTCTGCTATGATAATTAGCTATCTGTCTGTTCATTGACGGTCACTGTTATCGGGTATGCCTGGTTTGGCAAGATTGCAGTGATTCTGGTCTCTTGTTCTTTGGACAATCACTATCATTTCCGCTGTCAGTCATGAGGTTTCAGGATTATGGATGTACTCGAGATATTGGTGTTATTGATCGCTTTGGTACTCATTGCCTTGATTGTGGCAGTGGTGCTGGTATCGGTTCAGGCACTGGCATCCAGCAAACGCGCCAAGGCTTCCCAAGCCAAGCCCAGTCCAGCTGCAGAACCTGAGGCAACCGAGCCAGCTTCAATCGGATCGGTTATGGATCTTATCTCTCCACCTCCTGTGGGTCCGGTAACCACGTCCAACGATACTGCCGCGCCTGTGGATAAGGATGAGGATGAAATTCTGGATGAAGAGATCGAGCTTGATGTACCACCAACGATCGAAGAGCTGTTATCGAAAGCCGGCCCGGCCCCGGTGAATAACGAGCCTGCCGAGGTTGAGCCAAAAGCGGAGAGTCCTGCTCCTGCCAAACAGCCAGACCCCCGCAGCACTGAAGAGAAACGTCCCGCGGCTCCTGTTGCTCCGGTGGAACGAGCCACTATTCCGGAGGATACGCTGCGGCGACCACTGGAAGAAATCAAGCTGGCAACACCAGCCCGTCGTAACGATGATAACTACCCCTATATGGCTGGTGGCCCGCTGCTGACGCCGCTGGAACGTCTGTTTTATGGTGATCTCAAAACGTCGATTTCAGATAACACCGAGATTTTTTGTAAGGTTCGAGCATCCGATATTCTGAATCCCAGATCCGACCTGAGCCTTGAAGATTCTTATTTTGCTGCCGACCAGCTAGCGACCCAGCGCTTCGATTTTGTCTTGTGTGATGCCCGCGATTTTTCAGTGATTGGTGTTATCGAACTGGATGGTATGGGCGAGCGTGAAGGGCTGCGCAAGATTCAGCGCGAGATATTACGCAAGTCGGCAGAATCGGCTAATTTGCCGGTCTTGCTGGTGGATATGAAGCGTGGTTATACCATCAGGGAAATACGGGAACAGGTTAATTATTTGCTGCCCAGGGATAGCGGTGGTTATGAAGGAACAATTGAACATGAAGCGGTTGATGATACGCCTGATATCTATCAGGAGGAGGAAGAAATCACCGTGACACTGGCGGATAACGGCGTGTCTGAGGAGCCGGACAGCGCCCCTGATTCCAGTGTGGACAGCGGCGATGATGAGCAAGAGACAGCGGCGGTTACTGCTGCAACAGAAGCTGTTGCTGAGACTCCTGTGTCTCCTGTTGCTGCTTCCGGGAATGACACGTCGTCGGCTCCTGCGGCAGAGACAGAGACAGCACATAAAAATGTCTGTCCTCGTTGTCAGTCACCCCTGAAACTATCATTGGCGACAACGGGTGAATTTGCTGGCCAGTACTTCTGGATTTGTACCAAATTACCTGAATGCCCTTACGTTGCACCGATTTCGCCGCCGCAATAAACCGTCCGTAACACCTGTTATCAACCCCTGGCCACACCGGCGCCTTTGTCTTTCAGTCGTGAAGCAGTTCACCGTGACCTGAGAGACGACGGCCCGGCTTCCAGCAAGGTTATGCCCGACTCTATGGCCGTTATCGCTGGTGCTGGACTGGTTGTTTAATCTGATGTCAGCCGCCTCGGTCAACCAGGCTTGTACTGTTGTATTGCGGTGGTATGGATTCCGCCACATCATGATTACCACAACAATATCTTCGACTGTTTTGTATTACGAGGTTGAACTTATGCCTGTTCCTGAATCGTCAGAGCCGGGGCGTCGCCAGGTTGCCAATCCGGTATTACGTTGGTGCTTGCTGGCGGTGGGGTGGCTGGCTGTGGCGTTGGGAACTGTCGGGATCTTTCTGCCGGTGTTGCCGACCACACCTTTCTTGTTACTGGCTGCCGCCTGTTTTGTGCGCAGTTCGCCGGGTTTTTATCATTGGCTGGTCGGGCATCCGAAGCTGGGCAGTTATGTACTGTATTACCTCGACGGCAAGGGAATGCCCAAAAAAGCCAAGATTTATACCCTGTTGCTGATGTGGGCATCGCTGTTGTTGACGGCACTGGTTCTGGTGCCCTCTGTTTGGGTACAAATCACACTGTCGCTGACCGGCCTGGGAGTGAGTTGGTACATTCTTCGTTTACCCACTTTGACGCTGGTGACAGCGCCACACCAGGGTAGCAATCAATCAAGGTTGGAATAATACCTGGCAACGGGATTTGATGGCTTTTCCTGTGTGCTTGCCGCTATGCTTTGCGCCGCATTTATTGGTTGAGGGGTAACACGTGTTTTTTCTGAAACAGCATGCTGACTGGTTGCTTTTTGTGCTGCTGGTGCTGGTTTTTTTGCTTTGGCCAGAGCTGGATCTTGTGGTCAGCCATTGGTTTTACGATGACGCCTCGGCCAGCTGGCCATATCGGGACAATCCGGTGAATCTGGCCTTGTATGGCTTGTTCCGTTATCTGCCCTATGCCCTGGTGCCTTTGTTGATGATTGGGTTGGGGTTGACCTTCTGGTCTCGTGGCTTGCCCCGTAGCCAGAGGAAGGTCTGGTTGTTCCTGTTGCTGACCTTGCTGATTGGCCCCGGCATTCTGGTACACAATGTATTTAAAGAAGGTTTTGAGCGGCCACGGCCAAAGCAGGTAGTGGAATTTGGCGGCAAAAGTGGTTTCAGTCCTGCCTTTGTGATTGCGGATCAGTGCCATGGCAAATGCCGGTCGTTTGTTAGTGGTCACTCGGCGATGGGGTTCTGGCTGATGGTGTTTGCCTGGTGGAGCCGACGTAAAGTCTGGCTGTATATTGGGGTCGCGGTGGGAGTCAGTGTCAGTGTGGTGAGGATTACCCAGGGCGGGCATTTTCTCAGCGATACGATTTTTGCCGGATTTATTTGTTACTTCATCTATCGGTTGTTCAGCTATTGGTTGCTGGGGCATAGCCGGATTGGCTACCTGGAGTCAACACGGGGTACAGCTTGATCCCCGTTGTCAGTGGACGGTTTAGCCATCACTGGGTCGTTACCAGCCAGCGGTTCTTTTCAATGGTGGCACTGCCAATGCCTCGTACCTGAGCGAGGTCTTCGATGCTGTTGAACGGGCCATTTTCCTGGCGGTAACGCACGATGGCTTCGGCCTTGACGGTGCCTATACCTTGAAGGTGCGTCAGCGCATCGACGCTGGCGGTGTTGATATTGATTTTACTGGCCATGGCTGTGGTCGTCGTGGCTTCAACGGCACTGGGCGTGTTTCCAGAGCTATCGTTGACTGCGAGCAGGGCAGCCCCTTGTTTCTGTGGTTGTGGTGGTTGTGCGCCACTGAGGTCGGTAAGGCCGGGGATGCTGAAGGTCGTGGAGAAGGGGTTGCTACTGGCGTCACTGTAGGCGGCGGTGGCGGTGGCCAACAACAGGGCCATGAGCAGGGTTTGCAGGGTTCGCTGGAATAATGAAGTCGTCGGATCGGTTTTAAATGACATCATGTCGACATCTCCTTGATGGGGTGAGATGTCAAACTAGCAATCAACTATCCGGTTTTGAATCCGGCGAAACTCTTATCCGAAGAGCCGCCGGTTCAGTCTAAAGGGCGATTTATCGCTACTTGTCAGCGGCTTTTGTCGTCTTTTTGGGTGAGGCTTTTTTCTTGGTTTCTTCAACCCATTGTCCGTCTTTATACCAGGCTGACCAGCCGGTAGCCTTACCTTCAACTTCCGACATCACGTACTGTTCCTTGCTTTTGCGACTGTAGCGAATGACGGAAGGGTTGTTGTCCTTGTCGGTTCGCGGAGCATCCAGCAGGAAGTGGTACTTTTGTGGCAGTTCCGCCTGATGAGCTAATAACTCTTGTACTTGTGGCGGACGGGTTTCGCGGTTTTTCGGGAACTGGCTGGCAGCCAGGAACAGGCCCGATGCGCCGTCTCGCAATACATAGGTATCGTCGACTTTCAGGCACTTCAGTTCCGGCATGGGGACCGGGTCCATTTTCGGTGGCGCAGCTTCCCCGCTTTTGAGCAACTTGCGGGTGTTTTTACATTCGCTGTTGGTGCAGCCAAAGTATTTGCCAAAGCGGCCAGATTTGAGCTGCATTTCACTGCCGCATTTGTCGCATTCCAGTGTCGGGCCGTCGTATCCCTTGATCTTGAACTGGCCCGTTTCGACTTCAACGCCGACGCAATCCGGGTTGTTGCCGCAAATATGTACCTTGCGCTGTTCATCAAGCAGGTAGCTGTCCATGGCGTTGTCGCAGATCGGGCAGCGACGTTTTTCCATCAGGCGACGGCTTTCTGCTTCTTCGTCTTCATCGGCGGAGATGGCTTCTTCGCCGGGGATCAGGTTCAGCGTCTGGGTGCAGCGTTCCTTGGGCGGCAGTGAGTAGCCGGAGCAGCCGAGGAAGACACCCGTGGAGCCGGTGCGGATCTGCATATGGCGACCACAGGTCGGGCAGGGAATATCGGTATCGACCGGGGTATTCGGACGCATGCCACCGTCTTCACCGGCACTGTCCAGTTTTTTCTGGAAGCCGCCGTAAAAATTATCCAGTACTTCGGTCCAGTTGCTGTCGCCATCGGCAATATGGTCGAGCTTTTCTTCCATGCTGGCGGTAAAGCCAAAGTCCATCAGGTCATCGAAGTTTTCGACCAGACGACTGGTGACGATATCGCCCATTTTTTCAGCGTAAAAACGACGGCCCTTGAGGCTGACGTAACCACGTTCCTGAATGGTGGAAATAATCGAGGCGTAGGTGGATGGGCGACCAATACCACGTTTTTCGAGCTCTTTTACCAGGGCGGCTTCAGAGAAGCGCGGCGATGGTTTGGTGAAATGCTGCTTGGGTTCCAGCTCAATCAGATTGAGGTGATCACCTTCGGCCACATCGGGCAGCAAGACGTCATCGTCCTTGCCACCACCGGAGGTCAGTACGCGCAAATGGCCATCAAAGCGGATAACCCGGCCACGGGTTTTTAAATCGAAATCGCCAGCACTGGTGGTAATACTGGAGCTGGTGAATTTGGCATCGGCGGTTTGACAGGCAACAAAACGACGCCAGATCAGATCGTAAAGGCGCTGGGCATCCGGTTCCATGCTGCTGAGGTCGGCGGCCCGCAGGGTGACATCGGAAACCCGGATGGCTTCGTGCGCCTCTTGTGCACCTGCCTTGCTGCTGTAAATGCGTGGTTGGTCGGGCAGGTATTGCTCCCCTAACTTGTCCTGGATGTAGTCACGCACACTGGCGACAGCATCCTGACTCAGGTTGGTGGAGTCGGTACGCATATAGGTGATGTAACCGGCTTCGTACAGCCGTTGGGCCAGGGTCATGGTTTTCTTGACGCTGAAGCCCATGCGGGTGCTGGCCGCTTGTTGCAGGGTGGAGGTAATAAATGGCGCTGCCGGCCTGGAGCTGGTGGGCTTGTCTTCACGCTTGCTGACGGCAAAGGGCAATTTGCTCAGCTGGTCGATCAGGGCATGGGTATCGGCGGCATTGGTGGGGCGGAATTCCTTGCCTTGATAGCGAATCAGCTGCGCCCGTAACACTTCACCGCTGTCGGTACTGAGGTTGGCAAAGGCTTCCCAGAATTCTTCTGGAATAAAGGCGCGGATTTCCCGCTCGCGCTCGACAATCAGGCGCACGGCCACTGATTGCACGCGTCCGGCTGACAGGCCGCGGGCAATTTTGCTCCACAGCAGTGGCGACAGCATAAAGCCCACCACGCGATCGAGAAAGCGCCGCGCCTGTTGGGCATTGACGCGGTTCATGTTCAGGTCGGAGGGCTGTTCAAAGGCTTTTTGAATGGCTTTTTTGGTGATCTCGTTAAATACCACTCGACGATATTGCTCGTCTTGGCCGCCAATAATCTCACGAAGGTGCCAGGCGATGGCTTCTCCCTCGCGGTCCAAATCCGTCGCCAGATAAATCTGGTCGGCATCCTTGGCCAGGCGTTTGAGTTCGTCGACGACCTTTTCCTTGCCCGGCAAAATCTGGTAGTGGGCTTCCCAACCGTTTTCCGGGTCGATGCCCATGCGGTTGATCAGCTGTTCCTTGGCTTTGCGAGCCTTGTAGATCGCTTTTTTCTCCGGCGACATTTTGCGCGTCAGGGCGGCCTGTTTGGCACGCTCCTTCGGATCGCTTGTTGACGCGGAACCGGATGTAGGCAAATCGCGCACGTGGCCGACGCTGGACTTGACGATAAAGTCCTTACCCAAGTACTTATTGATGGTTTTCGCCTTGGCAGGCGATTCCACAATTACCAGCGATCTGCCCATATTCTCCGTTTTACCCTTAAATACGTGTTAACTCAGCCCAGTTGTGGCGACACTTTATAGGTAGACCCCTGGGTTTGGTCAAGCCTGAAGCAAGGAACTTCTGCACATTCTCTGCCATGAACAGTAAAAAACGAGGTCGTTTTTTACGCAAAATATCAATTTTGGCCAAGTATTTTTAAGTAACTTTTATGAATGATTCGGGGTATCCCCAGAGGGGGGATTTGTTGTTCTGGGTTGATGCTGCGGCTGTGCTGTCAGGCTTATGCTGCCTGACTTGTTGCCGGTTAGTGAGTGCTGGCCAAATACTGATTTCAGGGGCTGCTGACCAGCTTGCCAATTAAGCTATCCGACTCTGGCCAGAGCCTTCTTTAATAAGAGTATGATGGCGGCGACAAATTATTCACTGTGCTGTGGCGTTCAATACGGGTTGATTGACCTTTTGGGGTAACAGCCGATAAGGAATGACTGCTGTGTTTTCTTCTTTGACGGGTTTTGGGGCTGCCCAGAAGTTGCTGTCTTTGTGCCATGATCTGGAGGTGGAACGTTTTCCGCTTCAGGCTGATATCGATACATCCGGTGTGTCTGTGTTGCGGCTGGATCGTATCCATCCGGTGCTGTCGGGTAACAAGCTGTTCAAACTGTTGTGTCACTGGCAGCCCTGGCAGGGCAGTGGCCGTTCCGGTTGGGTAACGCCGGGAGGTGTCTGGTCAAATCATTTGCATGCGGTGGCATTTCTGGGGCAGTGGGCTGGGGTTCGTACAACCGGCCTGGTACGGGGTTATGACGATGTGCCGTTGACGGCAACCTTGCAGGATTGTGTCGATTGGGGCATGCAGCTGGTATTCCAGTCCAGAGTTGATTATCGCCAGCGCTATGACCCGGACTGGCAGCGCCACTGGTCGGCGGCGACTGACAGCTATTTTATCGGCGAGGGTGGGGCCTGGGCGGCATCGACAGAGATGGCGCTGTTGTCAGGGCTTGATGGCGATGACCAGCAAGATCCCGGGGCGCAGGCATTTGCGGCCTTGGCGGCTGTCTGTGCCGGATATGATCAGGTGTGGCTGGCAGCCGGCAGCGGGACAACAGCCGAGCGCTTGTTGCCAAGGCTGCCCGCTGATGTACATCTGGTGGCGGTGAATACCGTTGCCGATCATGGCGCTCTGGCGCAACGCTGGCAGCGGTTGTTTGCCGGTCGGTCATGGCAGATTGTTGCCAGCAGCATGCGCCGCTTCGGGGCGCAATCCGATGCGTTGCGAGGGCAAATCACCGCCTTTGACCGTCAGGGGTTACCGCTCGATCCGGTGTACGGCGCGCCCCTGGTCGACACCTGGTTACAGCATGCTGCGTTGTGGCAGGGGCAATCCGTTCTGCTGATTCATGGCGGCGGGTTGCAGGGCCGACGGGGGATCGGCCTGGATGTCGATGTGTCTGCTGAGGGCCAGGTCGATCAGGTCCGTCCGTTGGGCCAATGATCTGCAACAACCATCCAGCGTTGCTGCTCTGCCCAGTATGGCTGCTGTGGCCTGACCCGGGCCAGGCAGAGCGGGATATCCAGATAACGAAAATGGCACTGCAGCAATTGCACGATATCGGCTGCGCTGGCGGCCACCGGAGACAAGACCGGGCTGAGCCATTCATCGCGGGCCAGAATGACCCAATGGCCAGTGCGGATATGTTCTTGCAACTCACTGGCATGACACCAGCGACCTTGCCAGTGGTGAGGATTCACTTCCGCCGGTCGCTGGGCCGTGATGGCAGGATTGGCCGGGTAAAACAGGCAACCACGGAAGACGGCTTCCGACCGGCGCGGAGACCAGCCCCGTGTCGCCAGCAGTGGCTGTGCCTGTGGATGGCGGGCCAGAGGGAGTTGCTGTTCATAGGTGTGGCGCAATTTGTTCGCCAGTCGATCCCGGCGATTGGCACCGATCCAGTCATTGCCAATGCCAAGATAAAACTTTAGGGCCAGTTCAAGGTGCCATTGTTGCTGACCGTTATCGATCAGCAGATCAAGTTCACCGAGGGTACGATCGCGTCCGGCGATCTGGATATTGGCATCCCAGCGCCAGCCGCTGTGCTGTAGCCATTCGTGCCAGAGCGACTCAAACACCAGCCCGAGGCGGCTCTGTTCACTGCGACTGGTGTGGTGCCACTGGGTCGGGCAACCGGCCTGCTGACAGAGGGATTCCAGCCATGGTGGCCGGGATGGTGACCAGGGGCAGTCCAGTAATGAGGGCGATGTCAGCGCCCAGATCAAATCACGGGTGTGTTTGTCTGGCAGTTGGAAAAAGGCGTCTTCGGAGATTTGCATGCGTCAGGTCAACAAGCCTTTTGGTAGTTGCTGTGATATAAATCGCGCACTTCACTCTCCCGACACTGGCAGTATCCATTTGGCAGGATTGGGTGGCATCGCAGCGCCGGTTACAGGCTGCATCGATAACAACGACTTGGGTTAAGGTGATGGAAGAGTTTCGTAATATAGGCCTTATCGGCCGCTTGAACAGTAACAAGGTCATTGAAACCGTCAAGCGATTATCCCGCTTTCTGACCGATGAGGGATATTACGTCATTCTCGACGATCGCATTGCTGAGGTGATTCCGGGCCATAATATGCAGGTCAGCAAGGTCAATTTGCTGGGTGAAATCTGCGACCTGGTGATTGTGGTCGGAGGTGATGGCAGCTTGCTTGGGGCGGCTCGTGCTTTGGCCAAGTACCATATTCCGGTACTGGGTATTAACCGTGGCCGTCTTGGTTTTCTGACCGACATCAGCCCTGGCGACACCATGTGTGACGAAGTGCTTGCGGTTTTGCATGGCGAATACACCAGTGAACTGCGATTTTTGCTGGATGCAGAAGTCAAACGGGATGGTAATCCGATCGGTGGGGCTGCGGCCCTGAATGATGTGGTGTTACACCCGGGCAAGTCGGCTCGCATGATTGCTTTCGACCTGTATATCGAAGGACAGTACGTTTATAACCTGCGGTCAGACGGCTTGATTGTGTCCACTCCGACCGGTTCGACGGCGTATTCGTTATCCGGTGGCGGGCCGATCATGCATCCCAAACTGGATGCCCTGGTACTGGTACCGATGTTTCCACATACCTTGTCGAGTCGGCCTATAGTGGTGGATGGCAAAAGCGAAATCAAAATCCATATTGATGGCGATCTGGATATTTATCCAACGCTCAGCTGTGATGGTCAAACCCATCTTCCATGTGCGCCCGGTGATGTGATTACCATCCGGAAAAAAGCGCACAAGTTTAAATTGATTCACCCCAAAGGGCATAACTTCTACGAGATATGCCGCACCAAATTGGGCTGGAGCAGTAACCTTGGAGACTGAATATGCACCAGGGATATGATCTGATCGGGGATATACATGGCTGTGGCGATACCCTTGTTACCTTGCTGGAGCAAATGGGTTATCGCAAGCAGCATGGCGTTTATCGTCATAATACGCGCAAGGCCGTGTTTGTGGGTGATGTTGTGGATCGTGGCCCTCATATTCGACTGGCCTGTGAAGTCGTGCGGAATATGGTCGAGGCCGGTGAAGCAGAAATGCTGATGGGGAATCACGAGTACAACCTGATTACCTACTGTACCAAGGCCCCTGCCGGTATGCGGCAACCGTTTTTGCGTGAACACACACGCCGCAACAGCCATATTGTTGAAGCCACGATGGAGCAATTTGCCCACCATCCGCAAGAGCTGAACGATATGCTCGACTGGTTTCTGGAGCGGCCACTGTTTGCCGAATACGACCATTTTCGGGTTGTACACGCTTGCTGGGACAGCGATATGATCGCCGAATATATCGCCCGCTACGGTGGTAATCAGCTGGATCGCCAGCTGCTGCTGGAATCGGTTGATCCTGCCAGCTTCCTGCACAAGTTCCTTGACCGGATGCTGCGTGGCACCTCGCTGAAGCTGCCACAAGGCCGCTCCATGACCGCTACCGATGGCTTTGTACGGCAATTTTTCCGCACCAAGTTCTGGGAGCATGACCCCCAGCGCTACAGCGATGTCCTGTTTCAGCCCGATCCCTTACCAGAGGATTTACAGCATTCGCTGTTGAGTGAGGCAGAGAAACGCCAGCTGCTGTATTACAGCACGGAAGAAAAACCGCTGTTTTTTGGTCATTACTGGATGTCAGGTATTCCGTCACCCTTGAGTACCAATCTGGCGTGTATCGATTATAGTGCCGTGAAATATGGCCGCCTGGTGGCCTATCGCATGGATACTGAACATCAACTACAGCCCAATAAATTCACCTGGGTCAGAGTGGACAAGAACGAGCGCTGATGGAAGCTTTGCTGGTACTGGTGGCGGATGCGGCGGTTGATCTGTCGCCGCTCACACAACAATTATGGGCGCATCGTATCGCGCACCGGGTGATCATGGTGGAGGGTCAGCAACACCTGTACCTGGCCCATGAGGCTGATATTGCCCAGGTACGGAGCTGGGTCGAGCAGTGGCGGGAAGGCCAGCTGGGCAAACCAGAGGTCGAGACCGGTAAACCCAGGCCGCTGGTGGCGTTTATTCTGACCCTGGCGCAAGTACCGGTGACTCTGGCAATGAGCCTGGTACTGGTACTGATTTTTGGCTGGATGCACATTTCGACCGACTGGTTGGCCTGGGGGCAACCCGGAGATGGCCTGTGGCCGGAGCAGCGGATGCAGCTGGCCACCTATCTGGACATCGGCTTGCTGGCCTGGCTTAAACCGATACTGGTGCATTTTTCGCTGGTCCATTTGGTGTTTAACAGCATGTGGTGGTGGATTCTGGGGCGCAGTATCGAACAGCATGATGGCTCGCGCATGTTGCTACTGTTGACCCTGATCACCGGATTGGTGGGCAACCTGGTGCAGTGGTGGTATGGCGGCCCCGGTTTTGGTGGGCTGTCCGGTGTCACTCTGGGACTGCTGGGTTGGGTCGGCTGGCGGCAATATCAGCGCAAGCTGTCGTACTCCATCCCGGCCATGCTGCTGCCTGTGATGGTGGGCTGGCTGCTGCTGACCATGATGAGTGACAGCCTGCTACCGGGCCTGACCGGTATTGCTCATGGTGCGCACCTGGGTGGCTTGATCGCCGGCATGTTGCTGGCCACGGTGTGGCCGAGCAAGCGACCAGCTGCCCCCGATACGTAAATTGTTTGGAGATAAAACGATGACATTACAAGATCTGATCCAGTCGCTGACCCCGGCCGTCTATGAAAACCTCAAAAACGCCGTGGCGCTGGGCAAATGGCCCAACGGCACCGCGTTGCAGGAAGGCCAGCGCGAACTGTGTATGGAAGCCATTCTGCACTATGAAATTACCCATCAGGTACCGGCCGAACAACGGGTAGGTTATGTCGGTGGCGCCTGTGCCAGTGGCAACGTTGAGACCATTGGCCGTGATGATGACGTTCAGCCATTGACGCTGCAGTAAGCCCATGACCGACCGTTACCAGGGTGCGCTCAGCAAAATGGCCGCGACGGCTGCGGCTGATGGACAAGTGGCTTACCGCTTGTCACTGGGGCGTGACCAGATCGATATGAATGCCCTGATCGGCCAGCGTGTGGCATTGAGCTGGCAAGGTGCCATTCACTGTTGTGCCTGTGGCCGCAGCACCCGGAAAAGTTTCAGCCAGGGGTATTGTTATCCCTGTTTCAGCAAACTGGCCCAGTGCGACCGCTGCATGATGAGCCCGGAAACCTGTCATTTTCATCTGGGTACCTGCCGCGAGCCGGACTGGGCAGAACAGGTATGTTTTCAGCCTCATTATGTTTACCTGGCCAACTCGTCCGGCATCAAGGTCGGTATTACCCGTGCCGGTCAGCTGCCCACCCGCTGGCTGGATCAGGGGGCCGTACAGGGCATGGCCATTGCCAGAGTTGCCAGCCGTCGTGTGTCCGGAATGCTGGAAGACCTGCTGCGTCAACGGGTTGCCGACAAAACCAACTGGCGGACGATGCTGAAAGGCCAGAACCCGTTACTCGACCTGGGCGCCGCCCGGGATGACTTGCTGGCCGAGCTCGACGACCCGATTCGCGCACTGACCGACCAGTTGGGCGACGATGCCATTGAATGGTTACCCGCCAGTCGTACTGTGTCGCACAGTTTTCATTACCCTGTGCTGGAATACCCCACCAAGGTAACCAGCCACAACCTGGACAAGACACCAGAGCTGCAAGGGCGGCTACTTGGTATCAAGGGGCAGTATCTGATGCTGGATAGTGGCGTCATCAATCTGCGCAAATACACCAGTTATCAGGTCACTCTGACTCATATTGATGCGATCTGATTAATACGCCCGCCTGATCACAAGGCCTTTCATGATTCGATGGCCAGGGCGGCGGAGTGAACCGACTTCAGAAGGAAAAATATCCATGCGTGATGCCCAACCCCAAAGTATTTACCTGAAAGACTATTGTCAGCCGGAATACTGGATCAACCAGACGGAACTGACGTTTGAGCTGCAAGAGGATGCCACCGTTGTGACCGCGGTATTGACGCTCGAAGCCAACAACGCCGGCAATCAGTCCGGTGTGCTGGAATTACAGGGTCAACAGCTGGAGCTGCTGCAACTGACGCTGGATGGCACCACGCTAGCGGCGGATGCCTACACTGTGACCGACGATTCATTAACCATCACCGGTCTGGCACAACAGCACCAGCTGAGCATTGTGACGCGTATTGATCCGGCAGCGAATACCGCGCTGGAAGGTCTGTACCGCTCCGGTGGCATGTACTGTACCCAGTGTGAGGCGGAAGGGTTCCGCCGTATTACCTATTATCTGGATCGCCCGGATGTGATGTCGGTGTTCACCACCCATATTATTGCCGACGGCGAGCGTTACCCGGTAATGCTGTCGAACGGCAACTGTATCGCGGACGAAACCCTGGCCGACGGTCGCCGCCAGGTAAGCTGGCTTGACCCACACCGTAAACCGGCCTATCTGTTTGCGCTGGTGGCGGGAGATCTGCTGCACAAGGAAGACCATTTCACCACCATGAGTGGTCGCGATGTCACCCTGAGAATTTTTGTTGAACCACAGAATATCGACAAGACGGAATATGCGCTAGACGCACTCAAGCGTTCCATGCGCTGGGACGAAGAAGTCTATGGTCGTGAGTACGATCTGGATATCTTTATGATTGTGGCCGTGGATGACTTCAATATGGGCGCAATGGAAAACAAGGGCTTAAACGTCTTTAACTCCTCCTGTGTACTGGCCAACCCGGCTACTGCCACCGATGCCGCCTATCAACGTATCGAAGCCATTGTCGCCCATGAATACTTCCACAACTGGTCGGGCAACCGGGTAACCTGCCGCGACTGGTTCCAGCTCAGCCTGAAAGAAGGGTTTACTGTTTTCCGGGATGCCAGCTTCTCGGCGGATATGCACTCTGCCACAGTCAAGCGTATCGAAGATGCCCGTATGGTGCGTACGGTACAGTTTGCCGAAGACGGCGGCCCGATGGCGCATCCGGTACAACCGGATTCCTTTATTGAAATCGCTAACTTTTATACCGTAACCATCTATGAAAAAGGCGCAGAAGTGGTGGGTATGATCCACAAGATCCTCGGAGCCGACGGTTTCCGCAAAGGGTCGGATCTGTATTTCGAGCGACATGATGGTCAGGCTGTCACTATCCATGATTTTGTTGCTGCCATGGAAGATGCCAACGGTATTGATCTGACTTTATTCAAGCGTTGGTACAAGCAAGCGGGTACGCCAGTGGTCAGCGCGGAGGTTGACTATCGTGCCGACGAGCAGGCCTTGTACCTGACCTTGCGTCAGCAATGCCCGGACACCCCGGGACAAACCAACAAACAGCCGATGTGGATTCCGGTACAGCTGGGTCTGCTTGATGCCAATGGTCAGGATTTGCCGGTACAGGTGACCCCCTCGGTGAACGCCGCGGGTATGGAAACCTGGACTGCAGCCAGCCAGGTGCTGCACTTGACCGAAGCCGAGCAAACCTTTGTGTTCTCCGGGCTGGAGAGCCAGCCGGTACTGTCGTTATTCCGTGACTTCTCGGCACCGGTCAAGGTCGAGTTTGAACAAAGTGCGCAAGACTTGTTGTTCCGCCTGCAGCATGACAGTGATGGGTTCAACCGCTGGGACGCCGGTCAGCGTCTGATGCTGGGCTGGATCGACCAGGCCCGTCTGGATGAATTTGAACTGCCGGAGGACGCTCGTCAGGTGATGGCCGAACTGCTGTCTGACGATACTCTTGATCCAGCCATGGTCAGCTACCTGCTGACCTTGCCGTCAGAAGCCTATATTGCTGAGTTCAGCGATCAGGTTGACCCTCATGCGATTCACCTTGGCCGTCAACGGGTGCGTCTGGCGATGGCGATGGCGCTGAACGAACAGTTTGCTGCCTGCTATCAACGTCTGCTCAGTCATGCCGAATATCAGCCAGAACCACAACAAATGGCCGCCCGCACGCTGAAAAACCTGGCGCTGAGTTACTGGAGCGTAGCGTCCGATGCCGGAGTTCGTCAGGCATTGGCGCAGTTTGGCAGTAGCGACAATATGACCGATCAGATGGCGGCGTTGCAGGCCCTGATTTGCAGTGGTGATGACGAGCTGGCACAACAGAGCCTGGAAGCGTTCTACCAGCAATGGCAAAACGATGCGCTGGTGGTGAACCAGTGGTTATCGGTACAAGCCGGTTCTGCCGATCTTGGTACACTCAGTCGTATCCAGCAGTTGCTGGAGCACGAAGCCTTTGACTGGCGTAACCCGAACAAGATTCGCTCTGTGATTGGTGCTTTTGCCAATCAGGCGCTGTGTCACTTCCATGCTCAGGATGGCAGTGGTTATCGCTTGCTGGCGGATGCCGTTATTCGTCTGAATGCCACCAACCCCCAGATTGCCTCACGCTTGCTGACACCATTAACCAAATGGCGACGCTTGGTACCGGCACTGTCGGAACAGATGAAAGAACAGCTGGAACGGGTTGCGGCGCAACCAGACCTGTCCCGTGATGTGTATGAAATCGTGAGCAAAAGCCTGGCCTGACCCGCCAGGCGCTGCGTTGTTGTCTGAGTGATGCTGGAGGATGTCCTGTTTGTGGCGCTGGTGGTTATTAACATGGCCGTTATGGGGGTGGCTGACGCCGGGAGTCCAGGCGCTTGAGGTCAGTTATCCTGCGGATTATCTCGCTGCCGAGCTGGACGATGCCGCATTGGCCATGCGGCTGGAACGTGCCGGCAGCCTGTCGGATCAGTTAACCCCGCTGGGAGCCACTCGAGCCGGTAACGGCACCGATATCCCGGACTGGCGGGGAGGCTTGCGCATGCCACCGCTGGGTTATCAGCGGGCAGGGCAACCTCATATTGACCCTTTTGCCGGAGAATCCGCGTTGTTTCGGATCGCGGCAGGCAACCTGCCAGACTATCGTTCTTTTGTAACTCCGGGCCTGCAGGCTCTGTTGGAACGTTATCCCGACAGTTTTTATCTGCCGGTTTATCCTTCTCGCCGTACCGCGGCTGCACCGGATATGGTGTACGAACAAACCTACCAAAACGTTATTCGGACCGAAACCAGTCGGGATGGCCCCGGGTTTTATTATGCCTGGGGCGGCATTCCGTTCCCGATACCGGACAGTGGTGTGCAAGCCATCTGGAACCATGCCGCTCGCTGGCAAGGGGAGCAGCTCCAGGCGCAATGGCGTGAGATACAGGTATCTGGCCGGCAACGGCAAGCTATCCGTTGGCGGGTGCAAGAAAACTACCCGTATTACTGGCAGCGATCGCGTTGTTTCTTGCCTCTGTCACAGTGTGAACCGGACCGGCGTACTGGTCATACCGAACGCAAAAACATGACCTTGTTCCAGCGCCAGTGGAGCGCTATCGGAGCCGGGCTGTTACGGGTCACGGATCAATTGAAGGTAAAAGAAGGGCGAGAGTATGGTTATCGTCGTCAGCAAGGTGCCTGGCCGGATGGCTGGGACCCGACCCTGCGGGGGACAGAAGACATTACCTTGTTCAGTGGTTCATCGCAGTCATATCACTGGTTGCTGTTGGGTAAACGCGAGCTGTATATCCCTTACAACAATTACCGTTTTGAAACCCTGGGTGATGACACCTTGCTAGGGCCGGGGCATTTGGCCAGCTCCGCCCTGCGGTTTGAAAAACATCGTGTCTGGGTGGTGGACGGTACCTTGAAAAAAGGTGCCAGTAACCGTTATCGCAAACGGGTCTATTATATAGATGAAGACAGTTGGCAGATTGCTCTGGCGGATTTTTATGGGGCCGATGGCCAGTTACAACGGGTCGGGCTGGGGCTGCTGAAAAGTTTCTATGAGCTGCCGGGGGTACTGCCGGCGGCGACTGTGATTCATGACCTCTCGAGTGGCCGCTATAGCATCACCGGGTTGGAATCTGGTCAGGACGATGTCCGGCGATTTGATCTGCCGGTTGAGGCAATCAGGGTCGACGCCGACTGACTTGCCATCCGGGTGGATGAACCCGGCGAACGATCGCATTCGCGACTATTATTGTTGGCACTAGAGCCGCTACGCCAGGCATCAATCAGCCCGGATTCGGGCTGGTCTGGACTGTTATTGAATGCGCTACTGTATTGGCAAACTCTTCAAGGCATGCGATTATCCAAACATTAGGATATAGAGTTGTTCCTTTTGTTCACATAAAGAGCTGCTTGCCTGTCCCATCAACATCATAATAATAACGGAGTTCTTGATGCGTCTGATCAAGGCATATTGCTTTATGGTCACCCTGTCTCTGGTGACCACGACCGCATTGGCACAATGGGTCGATCCCTTGCAAACCCCCGCGCAAACCAGCGCAAAAGCCCATACCGCCTTACTGCTTGATATCACCCAGGCCGGTGAGCGGCTGGTGGCAGTGGGGGCTTTTGGTCATATCCTGTATTCCGATGATCAGGGAGCGAGCTGGCAACAGGCACAAGTGCCTGTCAGCGTGACCCTGACCGCTGTGAGTTTTGCCGATGCGCGCCATGGCTGGGCTGTCGGCCATGACGGCATTATATTGGCAACCGAGGATGGCGGCCTGAACTGGCGCAAGCAGCTGGATGGTTTTGTTGCCAACGACGCCATGGTTGAAGCCTCTGAGCGTTTGTTAAGTCAGGCGGAAGCAGCGCTGGCCAGCCTTGAAGAGACTGACGAGCGCGACGAAGAGGCACTCGAGGAAGCCGAAATCGTGCTGGAAACCGCCATGTTTGCGGTTGAAGATGCTGAGTACGATGTGTCGATTGGCTCAACCAAGCCGTTACTGGACGTGCTGTTTCTTGATGATAAGCATGGTCTGGCCGTCGGGGCTTACGGGATGGCGTTTGAAACCCATAACGGCGGTGACAGCTGGAGCGAATTTACCTCGCGCTTGCCATTAACAGAACGTTCCCACCTGAACAGCCTGACCCAGGCTGCGTATGGACAATTGTTTATTGTTGGCGAAATGGGATTGATCCTGACATCCACGGATAACGGTGACAGCTGGCAAGCACTGGAGTCCCCTTATGATGGCTCACTGTTTGGCATGATCAGCAGCGCGAATCAGCTGACCTTGATGGGGTTACGAGGCCATCTGTTTCAATCAACCGATGCCGGGGCACACTGGCGCGAATTAGCGCTAGATAATGAACAGACCCTGTTTCAGGGCCTGGCTATGGATAACGGTAGCCGGGTACTGGTCGGTAATTCAGGCACCGTGATATTACTGGATAATCAGGCTACTCAAATCATCAACCTGGCAGGCCGCAAGGGGGTTGCCGCATTGGCCGCCGTCGAAGAGGGGTTTGTGCTGGTGGGTGAAGTGGGTATACAGCGTATTAATCGTCGTGGTGAGCTGATCAGCGCTGCCCGAATTGTGGAGGCGCAGTAATCATGACCCAGAAACATCATTATTCGACCGAGCCGGAACACTTTATTCTGTCGCCAGAGACAGAGCCCTTGTTAGAGCGAGTGTTGTTTAACAATCGCTCGCTGGTGTTGATGGTACTGACACTGCTGACGCTGGTGTTTGCCTTTGGCCTGACCCAGATCAGGCTGGACTCCAGCATCGAAAAATACATTCCGCTGCAGCACCCCTATATCCAGAATTATCTGGTGCATAAAGATGATATGAAAAGCGGCATGGCCAATATCAAGATTGCCGTGGCCGCCGTCGAGGGCGATATTTTTGACGATGCCTATCTGCAAACGCTGAGTAAAATCAACGACGATGTCTTTTTTGTGACTGGTGTTGACCGCTCCGGCATGCAGTCGTTGTGGACCCCCAATACCCGCTGGACCGAAGTGACCGAAGAAGGCTTTCAGGGTGGCCCGGTGATTCCCGCCAATTATGACGGCAGTCCGGCCAGTATCGAACAAGTACGCCAGAATATTCTCAAATCAGGGCAAGTGGGCCGTCTGGTCGCCAACGATTTTGTGTCTACGGTGATCGATGTTCCGCTGCTGGAGCGTGACCCGGAAACGGGAGAAAAGCTTGGTTATCAGGCGCTGTCGCACCAGCTCGAAGAGCGGATTCGCGATCACTACCAGTCCGACAGCATTCGCATTTACATCACCGGCACGCCCAAAAAACTGGGTGACTTGCTTGATGGTGCCGTGTCCATTGGCTACTTCTTTCTGGCAGCGATGCTGATGACGGCAGTGTTGTTGTATCTGTATTCCCGTTGCCCCAAAGGCACGCTGGTGCCGATTGCCGCTTCGCTGATTGCGGTGGTATGGCAGCTGGGAGCACTGGCGCTGCTGGGGTTCAGTATCGACCTGTATTCGGTGCTGGTGCCGTTTCTGGTGTTCGCCATCGGTATCAGTCACGGCGTGCAGCTGATCAATGGCATTGCCATTCATTCCGGCCAGGGGCTGGACAAGATGTCGTCGGCACGTCAGGCCTTTCGCGGTTTGTATGTGCCGGGCATGTTGGCGCTGCTCAGTGATGCGATGGGTTTTCTGACCTTGCTGTTTATCGATATCGGCGTGATTCAGGAACTGGCCATTGCGGCCTCGGTCGGGGTTGCCATGATCATCGTGACCAACCTGGTACTGGTGCCGATTGTGATGTCGTACATTGGCATCAGTCCCGCCGGTATTGCCCAGGCGCAAAAGGCCGAAAAAGCCAATCCGGTGATCTGGCAATGGCTGGGTCGTTTTACCGATAAACGCTACGCCGTTACGGTGCTGTCGCTGGCCGTGGTGCTGGGTGCGTTTGGCGTGTATTACAGCCAGGATCTGGAAATTGGCGACCTGGACAAGGGCGCGCCGGAACTGCGGGCAGACTCGCGCTACAACCTCGATAACGACTTTATGGTAGCCAGCTATTCCACCAGTTCGGACGTGATGGTGGTGATGGCCGAAACCCCGATCGAAATGTGTAACACCTTCAAGGTGATGGATGTGCTCGACCGGTTTATGTGGCGTATGGAAAACGTTCCCGGCGTACAGTCTGCCTTGTCGCTGGTCACGGTCTCCAAGCTGGTGACCAAGGCGATGAATGAAGGCAACCTTAACTGGTACGCCCTGTCGCGCAACCAAACCATTCTGAATACCTCCATCCAGCGGGCACCGGGTGGGCTGCTGAATGCCGACTGCTCCATGGCTCCGGTGATTATCTATCTGAACGACCACAAGGCGGAGACGTTACAAACCGTGGTGGATGCGGTGGAAGCCTTCAAGTCAGAATACGACGATCAGGTGGACGAGATGTACTTCGGCATGCGGGCCGACGCCATTCAGGATGCCATTGCCGAAGGCAAGATAGATGCAGTGCCAATGCGCCTGCAGCTGGCCTCCGGTAATGCCGGGATCGAAGCCGCCACCAACCAGGTGATCGCCGATGCGCAAGACACCATGCTGATTTTTGTGTATGTGGTGGTGTTTAGTTTGTGTCTGCTGACATTCCGCTCGTTGACTGCGGTCGCCTGTATCCTGCTGCCATTGGCGCTGACTTCGATACTGGGGCAAGCATTGATGACCTGGCTGGGAATTGGCGTCAAGGTCGCCACGTTGCCGGTGATTGCTCTGGGAGTAGGGATTGGCGTTGACTATGGCATCTATATTTACAACCGACTGGAGGCGTTGCTGATTTCTGGCCTGTCGCTGAAGGATGCCTATCTGGAAACCCTGCGTTCTACCGGCAAGGCGGTCAGCTTTACCGGCGTGACGCTGGCGATCGGTGTGGCTACCTGGATGCTGTCACCGATCAAATTCCAGGCTGATATGGGCATCCTGCTGACCTTTATGTTCCTCTGGAACATGCTCGGTGCTCTGGTATTGCTACCTGCACTGGCCAGCATGTTACTTAACCCGGAAAAAATCCGGGAGCGGCACCAGCGCGTTCACCAAAGCGTACCACCTGCGGTGTAGGGTGCTCGTTATGTCTGCCTGACCTCACTCGGGTTGCCCGCTAGGGCGATCCGTGGCCACCTGCTCCGGTGCGGCATGGTGTGAGGTCTGATCTTCTGATCTTCTGGCCTTATTGTTCTGGGAATCTTCTTTCCTGATAATCTGACGCTCTGATACTTATCACCGTTTTACGACTGGCAGGAGAATGTTTATGTCGGAACAGAGCAAAGCGAATGGTCTCAAGGTACGGACCGAAGTTATGGGGGCAGATTTTGTCCAGCGGGCGCAGCAAAATACCACAGCGCTGACGGAGCCTTTGCAGGATTGGATTAACGAACATGCCTGGGGGTCAACCTGGCAGCATGATGGTTTGCCGCGTAATGTACGTTCGCTGGTTACGATCGCCATGCTCACGGCGTTAAAGTCGCCGGCTGAGTTAAAAGGCCATATTCGTGGGGCGTTGAATAACGGCTGTACGCCGCAGGAAATTCGTGAAGTGTTGCTGCACAGCTTGCCATATTGCGGAGCGCCAGCGACTCAGGAAGCCTTCAGGGCGGCGGCAGAGGTATTGGATCTGTCGGCCTTTGAAAACGACTGACACGTCTGTCAGCGGCCACTGGCCACTATATGAGAGCCAGGCAGCGGATGATGGCTGTGTTGACTGGTTGGGCGTGAGTGGGGACACCCCTGGGCGCTGCCTGAAAGGGCAGCGCTTACCAATGGCTCAGGGTTTCTTTCCCAGCAGGGTACGAAACTCTTGCACCACGACAGGCCAGAAAGCGCGCAAGCTGTCGTATTCGTGATCCACTGCTTGCAGATACTCATCAAGATGATCAACGGCTTCGTGCTGTTCTGCCAATTCCACTGCAGCAAGGCGGGTTTTTAGCTCCGCCAGACGCAGTTCCATTTTTTCAATTTTACGCTGTAATTCTTGTTTGTTTTCGCTCATAGCCAACTCTTTTAAATGCCGATTAAATACCCAGTAACTGGCAGCCACCAATCAGCACCAGAGGTGTTACAAAAAATATTCCCAAAATATAGACACCAACATAGATTTTGTTGGCAGAGGCAGCAATGGACAAGTGTTCCGCAGCCCACAATGGAATGTTACGCAATAAGGGAATACCGTAAATCAGTATAACAGCGGAAACATTATAAAGCAGATGAACCAAGGCAATTTGCAGCGCAAAAATAGCATTGACTCCAGTAATAGCGGTCGCTGCCAGCAGAGCAGTAATACAGGTACCAATATTGGCACCGAGAGTAAACGGGTAGATTTGGCGCAGGCTGAAAACACCACTGCCGGCCAGCGGCACAATCAGGCTGGTGGTGGTTGAGCTGGATTGCACCAGAATGGTCATCAGGGTGCCGGAAGCAATACCGGATACCGGGCCACGACCAACAGCAGAGTGTAAAATCGCCTTGGCCTTACCAACCAGCAAGGAGCGCAACAGTTTGCCAATCAGGGTGATCACCACAAAAATGGTCGCAATACCCAGAACCACCATCAGGATGCCAGAGGCGGTATCAGGTGCCAGGGAGGTCAGTTGTTGCTGGATAAAGGTCACCGGAGGTTTGACCAGCGGTTTGACGAAGTTAAAGCCATGCATCGACAGGGAGTCGGCTCCAACCATCAGGGAAGCGAGAAACCCTCCCATCTTTTCCAGCACTCCAAACATGATTTCCAGTGGCAGGAATATCACGACCGACACCAGATTGAAAAAATCGTGCACGGTGGCAGCGGCAAAGGCGCGGCGGAATTCATCACCCTTGCGGACATGACCCAGGCTTACGATGGTGTTGGTGATTGTTGTACCAATATTGGCGCCCATCACCATGGGAATAGCGATGCTGACTGGCAAGCCGCCGGCAACCAGGCCAACGATAATAGACGTGACGGTACTGGATGACTGAATCAAGGCGGTTGCAATGGTACCAACGATCAGGCCGGTCAGCGGGTTGCTGGCAAAATCGAACAGTTCTTTGGCGTGCTCTCCGGCCGCCAGTTTGAAGCCACCTCCAATAATGGAGACAGAAACTAGCAATAAATAAACAAGACCGGCAATTTTAAGCCAGTTCAGCCAGTGGCTGCTCGGAGAGAGCTGGCTGTTGCTCAGCTCAGGTGATGACGCGTTTGCAGTCGTATCGTTCATACAGAGATGGCTCATCCGGTTGGTTTTATGCGGGTACAAACAAATCGAGGATACTCCCCGACAATTATGACATTTTTATGACAGCGTCATCGTTGGACATTAAGCACAATCATAGTGATAGGGTGATCTGGCCCTATTGCAGGTAACGGTTTTTTGCTTTGTGATGTTTTAACCATATGAAATTGTTCTGAAAACTATTCAGGCCAGTACTTGTTGGATGCTGATCAGGGGTATTCACAGCAGGGTTGATAATTTTCATGAGTGATAGCGAGACTTTTTAATAGAGGCAGGTGTTTTATACTGCGATGTCTGAAACCCCGGAGAGTTCGCATGACTGATGTACATTCTAGTCCCACGAGTAGCCGCTTTAAAGGGACAAGCGACTATATTGCTACCCCACAGCTGCAAATGGCGGTCAACGCCGCGATCACACTGCAAAAACCCTTGCTGCTTAAAGGTGAGCCGGGCACCGGCAAAACCATGCTGGCGGAGCAGTTGGCTGATGCCCTGGGCACCGAACTGATTCAATGGCACATCAAAAGCACTACCCGGGCGCATCAGGGCCTGTATGAATACGATGCGGTGTCGCGGCTACGGGATTCCCAACTGGGTTCCGATCAGGTGCACGATATTCGGAACTACATCGTCAAGGGCAAGCTCTGGGAAGCTTTTGCCGCCGACAAGCCGGTGGTGTTACTGATTGACGAAATCGACAAGGCCGATATCGAATTCCCCAACGACCTGCTGCTGGAACTCGATAAAATGGAATTTTTTGTTTACGAAACCCAGGAAAAAATCGTTGCCAAACACCGGCCGATTATTCTGATTACCAGTAATAACGAAAAAGAACTGCCCGATGCTTTTTTGCGGCGTTGTTTCTTCCACTATATCGACTTCCCTGATCGCGACACCATGCAGCGTATCGTCGATGTGCATTTTGACAACATCAAACAGGAGCTGGTACAGACGGCACTGGATGTATTCTTCGACCTGCGTCAGGTGCCAGGCTTGAAGAAAAAGCCGTCAACCTCTGAAATGATCGACTGGCTTAAACTCCTGCTGGCCGACGACATTGGTCTGGATGCCCTGCAAAACAAACAGGGAACTCAGGCAATCCCACCGCTACACGGCGCGCTGGTGAAAAATGAACAAGACGTACAACTGTTAGAAAAACTCGCCTTTATGAGCCGCCGCCGGAGCTGATTGTGCTGATTGATTTTTTCCAGACCGTTCGTGCCGCCGGTGTTCCGGCTTCGGTGCGGGAATACCTTGATCTGTTGCGGGCGTTGCAGCAAGGGCTGGTGTTTGCCGATGCTGACGAGTTCTATGCATTGGCCCGGCTTTGTCTGGTCAAAGACGAAAAATACTACGATCGTTTTGACCGTGCCTTTGCTTCCTATTTCAGTGGCCTGGAATCCTTCTCTGGAGCACTGGAGGAACTGGACTTGCCCGATGACTGGCTGCGCAAGGAGCTGGAGCGGGTGATGACCGAAGCCCAGAAAGCCGAAGTGCAGGGGCTGGGCAGCCTCGATAAAATCCTTGAGGCCCTGCGGGAGCGACTGGAAAATCAGACCAAACGTCATCAGGGCGGCAGCAAGAACATCGGCACCGGTGGTACCTCGGCCTTTGGTGCATTCGGCTATAACCCTGAAGGCATACGTATCGAGCAGGGCGAAAGCCGCCATCGCAAAGCCGTTAAAGTGTGGGAAGAACGCAACTACCGCAATCTCGACGACAGCATTGAACTCGGCATTCGTAATATCAAAGTGGCTCTGCGTCGTTTACGCCAGTTCGCCCGCCAGGGAGCCGCTGACCAGCTTGACCTAGACGACACCATTCGTTCGACAGCCCAGAATGCCGGTTATCTGGATCTGAAACTGGTGCCCGAACGTCATAACGCCGTCAAGGTGCTGCTCTTTTTTGATGTCGGCGGTTCCATGGATGAACACATTCGTGCGTGCGAAGAACTGTTCTCTGCAGCCCGTGCTGAGTTCAAGCATATGGAGGGGTTCTATTTTCATAACTGCGTGTACGAATCCGTCTGGCGTAACAATAACCGTCGCCATCAGGAACGTATCAGCACCTGGGATGTACTGCATAAATACGGCAGTGATTACAAGGTTATCTTTGTTGGTGATGCCAGCATGGCCCCTTACGAAGTAACCCATGTGGGCGGTAGCGTCGAACACTACAATGACGAAGCCGGTGCGGTCTGGCTGCAACGTATTACTCAGCGGTTTCCCCATGTCGTTTGGCTGAATCCAACGCCACAACGATGGTGGGGGCCTTATGGCTCACTCGGAATGATTCAGCAGCTGATGGAAAATCGAATGTATCCGCTGACGGTTGAAGGTATTACCGCCGCCATCAAAGAGCTGACTTGAGTCCGTTGCCTGGGGTCATTAATGGTATTGTGTCGGCGTTTATTGTCGAGGAGTGATGTGTGACAGGCGTGGGGGTAGCCAGGCGTAGATAAACACTGGAAAACAGACAATAAAAAACAAGGACAATACGTAAGAAGAAAATCAAGACAGTCCGGATTCGGACAAAGGATGGTGCCCAGGGGGAGACTCGAACTCCCACGAGCATAGCTCACTGCGACCTGAACACAGCGTGTCTACCAATTCCACCACCTGGGCATTTTTATTGACTGGTTATGTCCAGTCCCGGAGTTACTGTTCCGGCCAGTGTTTCCTGCATCTTGCTGCACCGTTATTTTTACAGGGTAACGACAGGGTCATTACTGAAAAATAATGGTGCCCAGGGGGAGACTCGAACTCCCACGAGCATAGCTCACTGCGACCTGAACACAGCGTGTCTACCAATTCCACCACCTGGGCTTGGATTTTGCAATCCGCTGACAACTACAATCATTCTGGTACCAGAGGCCGGACTCGAACCGGCACACCCGCTAGGGCGGGGGATTTTGAATCCCCTGCGTCTACCAATTTCGCCACTCTGGCTTAGTCGTTGTCAGTGGCCGCGTATATTACAGTCGAAAATTTTTCTGTCAAATATTATTTTAAGTTATTTCTTAACTTAGCCGGACTTGTTGGGTAACCTTGAGGTCATTATTGCCCGAACGAAAGTGCATGATAGCGTGCAGCGGCGGGCAATCCCTCTTTCTTGCAATCGATAGACATCATGAAAACCAGCGATTTCAGTTTTGAACTCCCGGACGAGCTGATTGCTCGTTATCCGACCGAGCAACGCAGTGGATCCCGCTTGCTGATGCTTGATGGTGTCAGTGGTCAGACCACCGATGCCTGTTTTACCGACCTGTTGGAGCAGGTGGAAGCGGGGGATCTACTGGTCTTTAACAATACCCAGGTGATTCCGGCGCGGCTTTTTGGTGAAAAAAGCTCGGGCGGTAAAGTCGAAGTGCTTGTCGAGCGTCTGCTCGAAGGTACAAACGTGCTGGCCCATGTCCGGGCATCACGTTCCCCCAAACCTGGCCAGACGCTGTTGATTGCCGGGTGCGTTGTGGAGGTAATCGGCCGGGAAGCCAATCTGTTCCATCTGCACTTTGTTACCGACGAGACCTTGTTGGCATTACTGGAACGGGCCGGGCATATTCCGTTACCCCATTATATGGAGCGGGAAGACAATGATTTTGACCGCCAGCGTTACCAGACCGTGTATGCCGAAAAGCCTGGAGCGGTAGCGGCTCCGACGGCCGGGTTACATTTTGATGAGCCAATGCTGGCCGCCTTGCGTGAGAAAGGCGTGCAGTTGGCGTTTGTTACGCTGCATGTCGGGGCGGGTACTTTTCAGCCGGTCAAGGTAGATAATGTACTGGAACACCAGATGCACGCCGAGTACATCGAAGTTGATGAGCATGTCGTGGCAGCGGTGAAGGCGACGCGAGCAGCTGGCAAGCGAGTGATTGCAGTCGGTACGACTTCGGTGCGCAGTCTGGAAAGTGCCAGCCAAAGCGGAGAAATAGCGCCGTTTTATGGCGATAGCCGGATCTTTATCTATCCTGGTTATCAGTTCCGTTCGGTGGATGCAATCGTCACCAATTTTCACTTGCCAGAATCCACACTTATTATGCTGGTATCGGCGTTTGCCGGACAGCAACACACACTCGACGCCTATCGGCATGCCGTGACTGCCGGTTATCGTTTTTACAGCTATGGTGATGCCATGTTTCTGTCGCGACCATTCGTGGCGGCTCAGAATACATCGCAAGCGATCGCTGCTACCCATTTTCCCGCTGATTCTATTGCCCCACAGGAGTCTGAATGACATCCGAGACCCCAGCGCGCCAGTGCGCCATGAGCTTTACCCTGCACGCCTCCGATGAGCACAGTCACGCCCGCCGTGGCACCGTGTCATTTCCTCGGGGGGATATCCAGACTCCAGCGTTTATGCCGGTTGGCACTTATGGCTCGGTCAAGGGGCTGAATCCAGATCAGGTCGAAGACCTCGGTGCCGAAATTATTCTGGGTAATACGTTTCACTTGATGTTGCGTCCCGGCACGGAAGTGATCAAGCAGCATGGCGGTCTGCATGGTTTTATGGGCTGGAAAAAACCGATCCTGACGGACTCCGGCGGTTTTCAGGTATTCAGCCTCGGCGATATGCGCAAAATCACGGAAGAAGGTGTGACCTTCCAGTCGCCGGTGAATGGCGATCGCGTCTTGATGACACCGGAAAGCTCGATGGCAGTGCAGCGTGATCTTGGCTCCGACATTGTGATGATTTTTGACGAATGCACGCCGTACCCTGCCACGGAACAGGAAGCTGCGGATTCCATGCGGTTGTCATTACGTTGGGCAAAACGCTCCAAGGCAGCCCATGGTGATAATCCGTCGGCCCTGTTTGGCATTATTCAGGGCGGCATGTACGAATCGTTGCGGGATGAATCCTTGCAAGGCTTGCTCGACATTGATTTCGACGGTTATGCCATTGGTGGCCTGAGTGTCGGGGAACCCAAACCCGATATGATGCGGGTGCTGGCCCATGTTGCCCCCAAAATGCCACAGGACAAACCACGCTATTTGATGGGCGTTGGCAAGCCGGAAGACCTGGTCGAAGGGGTGCGTCGCGGTGTGGATATGTTTGATTGCGTGATGCCAACCCGTAATGCCCGTAATGGCCATCTGTTTACGTCGTTTGGTGTGGTGAAATTGCGGAACGCTGCCAATCGTAATGATACCGGTCCGATTGATCCGGAATGCCAGTGCTACACCTGTCGGAATTATAGCCGCGCTTATCTGTATCACCTTGATAAATGTAGGGAAATACAAGGGGCTACGTTAAACAGTATTCATAATCTTCATTATTACCAGACATTGATGGACGGTTTGCGCCGCTCCCTCGAAGAAGGTACATTTGCGGCCTTTGTTGATGATTTCTACGCCAAACGTGGTGGCACAACGCCAGCGCTGGAAAAATAATCCTGGTGGTCAGACTTGTGGTGTACGGCTTTTAGCCCCATATCGCAAACTGGCTGACCGGTTTGGATACTGGCGGGTATCTTCATGCGCAGGCTCAGGATTTGTCAGCCCGGAATTGCGCACATCATAAAAATCATGTCGCTTTACCCTGTTGGGAGCGTCGGTTGTTTTTGGAGAATGTATTTCATGAAAGCTTTGTTTGCTGTGATGGCGTTGACCTTTTCCGGGTTTGCGATGGCAGAAGGTGCGGAAGCACCAATGGGTATTACTGGTCAGCTGGTGTTCCTGGGTGGTTTCCTGCTGATTTTCTACTTCTTGCTATGGCGTCCACAAAGCAAGCGTCAGAAAGAACACAAAAACCTGATTACCAACCTGACCAAGGGCGATGAAGTGGTTATGGCTGGTGGCATGCTGGGTAAAGTAACCAAGGTCACAGAAGATTTTGTGGTCATGGAAGTGGCGAACGGCATTGAATTGCCGGTACAAAAAGTAGCCGTCACCATGGTGCTGCCAAAAGGCACGATCAAAGACGTTTTGGGCTGATCTTTCCTGATGCTGTCAGTGGTGGTGTTACAACTGCTGGCACATCCGAATCGAGTTTTCATAAGGGCAGATTATGCTCAATAAGTATCCCCTCTGGAAAAACTTGCTGATACTGGTGGTATTGGCGCTTGCGGCGGTTTATGCCGCACCTAACCTGTATCCGCCGGACCCGGCTGTACAGGTCACACCTACCCGTGCCGGTGCCGAAATGTCCGCCAGCCTGATGTCCCGAGTCCGTACTATCCTGGCAGACAACAGTGTTGATGTACTGGGCGATGAAGTGAATGGCAGCAGTGCGTTGTTCCGGATTGGCAGTTCGGGTCAGCAGTTGGCTGCCAAGGACCTGGTACAACGGGAACTGGGTGATGACTATATCGTGGCGCTGAACCTGGCTCCGACAACCCCTGACTGGTTGCTGTCGCTGGGGGCTGGCCCGATGACACTGGGGCTGGATCTGAGTGGTGGTGTGCATTTCCTGATGGAAGTGGACATGGATGACTACCTGGCGAGCCGTGTAAAAAATTATCGTGAAGAATTACGCACCCGTTTGCGCGAAGAGGGGATCAAGTATCGCCGGGTGCTGGTGAATGGCGACAAGCTGGTACTGCAGTTTGTGGATGTCGCTGTTCGGGATGAGGCAAACAGCTTTCTGATTCGTGAGTACCCGGAATTCTGGCGCGAAGAAATCAAAGTTGCTGATCAGTATGGTCTGGAACTGACCATCAGCGAACAGAAAATCAAGGAAATGGAAGATTACGCCCTCAAGCAAAACCTGACCACATTACGTAATCGGGTGAATGAGCTGGGGGTTGCCGAGCCACTGGTACAACGTCAGGGTCGTAACCGTATTGTGGTGGAGTTGCCGGGTGTTCAGGATACTGCCGAAGCGAAGAAAATTCTTGGCAAGGCTGCCAACCTGGAGTTCCGTCTTGAAGCCGATCCGGGTGCCAACCGGTTTACAACAGAAGAATATTTGTTCCGCACGGATCAGTTCCGTACTGCGCGTTTGGAAAAGACCGTGATTGCCACGGGTGATCATGTGACCAATGCACAGTCATCCTTTGATGAAAACGGCTTCCCGCAAGTGAATATCGACCTGGACTCCAAGGGTGGCGCGATCATGACCCAGGTGACCCGCAAGTCGATCAAGCGTCGTATGGCCGTGCTGTTTGTTGAGCGCAAGCCACAAACCAGTTATGAAATGGTCGATGGTGTCGAAATGACAAAAACCATTCAGGTGGTCGAGAAATCAATTATTTCTCTGGCAACCATTCAGAGCACGCTGGGTTCCAGTTTCCGGATTACCGGCCTGGAGTCTGCCGAAGCCTCTGAACTGGCCTTGCTGTTACGGGCAGGGGCACTGGCGGCACCGATGTACTTCGTTGAAGAACGCACGGTTGGCCCAAGCCTGGGTAAAGAAAATATCGAGATGGGTGTTAACTCGGTCATTCTTGGCCTGGCTATGGTGCTGGTACTGATGGTGGTGTACTACCGGGCGTTTGGCATGATTGCCAATGTGGCGCTGATGGCAAACGTAGTTGTATTGATTGCCATGATGAGCATTGTCGGTGCGACGCTGACCTTGCCGGGGATTGCCGGTATCGTCTTGACGGTGGGTATGGCGGTGGATGCCAATGTGCTGATTTTCTCTCGTATTCGTGAAGAATTACGGGCTGGACGATCACCGCAGCAAGCCATTCATGAAGGCTATAACCGGGCTTTTGTAACAATTCTTGATGCCAACCTGACCACGCTGATTGTGGCGGTCATTCTGTTTGCCGCAGGCACCGGGCCGGTGAAAGGTTTTGCCGTAACCCTGTCGTTCGGGATCATCACATCCATGTTTACCGCTATCATGCTGACGCGGGCACTGGCCAACGCTATTTATGGTGGCCGCCGTCTTGAGTCCCTGTCTATCGGAGGTAAGGTCTGATGAAAAAATCCTTCGATTTTATGCGCTTGCGTATGGGAGCCATGGTGCTGTCCAGCTTGTTGCTGGTGGTATCGATTGGTTCATTGGCAGTACAGGGCTTGAACTTTGGCCTGGATTTTACCGGCGGTACCTTGCTGGAAGTCCAGTATGCAACGCCTCAGCCGCTGGATGATATTTCCGCGGCACTGGATGAGGCCGGCTACAGTGGTGTGACGGTGCAGAACTTTGGTTCTGAGACCGACATTCTGGTGCGGATGTCAGAAGCCTTCCGGGACAATCTCGGTAACGAGGTGCTGGATATACTGCAGGCTTCCGCAGAGGGTAATTCCCTGACCCTGAAGCGCAGTGAGTTTGTGGGGGCTAATGTCGGTGAAGAATTGCGTGATCAGGGCGGGCTGGCATTACTGCTGGCTCTGACGGTTGTAATGATTTACGTTGCGGCCCGCTTTCAGTTCAAATTCTCGGTGGGGGCAGTATTTGCCCTGTTCCATGATGTGATGATCATTCTGGGGCTGTTCTCGCTGTTCCAGTGGGAGTTTGACCTGACGGTACTGGCAGCAGTGCTGGCGGTGATTGGTTATTCCTTGAACGATACCATTGTGGTGGCTGACCGGATTCGGGAAAATTTCCGCATTCTGCGCCGCAGTGATGCTCTGGGTATCATGAACGAATCCCTGAACCAGACGCTGGACCGGACGCTGATGACATCGATCACGACGGCATTGGTACTGCTGGCGTTGCTGGTAGTCGGGGGTGAGCTGATCCATAACTTTGCCCTGGCACTGATGATCGGTGTGTTGGTGGGTACTTATTCGTCGATCTATGTCGCGGTGAATATTCTGGTGTTGATGAAACTCAGCCGTGAAGATCTGATTCCACCGGAAACAGAAGAAGAGGTCGACGACCGTCCTTGATCGGGGTCTGATCTGCTAAATGCCGCGGTTTCTTATGGAGGCCGCGGCATTCTTGTTTTATGACTATGGCGTTTGCTTGTAACGTAGCAGGACGCAGTGATTGTTAACCAACCGGAGTGTTTATGCTCAGTTATCGCCATTCGTTTCATGCGGGTAATTTTGCCGATGTACTCAAACATCTGATTCAGGTTGAAGTGCTGGAGTATCTGCAGCGCAAGGACAAGCCGTTTGTTTATATCGATACCCATGCAGCGGCTGGTGTTTATTTGCTGGAATCAGTCGAAGCGATAAAAAATGAAGAATATCGCACTGGAATTGGCCGCTTGGCGGCAGCCGACTGGCCTGAGCTGGGTGCTTATCTGGACGCGGTCGGTCAGTGCCAGCAAGCCGCAGAAGAACCTGTCTATCCGGGTTCTCCCTGGTTTGGGCAGCATTATTTACGGCCGCAGGACCGGGCATTCCTGTATGAACTACATCCTCAGGATCTGGCTATTCTGGAACAAATGATGCGACGGGATCGCCGTGTTCAGGTACGGGGAGAAGACGGATTCGCAGGGTTGATCGCACTGTTACCGACCCATATCAAGCGCGGTCTGGTATTGATGGACCCGCCGTATGAAATCAAAACCGATTATCACACTGTGGTTGAGACCCTGGTCGCAGCGTACCGCCGCATGGCAACGGCAACCTATGCGTTGTGGTATCCGGTTGTGGAACGGCACCGTATCGACCAGTTGGAACGGGCATTCCAGTCTTCGAGGATACGTAATATCCAGTTGTTTGAACTGGGCATTGCGGCGGATACCGAGGAGCGGGGCATGACCGCGTCCGGCATGATTCTGATCAACCCGCCTTATACTCTGAAAGCACGGATGGAAGCGCTGTTGCCACGCCTGGCCCACACTCTGGGCGGTGAGACAGGAAACTGGCGGGCGGAAGTTCTGGTAGCAGAGTAGAGTATTGATTATTCTGGTATCTCAGCCGATTTCACCGAGCGGTGTTTGCCGGGTGATGGCAGCGACCGCCTGATGACTGATACGGCGTTCTGCTGAAATTGCATAAAACTCCTGCATCAGTTCTTTGACTGTGCCGACGCAGCGCACCTGGTATTTGGCGCAAATTTCTTCGCGAATGACATCGGGCGCAAAAAAGTAGCCATGACCCTGGCTACCAAAGGCTTTTAACAGTGCCGAGTCGTCAAATTCTCCGGCAATTCTGACGGCGATACCGGTATGGTTAAACCAGCTCAACAGGTCGGTACGTAAGCCGGAAGCGGTGTCGGTGGGTAGCAGAACCGGGGCTTCGTTCAGCATATCGGGAAAAGTCCGTTTACCTTGCTGCTGTTGTACCAGCTCCGGGGTGGCGAAGCAGGCTAGCCGGCTGCGACCGAGCAGGTGGTTAAAGCAGCGGATGTTCATACCCGGAGGAATTGGGCTGTCGGCCAATATCAAATCCAGCCGGTGTACCGCCAATTCTCCCAATAGCGACGACATTTGTTCTTCATGGCAGACAATCCGCATGGTGCCGGGCAACAACATGGCCGGGCTCAGCAGCCGGTGAGCGATGGATTTGGGTAACGCATCGACAATACCCACTCGAAATTCGGAAGGCCGTTCGGTGATGCCAAGATTCATCACCTCTTGTAACTCATCCCCGAGCTGGAATATTTGTCGGCTGTAATCCAGTGCCACCCGACCGGCGTCGGTCAATTCCAGGCCACGGCCAGACTTGGCAAACAGGGCGACGCCGAGGTCATCTTCCAGTATTTTTAACTGGCCGCTGATGGTTTGAGGAGTGACGCTCAGCCGTATCGCTGCCAGCTGAATGCTGCCTTCCGTCGCAACACTATGAAAGTACTGTAAATGCTTGTAGTTTATGCGGTGCATAGATCGAAAAAACCGAGCAATGAGTAAAAGATAATTCGAATATTATTTTTTATTGCTGCTCCGTACAATGCTTTCTACAATGAAAACCGCTCCAAACACGCTCTAACTAGTATTCATCAGGAGAAACTGTATGAGTCGTCCAGATTATTACACCAAACCATCGCGAGCTGACGCTACCGCTGTACCGATGGAAGATTTTCAGGATCAGGCTGCTGGCCGCAAGGTTCTGCGTAATACCTATATGCTGCTGTCCATGACGCTGTTGTTCAGTGCGGCGGTGGCGGGTACCTCCATGTCGATGGGCTGGCCACACCCTGGCTTTATTCTGACGCTGGCTGGTTATTTTGGTTTGCTGTTCCTGGTACACAAAACCAAGGAAAGCGCGGTCGGTATCTTGTCTGTGTTCGCCCTGACCGGGTTTATGGGTTACACCCTGGGACCTATTCTGTCGATGTACGCCAGCATTCCTGGTGGTAGCGGCATTATCATGAGTGCACTGGGTACAACCGGTCTGATTTTCTTTGGTATGTCTGGCTGGGTGCTGTCGACTGGTAAAGACCTGTCCGGTTGGGGTAAAACCCTGATGGTCGGTATTATCATGGCGTTTGTGCTGGCATTGGGTGCTTTTCTGTTTGAGTTACCGGCCTTGTCACTGGCGGTCTCTGGAATGTTTGTCATTCTGATGAGCGGCCTGATTGCTTACGAAACCAGTAATATTCTGCATGGTGGTGAAACCAACTACATCATGGCAACCGTTTCTTTGTATGTCTCTTTGTACAACTTGTTCGTCAGCCTGCTGCAAATCTTTGGTGTGTTGGGTTCTGACGAATAAGCTTCACGTCTTCTGTGCTCAGGAAGAAGATTGCCTCGGTTGGATTTGGCCCAACCGGGGCTTTTTTATGCCTGGCTGTCTCGTTCTGCGGTCGTTCTGTTCTGCCTTGTAATGATTTCTTCGCGCTGAAAATATCACTGTAACCAGCGCCAACCCGGGTTCATCGTCGTTATCGGCTGCTGATGCTGATCATTGCAGTTCTGCTGAATGCTGCAAAAATAAGACATTGTGCTTGCCTGGATTGCGCGCACACTATTCGCTCGATAGACACTGGAATGGAGAGACTATGTTTGAGGTTGCAGAACTGGGGCAGGCACTGTCTCGTGAGGAATTTGATAAACGGGTTCCGGAATTACGCACCCAGTTACTGGAAATGCAGCGGACACTGAGCCAGGCCGATTTTCCGGTTATTGTGCTGGTCTCCGGCAGTGATGGTGCCGGCAAGGGGGTGTTGGTCAATCGTCTGAACGAATGGCTGGATCCTCGTTATCTGCGCACGCTGGCATTTGATGATAAAACCCAGGATGAGCGCGAACGTCCGGATTACTGGCGCTTCTGGCAGGCTCTGCCGCAGAAGGGTCGTATCGGGCTGTATATCGGCTCCTGGTACAGCGACCCGATTGCCTTGCGGGTCGACAAGACTCTGAACGACATTGAGCTGGATGGTTATCTGGCGCACATTCGCATCTTTGAGCGTATGTTGGTTGAGGATGGCGCACTGGTTATCAAGCTCTGGCTGCATTTGTCGAAAGACCAGCAGCAATTGCGCTTGCAGCAACTGGCATCGGACCCGGCAACGGCCTGGCGTGTTACTGAAAAAGACAAGCTTCACCTGGCCCTGTATGACGACTTTCGCTCAACGGCAGAACATACCCTGCGCCAGACCAGCACCGCCGAAGCCCCCTGGGTGGTGATTGAAAGCGCGGACCCCAACTATCGCGATATCACGGTGGCCAACCATTTGCTGGAGCGGATACAGCAGCATCTGACGTTACATGCCCATAGCGATGCCGCCCAGGACGACGAAAACAGCGAGACTGTGGCACTGATTCACCGTCAGAAAACCCTGCTGGGGAATCTGGATATGGATCAGTCACTCGACAAAAGCACCTATCGTCAGAAGCTGGAGCACTGGCAAGGCAAGTTGTCGTTACTGGCACGGCGAGCCTATGAGCAGCAGGTCTCCATGGTGATTGTGCTGGAAGGATGGGATGCCGCAGGCAAGGGCGGTCTGATTCGCCGTATTGTCCCCGCGCTGGATGCCCGTAATTATCAGATCATACCGATTGCGGCTCCAACGGATGAAGAAAATGCCCATCATTATCTCTGGCGATTCTGGCGTCATATTCCCCGTGATGGACGAGTAACCATGTACGATCGCAGCTGGTATGGGCGAGTACTGGTTGAACGGGTAGAGGGCCTGGCCAGCCGATCTGAATGGTTGCGGGCCTACAGTGAGATCAATGATTTTGAATCACAGCTGGTTGAGCACGGAACGGTCGTGGTGAAATTCTGGCTGCATATCGATGCGGACGAACAGCTCAAGCGTTTCAAGGAACGCGAAACCATCAGCTACAAGCGTCACAAGATTACTGACGAAGACTACCGTAACCGGGAGCGCTGGGTTGATTATGAGCAGGCAGTAAATGATATGGTGGAGCGCACCAGTACCGAGGTTGCACCATGGCACCTGATTGAAGCCAACAGCAAACGTTTTGCCAGAATCAAGGCACTGAAAATACTGTGTCAGCAGCTGGAACAGCGACTGGGTGTCAAAGGCAAAGGCAAAGAGTAAGTATTGGATGGAATCAGAGGCTCGCTAGCGATTCTCTGACTCCAGAATTTCCAGTAACCGGCGAGTAATGGCCTCAAACAACTGGGCCTGCTCATTATCGGAATCAGCCGTCAGGCTGTACATCAGGCTTTCAATTTCGGAGCGGGACATATAGCGGACGGTGACAGGGTTGGTCATAACATTCCCAAATGGCAAGCGCCTGGGGTCAAGCGCTTCAAGTAAACGGATCTGAATTAAAAGCGATAGCTGATCAGGGCACTGGTCAGCCAGACGTTCGGGCGTTGCCCGGAAGCGCCTGTGCGTCGATTCTGGTTGCGATAATCCTGGTCGTCACGGAAAGTACCGGCAATATCGAGCGTGACAGCCCCGAGCTGATAGCCGGTACCGATTTGCCAGCCCCAACCATTAAATACACCGGTTCGGCGGCCGTTGTTACCCTGCAAGGCAATCTTTTCACGGTGCCAGGCCGGGCCGGTATAAAGACGAAAGCCGGGTTGGGACAAACCCCACCCCCACATTAATTGGGTCTCAAAGCCGGTAACATCCTTGCCATCCTGATGTATGCGGTAGACTAAAAAACGTGTGGCGGTGTGATCCGACTGGGGGTATTCAGCAAACAGCGACATGCCTGTATCGCCAGCATCCGTGAAGTAATCCGCCCCAGGATCAATATCCAGCGTAGTGGCTGCCAGACCAACCCGAAAGTTGGTGTGGTCGTCCTTACTGCTGTCTGCTGCAAAGGCCAGTTGACTGGAAGCCAGCAGCGCTAGCGTACAAACCGGGCGAAAAGCAATAGCCTTCATGGATTGACGTCCTGGATACATAAATAGTGCCGGAAGGCTAAACCACAGGGCGCTGGATGGCAAGGGTATGAAACGGCCATGCCGGGTGTTGCTGCCGCGCTTTGTTGCGTTGTGTGAATTGCCTCGACTTCTGGTATGGGAGTCAGTGTGGCGTATCGTTTCCGGATGGTATGAGCTTGCGTGGCCTGGTTGAGTGGCCTGGTTGAGTGGCCTGGTTGAGTGGCCTGGTAATGTGTTGGTTTGATTGTTGATCGTTGTTGATAGGAGCATGGTATTTGGAATGTCGACTTGGTTGTGGAGCTTGCTGTATCGCACCGTCGATCAGTGCGCCGATCCCCGGTATGCCTGATGGCAAACGGGCAGGGGAACGTTGTATTCAGCTGGCAGATGATAATCTCTGTCGTATCTTTGCTTCACCGGAACGGCCGCAGGTGTGCGAGCAGTTTCAGGCGGAAGCCGATTTTTGTGGCGACAGCCGTGAACAGGCACTCATCATCTTGACGGGGTTGGAGCAACTGACCGATAGCTGAGTTGAAACCGACAGGAGAAGTATATGTACAAAGTGGGGTTTTACGTGCCAGTCAGCCATCTGGCATCGGTGAAGCAAGCGGTCTTTGCCGCTGGTGGTGGCCAGTTGGGGGAATACAGCCAATGTTGCTGGCAAGTGCTGGGAACCGGGCAATTTTGTCCGTCCACTGCGGCTAACCCTTATCTCGGCCAGTCCGGGCAGCTGACCCGGGTTGATGAATACCGGGTTGAACTGGTCTCTGCCGACGATTCTGTCCGGGCGGTGCTGGCAGCCTTGCGGCTGGCACACCCGTACGAAGAGCCGGCATTTGATCTGGTCAGGCTGGTGGATGAGTCTGAATTACCCTGATTCTTGCGCCAAGGTGCCGGATTACTCCGGCTCGCTGCTCAGCCGGTTGCGGCTGATATTGAAAATGTGTGGTTGAGCTGGATGTGGATTGTCGAGATAGCGTCGTAATGTCTGTTCGACGGTAGCGAATGCCAGCGACTGCCAGGGAATATCTTCGGGAGCGAACAGGGCAACTTCCAGACTTTCCGGGCCGGATGAAAACTCGGGCGTAGGTAAATCTGCCAGAAAAAACAGATGCACCTGACTGATATGGGTGACGGAAATCATGCTGAACAGCGACGTGATATTGACCTTGGCGTAGGCTTCTTCCCAGGTTTCCCGCAAGGCTGCCTGCTCGGTACCTTCGTCGTTTTCCATAAAACCACCGGGCAAGGTCCAGTAGCCCAACCGGGGTTCAATAGCGCGTTTGCAGAGCAAAATCTTGCCTTGATACACAGGTAATGTGCCAGCGACAATCCGGGGGTTGCTGTAGAATATGGTATCGCAAACGCTGCATACATCGCGTTCATGGTTGTCCCCTTCGGGGATGCGTCGCTCGATGATATTGGCGCACTCGCTGCAGTATTTCATCCCGTCCTCATTGTGATTTGCCGATGCTCTGGTGATGGTCTGGCCGGTCAATCAGACACTTGTCATGAGTATACCTTGTTCATTCCTGCCCGGCTGCGGAAACCGCGCATCCCGCTGCGGTGGTTGTCTGGTATCTCTGCCCGGTATCTCTGCCGCAGTAAAGGAGCGGGATACTGAGTGATCAGGTGCCCATCGGTTTGGACTGACGTCTAGTTGATTTTTTAAAAAATGACTATATTTACTCATCATAGGGAATGTTTTGGCATATAATCTGCTTTAGCCGGTTGTCCGGTGCTGGAATAATTTCTGGCTCTTTTTTTGGCGATTACAAGATCGCCCTACTAAACTGTTAAACATGAATCAATACGACCTTTTTTTACGATTATCCCAGGAGTGGCAGGACCATGAACCCCGACACTTCTCCCGTGCCGGTCTGCGTGAAGCAGCGGTTCTGGTTGCTGTTACCGATCACCCCCATCAGCCATCATTATTATTAACCCGTCGTGCACAGGGCATGCCAACCCATCAGGGTGAAGTGGCTTTTCCTGGAGGCAAACGGGATGAGGTAGATACTGATCTGATCGCGACGGCACTGCGTGAAGCTCACGAAGAAGTCGGGCTGGCTCCAGAGCATGTCAAAGTGGTGGGTATACTGGATCAGGTAGTCTCCAAGTTCGGCTTTCTGGTGACACCGGTATTGGCCGTTATCCCACATGATGTGGCATTGACAGCCGACCCTCGTGAGCTGGATTGCTTGTTCCATGTGCCGCTGACCTTTTTTAATCAACCGCCCTCTGATTATTTTCATCGTGAAGGGATCCGTATGCCTACCTGGATGTATGAGCGTTTCCAGATCTGGGGGCTGACGGCCTATATCACCGCTGAAATGATGAATCGTTATTTCTCCTCGAACATCGCTTTGGGGAGCGTGGCGCCCGCCACCGCAGAAGATCCTGAAGACGTGTAATTCAATCGTCTTGTTCTGATCTGGCCCAGCAGGTAGCATTCACGTTTTGCTGACTGCTGCTGGAGGCCGTACTTGTCTACGGATACGACGCCATCTGCCGGAACTGATTTACCGGTCAAATCCCCTTGTGTGCACGTGTGTGTGCTGGATAACCAGGACATTTGTCAGGGCTGTTATCGTACCGGACTGGAAATCAGTCACTGGGGACGAATGACCAATCCTGAAAAGCGTGATGTGCTGGCCCTGTGTCGACAGCGAGAGCAAGCATCCGGCAACGTATTTGTTATCACGCCCCCTTCCTGAGTCTTTTGCATACGGCACCTGATGTGTCGATTTTATTCATTGTTGTTTGGTTTGTTTTTTATTGCCATGAGTGACGGCTGCTGTGGCAGCTCTCTTGCTGGCCTGTTTGCCTGATAATCTGCTAGAGAATCTGATTATGTCTGATGTGACTGCTGCCCTGAATCCACCGGTTATCGGTACTCCTTTTTCTGCGACAGCAACCCGGGTGCTGTTGTGTGGCTCGGGCGAGCTCGGCAAGGAAGTGGTGATTGAACTGCAGCGCCTGGGTTGTGAAGTGATTGCCGTTGATCGTTACGCCAATGCGCCGGCGATGCAGGTTGCAGATCGCTGTCATGTGATCAATATGCTTGATGGTCAGGCCTTGCGTGCGGTGATCCAGCAGGAGCAACCGGCTCTGATCGTGCCGGAAATCGAAGCCATTGCAACGGCAACCCTGGCCGAACTGGAAAGCGAAGGTTTTCACGTAGTGCCGACGGCGCGGGCAACCCAGCTGACCATGAACCGGGAAGGTATCCGTTGTCTGGCGGCAGAAACCTTGGGAGTGCCCACATCAAGTTATCGTTTTGCTGCCTCAGAAAGTGAATTTTACGCCGCGGTGGAAACGATCGGTTTACCCTGTCTGATCAAGCCCATCATGAGCTCCTCAGGTAAAGGACAAAGTTTTGTCCGCACGGCCGACGAGCTGGCTGCGGCCTGGCGTTATGCCCAGGAAGGTGGGCGTGCCGGGCAGGGCAAGGTGATTGTTGAAGGCTTTGTCGATTTTGACTTTGAAATCACCTTGTTAACTATCCGTCATAGTGATGGTACAGGCGGTACATTGACCAGTTTCTGTGAGCCGATTGGGCATCGCCAGCAAGACGGCGACTATCAGGAATCCTGGCAGCCACAGCAAATGACCGCTGCCGCGTTACAACAGGCGCAAGCCATTGCGACCACGGTGACCAGTGAGCTGGGTGGTTGGGGGCTGTATGGCGTTGAATTGTTTGTGAAAGGTGACGAGGTGATTTTCAGTGAGGTCTCACCACGCCCACACGATACCGGGCTGGTAACGCTGATTTCACAAGACCTGTCAGAGTTTGCCTTGCACGCTCGGGCGATTCTCGGATTGCCGATTCCGTCGATTCGCCAGTTCGGGCCGTCGGCATCAGCAGTAGTGCTGGTGGAGGGGCAGTCAGGTACGATGCAATACGGCAACCTGTTTACCGCCATGATGGAAGCCGATACCCAGCTGCGTCTGTTTGGCAAACCGGAAGTACAGGGCAAGCGACGTCTCGGTGTGGCGTTGGCTCGGGCTGAGTCAGAGGAACAAGCTCGCAACAAGGCCAAACGCAGCGCTGATGCGGTCGTGGTCAGTTTGTAGTTATTGTCAGTTGTTGGTTGTTGGTTGTTGGTTGTTGGTTGTTGGTGGCTGGCCAGTGGCCAGCCACATCAGAATCAAAGCACCGCGGCAATTATCGATTTGCCGCTGCTCTGGCGGAACTTGTATGTTCTGTTCAAATCCATTCCCTTGCTGTATCCCCGACGAAAGTATTGTGTTCAGGCTAACTTTTTCGGCACTATACAGGCTGCGAATAATAGTCATTTGAATATATGGCATGGTGGAGTCGACAATGAGTGAATCCGGGCGCTGTTGCGGTAGCAGTGACAGTAGCAAGTCATCTTGTTTAAGTGAATCGGGTATAGCCAATACCGAACCTGCTGCCGTATCGGCAGGCAGTTGCTGTGGTGGTGCCCCGGCAGTGGCGGCTGGCCCTGTTGTGTTTGTACCTGCGGCGGCTGCAACAGCGGCCAGGGCCACATCTTCCAGTTGTTGTGGCGGCGGTGATGAATCGACTGATGGCGCCGATTGTTGTGCCCCGAGTGCCTCGTTTGACTGGGTCTTGTGGGGCAGCGGCCTGTTTGTCGTTGCCGGTTATCTGGGCTGGTTGTCACTGGGCGATGTCGGATTAATCTGGGTATCCACCCTGATGCACACCTCGTTCGAAATGGTCAACGCCATGTGGTGGGGGATTATTTCGGCATCTGTCTTTGTTGGTCTGCTCGGGCGGATTCCGCGTGAGCTGGTGATGTCGGTACTGGGACAGGCGGGGACGCAGCAGGGTATTTTTCGCGCCACTCTGGCCGGGCTGATGCTCGATCTCTGTAATCACGGCATTTTGATGATTGGTATGAAGTTGTATGAGCGCGGCGCCAGTATTGGTCAGGTAATGGCATTTTTGATTGCCAGCCCATGGAACTCATTAACCCTGACGCTCATTCTGGTTGGCCTGATCGGCCTGCAGTGGACATTAATCTTTATCGCCGCGTCGTTAGTGATTGCCTGGATCAGCGGGCTGATATTTGATCGGCTGGTCGTGAAGGGGGTGTTACCTGCCAATCCCCACCATCAAGAGCCACAGCCAGTAAATGCCAAAGCCATATTGAAGCAGGTCTGGCGCGATGAAGACTGGAGCTTGCCAGGCCTGGCAGCCATGTTCTGGCAAGGATTAAAAGAATCGCGGTCGGTGTTGCGCTGGGTATTTCTGGGCGTGGTGCTGGTTGCGCTGGTGCGGGCCTTTGTGCCGGAAGAAAGCTTTAATACCTGGTTTGGCGCAACGGCTGCCGGGATGTTTATGACCTTGCTGGCGGCCACCGTGATTGAAGTGTGCTCGGAAGGCTCCAGCCCAATCGCTGCCGATCTGGTGACACGTGCTGCAGCACCAGGTAACAGTTTTACCTTTCTGATGGCGGGTGCTGCAACGGATTACACCGAGATCATGTCGCTTAAAGACACGACACGGAGCTGGAAGATCGCGCTGTTTTTGCCGTTGATCACGGTGCCGCAGGTACTGTTGATCGGCTGGTTGATGAACAGCGTTGGTAGCTAGTGGGGACATCCATTCCCGCGATGCGCTGGCCAGTCAGCTATCGTGCGGATGTAATCGCTGTGGTTGTATTTCGATACTGCCCTGGTCGTTACCGAGCCACAGAGTAGCGTCCTGGATACTGGCTTGCAGGCGCATGGTGCGGTCGTAGAGTGAAGTCAGTTGTGCGATAGCATCGGCATCGAGGTTGTAAACGCTGAGGTTGTCAAAGCGGGCGCAGCTATTTTTGAGGCTGTCCCACCAGGGCAGAGCGGTACGACCATGGTATTCATAAATACGCACTTGCTGGGCTTTCTGGCAGGCTTTACGGATGCGTTTTTCGTCTGGCTGTCCCAATTCAATCCAGAGCAGGGTTTGATCACTGTAGTCTTTTTCCCACAGTTCCGGTTCGTCATCAGTGCTGAGTCCACGGGTAAATTCCAGCGTATCGCTGGCATTCAAAGCAAATACCGCAATGCGGGTCATTAAACGGGTCAGTGTCTCAGAAGGGTGCTGCGCCACGGTCAGGTTGTACGTCTGATAATGGTGGCGATCCATATCGGATACAGCCAGCTCGATTTTACAAATGGTTGCCTTGATGGCCATGGAGGTTCCAGCAGCTGAATATCGGGCCGTGAGTTTACCTTGGCGTTTGTTCAATAGCACGATTTGTACTGCGCTCTGCGATTTTCTGGAGAATCTTCAGGTTTCAGCTATACCTACATTATATGAATCAGACAGACGAACAGAGAAACCTGCTGGTTTCCTGATGTATTCGGCTGTATTTAACCGTGATTGCCATGGGCGGTGAGCCAGGGCATTACAGAGATTAAGGGCGCGTTTTGTTATGAACTTTCAAGAGTTGGATATGCCGGACCTGTTGGCCGAAGTGGGTGTGCGGGTGCGGGCAGCCAGGTTGATGATCAACCTCAGTCAGGAGCAATTAGCGCGTGAAGCAAGGGTCAGCCGTTCGACGATCAAACGACTGGAAGGCGGCACCGACAGTGTCAGCTTATCCAACTTGCTGGCGGTACTGAAAACCCTCGATTGCATAGATATGTTTGTTAATGCGTTGCCAGAGCCAGAGCACTCTCGCCAGCGTGCATCCCGCACCATGGGCTACTAAGCCGGACTCGCCCATATTTTTGACAATATCGGCCTTCCGCGTTAGATTGCAGCCCTCTCTTGGGGGAGTAGTCTGACGGGCGTTAGTTGTTTGTTA
Organism: Oceanobacter sp. 4_MG-2023; assembly: GCF_030689165.1. Taxonomy (NCBI): domain Bacteria; kingdom Pseudomonadati; phylum Pseudomonadota; class Gammaproteobacteria; order Oceanospirillales; family Oceanospirillaceae; genus Oceanobacter; species Oceanobacter sp. 4_MG-2023. Next base: position 4,952 of record NZ_JAUYVV010000001.1, on the reverse strand, counting down.
CAAACAATCACGTTCGTATCCTGTGTCAACATACTTGAGCCTCATGCTCATGGCACCGGAAGTACACTGTGCTGGACAAGACCTGAGACGAATACTGGTTCCATGGGTGGCTGCCAGGATTTGTCTTTGGTGTCTTGCCGCCCGGTAACGTTAGATGATCACAACGCCTGAGTCGTTTTTCTTTTCCGAGCTGTTTTCCTCGGCTTTTTTATCCTCTTCTGTCGCGGTTGCACTGGCTGAAATCGGCGATAAAACCCAACTGCTGACGCTGTTTCTGACACTCAAATTCCGTAATAAATGGGCCATTGTACTGGCGATTATTCTGGCGACTCTGGTAAATCATGGCTTGTCGGCCTGGTTTGGGAGTTGGCTGGGGGACGGCCTGGCAATATGGCTAAGCAATGGCTGGGTCGACGGTCTGTTGTCTGGCAGTTTTGTGGTGATGGGATTGTGGATTCTGGTACCCGACAAAGACGATGAAGATGAATCCCGCTTTCTGGCCCTGGGTGCATTTGTTGCTACGCTGATACTGTTTTCGCTGGCAGAGCTGGGGGATAAAACCCAGATCGCGACGGTATTACTCGCAGCGGAATGGCAACAACCCTTACCGGTGACACTCGGAACCACACTGGGTATGTTGATCGCCAATGTGCCTGTGATTTGGTTTGGTCAGGCCTTGTTGCAGCGGTTGCCAATGAATACTGTTCGTTATGTGACGGCCATTTTCTTTATTGTGGCGGGGCTGTGGGTTCTGGTTCGTTAGGGGAAACGTAAGCAGCTCCTGCGCTCGGCGTGGTACCCGATGGGTGAGCGCAACCCGATATCCGCTATACTTGCGCGCATCTGCACATCCGAGTCGGCCTGCGCCCATGACCGGGCCTCCCCACAAACCACATAATCCCCACGACCGCTTCTTCCGCAGCGCCATGGAAAACCACGCCGTGGCGCTGGACTTTATGCTTTATTACCCCGGAGCCGGTGTTGCAAGCGCTGGATACCGACTTACTGGCCCTGCCGCACGACAGCTATATCGACACCGAACTGGCCGAAAGCCTCTCTGATCTGGTGTATCACTGCCAACTGGCGGATTGTTTCAGCGCCCCATTGCCCTGATCGACAGTAACCAGTTGTCCGACGACCAATCCAAGCAATAACAATGGGTTGACATCGTCGCCTGCGTCCTGGAGCTGGGGCGTTACGAAGCTCAAAAAGCCACCGAACTGAATATGCTGAGAGTGGGTGGCTCTGCATAACCTCATAATTCCTCCATCTAACCCCTGATGATGATGGCCACCTGCTTGATGTCATAAGTCTATTGGTATTAAGAGATTAATGTTCCATTGGGTTTCTTATTTGCTCTGTCTGGTTATTGTTTGCTGGCTGCCAGCCACTACACTGAAGGTAACGATAATAATCAGAGCATGCATCCATGAGCCGCTATCCTCATCTTTTTCAGCCCCTTGATCTTGGTTTTACACAACTTAAAAACCGGGTAGTGATGGGGTCCATGCACACGGGTCTGGAAGACCGGCCCTGGCACTTCTCTGAGTTGGCAGCGTATTTTGAAGAGCGGGCCAAAGGCGGCGTTGGGCTGATTGTGACCGGTGGTTTTGCTCCTAACCGGGCGGGTGATTTGTTGCCGTTTGGTTCCAAGTTGATCAGTTCCTGGCAGGTGCCGTTTCACCGCAAGGTAACGGCGGCGGTGCATCGGCATAATGGCAAGATTCTGATGCAAATCCTCCATGCCGGGCGTTATGGCTATACGCCATTCAGTGTGGCTCCCAGTGCCATTCAGTCGCCGATTACTCCTTTTAAACCGCGTGAACTGAGCGCCAGCCAGATCCGTACCACGATCAAACACTTTGGTCGGGCGGCCAGTCTGGCTCAGCAAGCGGGTTATGACGGCGTCGAAGTGATGGGGTCGGAAGGTTATTTTATTACCCAGATGCTGAATCAGCGTACCAACCAGCGTACGGATGAGTGGGGCGGTAGTTATCACAACCGCATGCGCTTTGCGCTGGAAGTGATCCGTGAAATCCGGGCGCAGGCCGGGGACCATTTTATTGTGATGTTCCGGCTGTCGATGCTGGATCTGGTGGATGGTGGCTCTACTGCAGAAGAGATTATCGAATTGGCTCTCGAGTTGGAGAAAGCAGGGGTGAACCTGCTTAATACCGGGATTGGCTGGCATGAAGCCCGGGTACCGACCATTGTAACGTCGGTGCCTCGGGGGGCTTTTGTCGAGGCGACTGCGCAGGTCAAGCAGGCGGTATCGATTCCGGTGGTGGCGTCCAACCGTATCAATATGCCAGCCACGGCAGAGGCCATTGTGGCGCAAGGTCAGGCGGATATGGTGGCCATGGCGCGACCGTTTCTGGCGGACCCGGAATGGGTTATTAAAGCCGAGCAGGGCCGTGAAGATGAGATCAATACCTGTATTGCCTGTAATCAGGCGTGTCTGGATCATACCTTTGCCAATAAACGCGCCAGCTGTTTGGTGAATCCACGGGCTTGTCATGAAACGGAACTGGTTTGGCAACTTGCCACGACGGTGAAGCGGGTGGCGGTTGTTGGGGCCGGCCCGGCGGGATTGGCGTGTGCGGTGGTGGCGGCCCAGCGTGGCCATCAAGTAACGCTGTTTGAAGGGCGGGACTTTATCGGCGGGCAGTTTAATCTGGCATCGCGTATTCCGGGTAAAGAAGAATTTCAGGAAACCATTCGTTATTACCAGACCATGATTACCAAACTGGGCATTGATTTGCGTCTTTCGACACGTGTCAGTGCCGACGGGTTACGTCAGTCCGGTTTTGATGAAGTGGTGGTGGCCACTGGTGTTGAACCTCGTCTGCCTCAGGTTGATGGTATCGACCATGCCAGTGTGATGACGTACCAGCAGTTGTTGAGTAATGCAGTAACAGTTGGCGCTCGGGTGGCCATTATGGGAGCCGGGGGAATTGGTTTTGATGTGGCTGAATATCTGACTCAGGAAGGAGAGTCAACGACATTAAATGCCGAACACTGGCGCTCGGAGTGGGGAGTGGATGTTCGCAGTCAGGTGCGGGGTGGTCTGGTGACTCCTGATGTTGAAGTGTCACCGCGTCAGGTCTACCTGCTGCAACGCAAGTCATCCGCGCTGGGCAAGGGACTGAACAAAACCACGGGCTGGGTACACCGGGCGACGATGAAAATGAAGCAGGTCGAAATGATTGCCGGGGTGCAGTACGACCGTATTGACGATCAGGGGTTGCATATCCGCATTGTGAAGGGAGAGGAGACCGAAGAATGTGTGTTGGAAGTGGATCATGTTGTGGTGTGTACCGGGCAGGAATCGGTGAATCAGCTTTACCATGATTTGCAAGCCCTGTTGGTGGATGGTTCCTGCGGTGTTCATCTGGTGGGCGGGGCTGAGTTTGCCGGTGAGCTGGATGCCAAGCGGGCAATCCGTACGGCGAGTATTCTGGCGGCTTCGCTTTAGGGGATATCTATTTAATCCTGCACGGCTCGCTTGGGGTAGCCGAAGCGTGCCATTTCACAGCGTTATTGTTTATTCGGATGTTGTCGTGGGCGGCCGATTGGTTTTCTGTTTTTCGGAATGATTGATTTTTATATTGATATAACACTTATTAAATGATTTTTAACCAGGTTGGTTTAATGCATTCCTGTTGTTGTTGTGGATTATTGATGGTTTCTCATCATGTATTGTTTTTGTATAGGTTTTATTTTTAACTAATTATTGTAAGCCATTATTTGTTAATTATCTGTAACGTTTTGTTAATTTACAATAAAGTCAATAGAAAACTCTTGGATTTTGCGGATATTTCACGTCATTGAAGTTGATTTGTATCAAAAATAGACTATATTGCCAGCTATCCATCAGATGATTATGATCTTTTGCTTGTTTGTACTCCTTGTTCAGACTTTATGCAGAAGTTATTCATTGATGATAATTCTATCAATTTAAATGCGGCCAGAGGATGGTTTGGCTGTGTTTTTCCACATTTTTATATGGGATCAGTGTGCGCTGGAAAATGCGTACGCGTATCTGCTTTTGAGGTGATATTAATGGCTTCTGAATACAACTGGGCAATGGTTTTGCTCTCGTTCTGCATTTCTGTATTGGGATCATATACAGCATTAAGACTTGTGCAGGGCATGATTACATCACAAAAGGAAAGCGTGCTGTTCTGGGTGGTGGGAGCGGCTCTTGCTTTGGGTGGTGGTGGTGTTTGGGCGATGCATTTTGTTGGCATGTTGGCTTTCGACACCGATGCCAATTATGGGTATGAGCTGGGTATGACGCTGGTATCCCTGCTATTGGCTGTTGTTGTTGTTGGTCTGGGGTTGCTTATTGTCGGGCGTAATCCGGACAGTTTGCCTCGATTGCTGGGTGCCGGGTTGGTTACCGGGTTGGGTGTCGCTTCAATGCATTACACCGGTATGGAAGCGATGGTTATGCCAGGTGACATGATTTATGACCCTGCCTTGGTGGGTGCCTCGGTTCTGATTGCGGTTGGGGCTGCGATTTGCGCATTCTGGCTGTCGTTTAATATCCATACCTTTATGATGAGAAGCATCAGTTCCATCATTATGGCGGTGGCTGTCTGTGGCATGCACTACACCGGTATGGCGGCGATGCACATCAGTTATATTGCGACCCCTGCGAGTGAATTGTCACTCTTGAAGTATCAGGCGACGCTGAACCCTGGTGTGTTGGCGGTATTGATCGCTGTTGTTGTGGTGGCGATGTTGTTGGCGTTGCTGGTCGGCACCATGGATAGTTTGCAGAAGCAAGAGCGTCGGGTGGCGTAATTTTCCTCGGCTTATGGATATATTTACCGTGCATGCTGGTGGTGTGCACGGTGAGTGCTTTTCTGTTCTCTTCCTCTCTTCCTCTCTTCCTCTCTTCCTCTCTTCCTCTCTTCCTCTCTTCCTCTCTTCCTCTCTTCCTCTCT